>DASWST010000039.1:0-90099 GCA_036402515.1 Pseudonocardia sp.
CGGACGATGACCCACTTGGAGGTGGGGGTGTTGCTGTCCAGCGCGGTGGAGTCCAGCGGGACCAGGGGGTTGGTCTCCGGGTAGTAGGCGGCCACGCAGCCCTTCGGGGTGTTGTACTCGACCAGCCGGAACGCCTCGGCCCGCCGCTCGGTCACCGTGGTGCCGGCCAGCCCGTCGGACCACTCGCTGACCAGGTCCACCGTCTCCCCGTCGGCGAAGCCCAGCTCGGCCAGGTCGGCGGCGGAGATGAACACCACCCGACGCCCGGAGTGGATGCCCCGGTAGCGGTCGTTGAGCCCGTAGATCGTGGTGTTGAACTGGTCGTGGCTACGCAGCGACTGCAGCACCAGGCGCCCCTCCGGCACGGTCAGCACCGGTAGCGGGTTGACCGTGAACACCGCCTTGCCCTCCGGCGTGGGGAAGGTACGGGAGTCGCGCGGCGGGTGCGGCATGGTGAATCCGCCGCGCTCCCGGACGATCTGGTCGTAGCCTTCGCAGCCGGGCACCACGCGGCCGATCCGCTCCCGGATCTGGTCGTAGTCCTCGGCGAAGCCCCGCCACGGGATGTCGCAGCGGGCGCCGAGGGTGGCCGCCGCGATGCCGCAGAGGATGTCCACCTCGGAGCGCAGCAGCTCGCCGGCCGGCTCGGTGCGGCCCCGGGAGGCGTGCACCGCGGACATCGAATCCTCCACGGTGACCCGCTGCACCCGGCCCCCGGTGAGGTCCTTTTCGGTGCGCCCGAGGGTGGGCAGGATCAGCGCGGTCTCGCCGGCGGTCAGGTGCGAACGGTTCAGCTTGGTGGAGATCTGCACGGTCAGCTCGGCCGCGCGCAGCGCCGCCTCGGTCACCTCGGTGTCCGACATGGCCGCCGCGAAGTTGCCGCCCAGCCCGACGAACACCCGGGCCCGGCCGTCCCGCAGCGCCCGCACCGCGTTCACCGCGTCCACCCCGTGGTGCCGGGGCGGCTCGAAGCCGAACTCGTCACGCAGCGCGTCCAGGAACGAATCCGGGACCTGCTCCCAGATGCCCATGCTCCGGTCGCCCTGCACATTCGAGTGCCCGCGCACCGGGCACAGGCCCGCACCCGGCTTGCCGACCATGCCCTGCAGCAGCGCCAGGTTGACGAACTCCTTGATGGTGGCCACCGCGTTGCGGTGCTGGGTGATGCCCATCGCCCAGCAGGTCACGATGCGCTTGGACTCGGCGAACATGGCCGCCGCGCCCTCGATCTCCGCCCGGGTGAGCCCGGTCGCGGTGAGCACCTCGTCCCAGTCCAGCAGGTCCGCGTGCTTGCGGTAGGCCTCGAAGCCCACCGTGTGCTGCTCGATGAACGCGCGGTCCACCACGGTTCCGGGGTTGGCCTCTTCGGCTACCAGCAGCAGGTGCCCGATGGCCTGGAGCAGCGCCAGGTCGCCGCCGGCGCGGATCTGCAGGAAGGTGTCCGCCAGCGGGGTGCCCTTGACCAGGCCGCGCGGCGTCTGCGGGTTGTCGAACTTCAGCAGCCCCGCCTCGTGCAGCGGGTTGATCGCCAGGATGCGCGCGCCGCGCTGCTTGGCCAGCTCCAGCGCGGTCAGCATCCGGGGGTGGTTGGTGCCCGGGTTCTGCCCGCAGACCACGATCAGGTCAGCCTCGTGCAGGTCGTGCAGCGACACCGAGCCCTTGCCGATGCCGATGGTCTCGGTCAGTCCCACGCCGGTGGACTCGTGGCACATGTTCGAGCAGTCCGGCAGGTTGTTGGTGCCGTAGGCGCGGGCGAACAACTGGTAGACGAACGCGGCCTCGTTGGACGCGCGCCCCGAGGTGTAGAACAGCGCCTCGTCCGGGCTAGCCAGCCCGTTCAGGTGCCGCCCGATCAGCGCGAAGGCGTCCGCCCACTCGATCGGCTCGTAGTGGGTGCCGCCCGGGCGCCGCACCATCGGATGAGTCAGCCGGCCCTGCTTCTCCAGCCAGTGCTCGGTGCGCCCCTCGAGGTCGGCAAGCGAGTGCTCGCGGAAGAACTCCGGGCCGACCCGGTCCCTGGTGCCCTCCCAGGCGACCGCCTTGGCGCCGTTCTCGCAGAATTCGGCGGTGTGCCGGTGGTTCGGATCCGGGTCCGGCCAGGCGCAGCTCATACAGTCGAAGCCCTCGACCTGGTTGAGCGACAGCAGGTTGCGCGCGGCTTTCCGCACGCCCATCTGCTTGAGCGCCATGGTCATGCTGACCCGCACCGCGGGCACCCCGGCGGCGTGCTTCTTCGGCTTGCCCACCGCCAGGCGCGCCTCCTCGGCGTCGATCGGCGGGTCGCCGCGGGGCACGCCATTGGTGGGCACACCGTTTTTGGCCGTGGACAAAGGAGCCTCCTAGCAACGGTGAACGGGTAGTCGGCACCGTTGCCGGGGGAGCTCGTTCAACATCGAATCTAGTCCCGGCGCCCGTCTGGGGTGTGCCCACCCCCGGCTCAGTAAGGTGACCCTTACCACTGGCGGCGGGACGCGGCGCGCGCTACACGGTGAGCACGAGCTTTCCGGTGGTCCGGCCGGTCTCCCCGACCCGGTGCGCGGCGTCCGCCCGATCCAGTGGGAACGTCTCGGCCACCACCGGGCGCAGCTGCCGAGCGTCCACCAGCGCGGCGATCTGCTCGAGGCCGTGCCCGTCCGGCTCGACCAGCATGCCGGTGGCCCGGATACCTCGCTCCGCGGCGGCGGCCAGCGCGTCCCCGGCGGTCCGGGACGGCACGGAGATCAGCAGGCCACCGGGGCGGAGCACGTCCAGGGAGCGCATCGCCACCTCGCCGCCGACCAGGTCCAGTACCACGTCCACCGGCTCGAGCACCTTCTCGAAGTCGGTACCTAAGTAGTTGATCGCCTCGTCCAACCCGAGCCCGCCGAGCGCCCGGTGTTTCGCCGAGCTGGCGGTGCCGATCACGTACGCGCCTCTGCTCCTGGCGATCTGCACGGCCAGGTGGCCGACTCCCCCGGCGGCGGCGTGGATCAACACCCGCTGGCCCTCGGACACCTCGGCGATGTCCACCAGGCACTGCCAGGCGGTGAGCCCGGCCAGCGGCAGTGCCGCCCCGGCGATCGGGTCGAGCCGGGAGGGCAGCGCGGCGAAGTGCCGGGACGGCGCGGTGACGTACTCGGCGTAGCCGCCGGCCTGGCGCGGGAACCACGGCATGCCGAACACCAGGTCGCCGACCGCGAACCGGGTCACCCCGGGCCCGATCGCGTCGACCACCCCGGCCACGTCCCAGCCGAGTACCACCGGGGGGTCGCCGAGCACCGCGGCCATGCCCTGGCCCGCGCGGGTCTTCCAGTCCACCGGATTGACCCCGGCGGCGGCCACCCGCACCCGGATCTCAGTGGGCAGGGGCGCCGGAACCGGCCGGCTCACCACGGTGAGCACCTCAGGGTCCCCGTAGCGATCCAGGCTGACCGCCCGCATGAAGTCCATATCCGCTGTTTAGCGGATAGCCTCCGCGCGCTCCGCACCGCCACGCCCGACTACTGTCGGGCGACCCCGGTAAGGGTGGGGTTCCCTCACCCCGGCGGACATCCGGATCTTTGAGCTGAACCTGGCGCACACCGCGCCCGCGAGGTACTAGTTTGCGAAGCAAACCGTTCCGGCGCGGAGAATTTGTCCGACTCGCCCCGGAACTGTCCACTGGAGGACCGTGACCGACGACCACGACGGGCGGACCGGATTCGGCATCCGGCTCCGTCAGTTGCGCGAGGACGCCGAGCTGTCCGGCAAGGAGTTGGCCGAGCGGCTGGGCTGGCCCGCGTCCAAGGTGTCCCGGCTGGAGAACGGCCGGCAGACCGCGTCGGCCGACGACGTGCGCGCCTGGGCGAGCGCGTTGAGCGCGCCTGAGGAGCTGCGCGACGAGCTGGTGTCCGACCTGCGCAGCCTGCGCGTGGAGTACGCCACCTGGCGGCGCCAGTACCGCTCCGGGCTCGCGCCCCGGCAGAAGGCCGGCGTGGTGCTGGAGCACTCCACCACCCGGCTGCGCGCGCTGGAGACGGCGATCGTGCCCGGGCTGCTGCAGACCGCCGACTACGCCCGGCACGTCTTCCACGGCTTGTCCGAGCTGCACCGCAGCCCGGATGACGTGGAGGAGGCGGTGCGCTCCCGGATGCGCCGGCAGGAGGCGCTGTACCACCCGGAACGCCAGTTCAAGTTCCTGGTCACCGAGGCCGCGCTGCGCGCCCGGCTCTGCCCGCCGGCCGTGCTGCGCGCCCAGCTGGACCGGCTCATGGTGCTCTCCGGCATGGAGAACGTGGAGCTGTCGGTCATCCCGGCCGATGCCCCGCTGCTGAAGGCGACCAGCCACGGTTTCTGGATCTTCGACGACAGCCTGGTGCTGATCGAGACGATCAACGCCGAGCTGGCCATCCGGGACCGCGAGGACATCGCGCTCTACGCACGGCTGTTCGACACCTACTGGGCCGCGGCCAACCACGGCCAGCAGGCCTTCGATTTCATCGCGTCGCTGGCCCTCGACCTGGGCGAATCAGTCGGCTGAGCCCCACTGGCCGGTCGGGTCGCGCTGCCAGCCCAGGTACCGTTCGGTCTCCACCAGGAAGCCGCCGGCCAGCCACAGCGCAACAACCGCGTCATCACCGAGCCCGAACACGTTGAACAACAGCTCGGGCACCAGGTCCACCGGCGAGACCAGGTAGACCACGCCGACCAGGAACAGCGCCAGCCGCCCCCGGCTCAGCCCCCGGTACCGCCCACCCAGCGACGCGCCGACCATCCGGGGCAGCGCCCGGGCCCGCTCACCCAGCCCGGGGGCACCGGGCCGGCGGCCGCGCATCACGGCCCGCCACAGCGCGCGGAACGCGGAGATCCGCCGGGGGTTCAGCATGCCTGGCACAGCCGGTCCAACGAGCCGCCGGCAGCCGCGGTTCCTGACCAACCCCGGCCAGTGGTTAGCCGAGCCGCACCACAGACATGCTGGAAGGCACGAAAATCTGCCGGTTGCACAGCTCGGGAACTAGCCGCACCTGGTGCGGGCTCGGCATCGGCGTCAGTAGCCACCGCCGCTGGGTGCGGGGTCTGGCTCGGGAGTGGGCGCGGGTTTCGGGGGCGCCGGTTGGGGTGCCGGGGCGGGTGCCGGTGGGGCGCCGACGGAGGCGTTGGGGGCACGCTGGCCGGTGGACTTCGCGGCGGCCACAGCGGGCTTGCCGGCCGGGCCCACCGCGTGCCAGCTGCCGGCCACCCCCTCGCCCTTGGTTTGCCCGGGGGCGGTGTCGCCGGCGTACCGGTAGAGCGGCCAGCCGGCCAGGGTGACCTGCTCGGTGCCGTCCGAGCGGAGCACGATGCCGACCAGTCCCGGCGCGATGCCGCGCAGTTGTGGGGCGCCGGCGGTGGCCAGCACCGGCGGCCAGGTCGCCGCGCACTGACCGGCGCAGTTGGACTTGGCGGGCTTGGCGGTGTCCTTCTCGAACCGGTAGAGGGTGGCTCCCGAGCTGGTCACCACCTCGCCGAGCGGCACGCGAGCGGTGGTCAGGGTGATCGGCGTGGCGGCGGCCGGCGCGGGCCGGGCGGACGGTACTGCCTGGGGGTCGCCGCGCCAGACGTCGTAACCGCCGAGGGCGGCCAGCGCCAGCGCCGCGCCCACCAGCAGCGGCATGGGCCTGAACATGGGTTTCTCCGTGATCCCGCGCCGGCTGGGGATACGGCGCGTCACCCTGCACACGCGGGCGCCGCCCTGGCGGTTCAGCTTCGGACGCATCCGGCGAAAAGAATCTCTTGCACAACGACATATAACGATATATCGTGACTGCAGCGGCAACAGTCGCAACATGACAAGAGGTATCCAGGAGGTATCACCATGACTAGCATGAACGCGGCTTGGGATCCACGCTTCTCCGCGCTGCGCGGCGCCATGCGCCACCGCGGCCGGCTGGCGGCATTCGCCCAGCGGGGTCCGGGCAACGAACATGAATCAGGAGACGCATTCGGCGGCGAGGGCTTTGAACGCTCGCGAGGGCCAGGAAAGCCAGGCCGCCGGCGGGGACCGCGAGGCGGTCCCGATGGCCCCGGCTTCGGGCCGGGTTTCGGTCCAGGCTTCGGGCCTGGCTTTGGTCCGGGGTTCGGCCCCGGCTTCGGCCAGGGCCCGCGTGGCCGGAGCCGCCGGGGCGCTCGTCGCTCCCGAGGCGACATCCGACTCGCGGTGCTCGCGCTGCTCGCCGAGCAGCCCCGGCACGGCTACGAGATCATCCAGGAGATCGCGGAGCGCACCTCGGGCTCCTGGCGGCCCAGCCCAGGATCGGTCTACCCGACCCTGCAGCAGCTGGCCGACGAGGGCCTGGTGCGCACCGAGGAGTCCGAGGGCCGGCGCACCGTCGCCCTCACCGAGGCCGGCACCACGTACGTCGAGGAACACCGCGACGAGCTGGCCAAGGTCTGGGACTCGGTGGATGACGAGGTCAGTGCCGCCGTGTCCAACCTGCGCAACCAGTACGGCCAGCTACACGCGGCCGTCGCGCAGATCATGGCGGCCGGCACCGACGAGCAGCGGGAAACCGCCGCCACCGCCCTTGCCGACGCCCGCAAGGCCATCTACCGGCTGCTCGCCGAGTAGCCACATTCCCGCCCGGCCGCTCCCCGAGTAGCCGGGCAACCCTTCCGACGGCACACACCGTGATGGGCCGCACACAGGTTTGAACATGTGTGCGGCGACCCGACGGTGTGTGCCGTTGCGCGTGTCAGCGCGGGAAGCAGTGGCCGAAGGCTCGGAGGAGGCGGGGTGGGCCGGAGAGGCGGATGCGGCGGGTCAGCAGCGCTCCGAGCAGGCCGCGCTCGCCGGCCAGGAAGCCGAACCACGTTGCGGTGTCGGCGCGTACTCGCAGGTCAGCGGCGCCCTCGTGGCCTTCGGCAATGGTCAGCTCGGCATCCCGGATGTCGATGGTGATCGCCCGTTGCTCGGCGCCGGTGAAGGTGAAGTGGTACGTGGCGGCCAGCCCCCGAGAGACCTCCCGCTGGAAGATCAGTGGCAGGCCGACCATGAACGCGTCCACGGTGCGGGCACGCAGGCCGTTGCCGACCCGCTTGGTCCGCTTGTCCGGGAAGCGGTGCGCCACGTGCGCCTCGGCATCGGAACCAGCTACCACGTAGATGGTCTCCGGCTTGTTCTGCAGCGGCTTGACCACCTCGGCCAGGTGGGTCTTGCGGCTGTCCAGGTACGGACCCAGCACGTCCTCCCCCGCCGGGCACACCGAGACGCAGTAGGCCGCCTTGTAGTTCGGCCCGAAGGACAGGCTCTGCCACACCGACGCGGTCTCCGGCTCGGACACCCTGGCCCGGTAGTCCGGCGCGTCCTTCGCCTCGACGACGTTCTCCACCCAGTCCCCGAAGCCGCCCAGGAACTCCCGGTAGTTGTGCGTGTAGCAGGCGGAGAAGTCGAACCGGCCGTCCGAGTTGATCGCCCCGGTCGGGCAGGCCGCGACGCAGAGCTTGCACTCCAGGCAGGGGTTGTAGTCCAGCGGCCGGGAGTACTCGCTCACCGGCGTGTCCAGCACCACGGTGCCGAGCAGGATGAAGTTGCCGAACTTCGGGTGGATCACGTTGCGGTGGATGCCCATCCGGCCCATACCGGCCTCCACCGCGATCGGCTTGTGCGCGACCACCCAGATCCGCTCGCTGGGGAAGCGGTCCATCTCCATCGGGAAGCCCACCGCGCCGTTGAACGCACGCACCCCGATCGACTCCAGCTCGGCGACCATCCGGCGGGCCACTTCGTTGGTGTCGTGGTTGGTCAGGTGGAACTCCAGGTTGCTGGCCGAGCGGGCCGGGCTGCGCACCGCCTCCCGGTTCATCGTGCACACGAAGCTGATCAGCGCGCGGGGTCGCCGGAAGGCCGCCTCCAGGTGCGGGCGCTCCCCGGCCAGCTCGGGGCGCTCGACCTCCACAAAGCCGACGTCGTCCGCGCCGGCCCGGTGGCACAGCTCGCGCAGCCAGCCGGCGTCCAGCACCTCGGGCGGCGCGGTCACCTCCCCGGCGGCAACCCGCCGACGGACTTCGATCACGTTGGGGTGCGAGTCCATCTTGGCCATGGCTGCCGTCCTCCGATCAGCCCGGGGCGGGTGCTTCCTGACCGTAGAGCAAGTCAGTATGGTGAAGCAACTAACCGTTGAGCACGGCCGACGTAGCAAGGGGGCCATGGTGCTGGGCCGGACCTACGACGCCCAGGTGTGCTCGCTGGCGCGCGCTCTGGAGATAGTCGGCGAGCGTTGGACGCTACTGATCGTGCGGGACGCGCTGCTCGGGCTGACCCGGTTCGAGCAGTTCTCCGAGAGCCTCGGGCTGGCCCGCACGGTGCTCACCGACCGGCTCGGCCGGCTGGTGGAGGCCGGGGTCCTGGAGCGGGTGCGCTACCAGCGGCGGCCGGAGCGCCACGAGTACCGGCTCACCGAGCGGGGCCGGGGGCTGGGGGTGCCGGTGCTGGCCCTGATGCAGTGGGGCGACGCCCACCTGGCCGGTCCAGCCGGACCACCGAGGCTGGCCCGGCACGCCGGCTGCGCGGGGGACGTGTCGATCGGCGCGACCTGCCGGCACTGCGGACAGCCAGTGCACCGGGACCTGGAGCTGACCCCCGGCCCCGGCGCACACCCCGGGTGACCGGCCCCGGCGTCAGGTTGAGGCGATCGCGGCGGCGGGGAGGAAGTCGGGGTCGATTTGGGTGCTCAGGTCCTGGCCTAGTGACTGGTTGGCCCAGGCCCGGGCGTTGCGCAGGTGGAAGTCCAGGGTGTCGCGGTGGTAGGCAGCCCAGTCCCGCTGTGCACCGTCCAGCGCGGTGAGTATCGCGTCCAACGCGGCCCGGTTCGCCGGCTCCAGCGAGTCCAGCGGCATTGGCGCACCCCGTTCGGCGGCGCGCACCCACCCGGAGTTCCCGACGGTGGCCAGCAGCGCCGGCCCGACCTGCTCGGCCAGGTAGTCCGCGTCCGCCTGGTCGGTCACCTTGTTGCCCGCCACCCGCAACGCCACCCGGTGGCCGGCGGCATTGGTCAGGTACTGCCGGTAGACCCCGATCCCCCGCTGCGTCGGCTCGCTGACCAGCACGGTCAGGTCGAACCGGGTGAACAGCCCGGAAGCGAACGCGTCCGCGCCGGCGGTCATGTCCACCACCACGTACTCGCCGGGCCCGTCCACCAGATGGTTCAGGTACAACTCCACCGCGCCGGTCTTGGCGTGGTAGCAGGACACCCCGATGTCCTCGGAGTCGAACTCCCCGGTGACCATCAGCCGGGCGCCGGCCACCTCCTCGGAACCCGGCCCGACCGGCACCGCGTACCGGCTCAGCACCGCGTCGTCCTCGGTCAGCCCGAGCAGCCGCGAGCCTCGGCCGGGCGGCGTTGTCTTGATCATGGCGTCGGCCGAGGGAATCCGCGGATTGGTGCCGCGCAGGTGGTCCTTCAGCCAGCGCAGGTCGGCGCCCAGCGGCCGGGGCGCGACCTGCCCGGTCAGACCCAGCGCCGAGGCCAGGTGTTGATTGATATCGGCATCGATGGCCAGCACCGGCCGGTTCAGTTCAGCAAGGTAGCGAGTGAACAGCGCGGCGAGGGTGGTCTTGCCGCTGCCTCCCTTGCCCACAAATGCAATGCGCACTGATGCGTCAGCCCTTCTCCGGAATCAATCGGCGAGTCAGAAGAAGATGGTAGTCATTGTCACTAACGGGTGATCAGGTCACCGACCGGGGACAACCCGTTCGGGGCGTCAGCGGACCGGAGTGCGCCCGGCCCGCCGCTGGGCGAGCACCACCCGCAGCGGGGGCACCACCACGCCGTCCTCGGCCATCCGCCGGCGGGCCAGCTGGCGGCTCCGCAGCACGCCGACCACAGCGATTCCCCACACCAGGTACTGCACGCACCAGGCCAGCCGGAACGCCTCCGGGGTGTATCCGCCGCCGGGGTCACCGACCGCGCCGAGCAGCACGCCGATGGCCATCATCACGGCCACCGAAGCGCTGAACCCGCCGACGTTCACGATCCCGACCGCGGTGCCCTGCCGCCCACCGGGGTTGAACGTGCGCGCGTAGTCGAACCCGACGATGGAACCTGGGCCGCCCAACGCGAGCACGATCACCAGCAACACGAGTAGCCAGCGCGGCGCCGGCGGGGGGTAGAGCAGTACCGCGGTCCACACCGAGGCAGTGATTCCGATCACGGTGAGCACCAGCCAGGACCGGCGCAGCGGGTGCCGCGCGGTGAACTCGCCGATCACCGGGCCGGCCACGATCCCAGCCAGCACCAGCACCGTCAGCAGCGCGCTGGCCTCGCTCGGCCGCAGCCCCTGCCCGGCCACCAGGAACGGCACGCCCCACAGCAACGCGAACACCGTGCCGGAGAACTGGGTGCCCATGTGCGACCAGAAGCCCAGCCGGGTCCCCGGGGTCAACCAGGCGGCACGCAGGCTCTGCCACATCCTGGTCGCCTCGGGTGCGACGACCGGCGCCGGCGCTCCAGCCGGCCGATTCTTGATCACCACCAGCACCAACACCAGCGCCAGCAACCCCGTCCCGGCCGCCGAGGCGAAGGCAGAGGTCCAACCGGGGCCGTGCAGCAGGGCGACCAGCGGAATAGCGCTCAGCACCTGCCCCAACTGACCGAGCAGCCCGGTGAGCTGGGTCATCAGCGGCACCCGCCTCGGCGGGAACCAGGCGCTCAGCACCCGCAGCACACTGATGAAGGTGAGCGCGTCACCCGCCCCGACCAGCGCGCGGGCCAGGAACGCGGCCGGCAACCCGGTGGCCAACGCGAGGAGTAACTGACCGACCGCCATAATGAGTCCACCCGCCACGATTAGGTGGCGGGCGCCGAAACGGTCCAGCAGCAGCCCGACCGGCACCTGCAGGCTGGCGTACACCAACAGCTGCAGCACGACGAAGGTGGACAGCACCGCGGGAGTGGCGTGGAACCGCTCAGTGGCGTCCAGCCCGGCGACTCCGAACGAAGACCGCTGCAGCACCGCGACCAGATAGGCGAAGACTCCGACCGACCAGACCAACCAGGGATTCCGCCGCACATCCATAACGTCTCCATGGTGACGGACGTGACGATCCTCAGCACGAGAATGGGATGGATCTGACGCCGGAAGACGTTGACACTTCAAGGAACACCGGTACCGGGATAGCTGGGTGCCGGAGTGAAGCGTGAGGGAGCAGGAGGTCCGAGGTGTTGGATCCCACGGAGCTGTATCAGGTCGAAGAGGACGCCGAGGCGGCACTGGCCCCGGCCGAGGATGCCCCGCTGAGCGAGGAGCCCGAGCCTCGCGTATTGCTGCACCACCTCGGTGGGTACATCGACGCCGGACACGCCGGCCGGCTGGCCATGGACCACCTGCTGACCGCGCTGCCCTCCACCATCGTCGCCACCTTCGACGTCGACCAGCTGCTGGACTACCGCTCCCGTCGGCCCACCATGACCTTCGACCGGGACCACTGGGCCGACTACGACGAGCCGCTGTTGGCCGTCTACGCCCTGCGCGACCTCGCCGGTACGCCGTTCCTGCTGCTCACCGGCCCGGAGCCGGACAGCCAGTGGGAGCGCTTCGCGGCCGCCGTCGGCGAGCTGATCGAACACTTCGCGGTCGACATGACGGTCGGTCTGCACGCCATCCCGATGGCCGTGCCGCACACCCGCCCGGCCGGGGTCACCGCGCACGGCACCCGGCCCGGCCTGATCAGCAACAGCGACCAGTGGTCCAACACCGCGGAGCTGCCCGGCAGCGCCAGCGCCCTGCTGGAGCTGCGGCTGGGCCAGTCCGGCCACGACGCGATGGGGCTGGCCGCGCACGTGCCGCACTACCTGGCCGAAACCGAGTACCCCCAGGCCGCGCGCACCCTGCTGGACCACGTGAGCGTGAGCACCGGGCTGCTGCTGCCCACCGACGCGCTCACCGAGGCGGCCGAGGAGATCAGCGCGGACATCGAGCGCAAGGTGGCCAGCTCCGAGCAGGCCAGCCGGGTGGTGCGGGCGCTGGAGCGCCGGTACGACTCGACTGTGCGCGCCGAAGGCCGGCCTTCCCTGCTGGCCGACGACCAGCCGCTGCCCACAGCGGACGAGCTGGGCGCCGAGGCCGAGGCGTTCCTCGCCGAGCAGGAGGAGCACGGCACCAGCTGAGCCGGCTCATCCCCGAGGCGGGCCCCGAGCCCCTCAGCGGCCGGGCTCGCTCCCGAGGCGGCTCTCGGGCCCGTTCAGCGGCGTTTGAGACCCGTTCGGGGTGAGCCGCAACAAGGTGGAAACCTGGCCGGAAACTCGTCGCCCCCGATTACCTCTAGCCTCGCCTGACACGAGGGTCGTGGTTCCCTCATCAGCGCCGCGGAGTGCACCGGAATGACGGCCAGCCGGAACTACCTGGATCGCGTCGGGCGATTGGGTCCGGTGCCGATTCGCAGCCCCGAGCTGCGCTTCCGGGTGGTGCACGGATACCGCCGGGCGTTCCGGGTGGCCGGAGCCGGGCCGCCGTTGGTGCTGGTGCACGGCATCGGAGACAGCTCGGCGACCTGGGAGAAGATCATCCCCTCGCTGGCCAGGGACCACCTGGTGATCGCGCCGGACCTGCTGGGGCACGGCCTTTCGGACAAACCCCGCGCCGACTACTCGGTGGCCGCGTACGCCAACGGCGTGCGTGACCTGCTTGGCGTGCTGGGCGTGCCACGGGCCACCCTGGTCGGACACTCGCTGGGCGGCGGGGTGGCCATGCAGTTTGCCTACCAGTTCCCGGAACGCACCGAGCGGCTGGTGCTGGTGGGCAGTGGCGGCGGTGGCCCGGAGGTGAGCGCGGTACTGCGGATGCTGGCGCTGCCCGGCGGCGAGGCACTGCTCCACCTGCTCCGGCTGCCTACCGCGCGCTGGCAGACCGGCCTGGTGGTCTCCGCGATGCGGGCCATGGGTACCGCGCTCGGCCAGGACGCCCCGGACCTGCTGCGGGTGGTCGACGCGCTGCCGGACTCTGTGTCGCGGGCGGCGTTCATCCGCAGCCTGCGCTCGGTGGTGGACTGGCGTGGCCAGGTGATCACCATGCTGGACCGGTGCTACCTCACCCAGGGCATGCCGACCCTTCTGGTGTGGGGTTCGCGGGACGCGGTGGTTCCCGTCGCGCACGGCTACCGGGCGCACGCGGCGATGCCGGGCAGCCAGCTGGAAATCTTCGAGGGAGCCGGGCACTTCCCGTTCCACACCGACCCGGCGCGCTTCGTCTCGACCGTTGAACGGTTCCTGGCCGAGACCCAGCCGGCCACCTGGAACCTGGAGCAGTGGCGCCAGCTGCTGCGCACCGGACGCAACGGCGTGGCCGGCCCCACCGGCCCGGTGGACGCGGCCAGCGAACGCAACGCCACCTGACCCTCGCCCAAGAGCGACGACTGGTCGAGCCGAGCTTTAGTGCAGAGTGCGCTCCGAGGCGTCCGAGGAGCTGAGCAGCCGGTAGGTGGCGTGCCCGATGACTACGACCGCGGCGATCAGCGCTGTCCAGAGCAGCACCTTCGCCACCGCACCCAGCACCACGAAGCCGACCACGACCAGCGCGGCGAGGGCGATTAGCTTGACCATGCCACCAGGAAACACCCGCCGCGATCGGCGTACCTCAGGGTCGTCCCCGGAGTTGACCCCGAACTCCGCCGAGCAACCCCCCGACCGGGCCCGGAGACACTGACGGCCACCATCTGGATAACGATGGTGACCGCCAGCGCGGGGAGCGGACTTACGCCTGTGCTCTAGCTGCAGCCCGAGGTGGAGCCGCAGCCCTCGCACACGTAGCACGAGCCGGCCGGGCGCATCTTGGTGCCGCAGGTCAGACACAGCGGGGCGTCCGCGAGCTTGCCCTGCTGTAGCTCTAACAGCTCCGTCGAACTACCCGCTTCCGCCGGCGCCGCCGAGGCCCCGACCGGGGATGTGGCCGGCGCGGCCTCCACGGTGGTGCGCAGCGCGTCCAGATCCACGTCGCCGTCGTTGTAGCTCCCCGCCACCTGTGCGGTGCGCTCGTCGGCGGAGAAGATGCCGAGCTGGGCGCGCTTCTCGTAGGGCAGGTGGTCCAGCGCCAGCCGACGGAACAGGTAGTCCAGCACGCTGGTGGCGATCCGGATGTCCGGGTCGTCGGTCATGCCGGCCGGCTCGAAGCGCTGGTTGGAGAACTTCGAGACGTAGAACTCCAGCGGGATGCCGTACTGCAGGCCCACCGAGATGGACATGGAGAACGCGTCCATCACGCCTGCCAGGGTGGAACCCTGCTTGCCCAGCTTGATGAAGATCTCGCCGAGGCCGTCGTCCGGGTAGGAGCCGGCGTGCAGGTAACCCTCGGCACCTCCGACGGTGAACGAGACGGTCTGGCTCGGCCGCTTCTTCGGCAGCCGCCGCCGCACCGGCCGCGACTCGACCACCACCGGCGCTTGCTCGACGGCCTTGGCCGGCTTGGCGTTGGACAGCGGCTGGCCGACCTTGCAGTTGTCCCGGTAGATGGCCAGCGCCTTGAGGCCCAGCTTCCAGCCCTGCAGGTAGATCTCCTCGACGTCCTCGACGCTGGCCGCCTCCGGCATGTTCACCGTCTTGGAGATCGCGCCGCTGATGAACGGCTGGACGGCGGCCATCATCCGGACGTGGCCCATCGCCGGGATGGACCGCTCGCCCATCGCGCAGTCGAACACCTCGTAGTGCTCCGGCCGCAGGCTGGGCGCGTCTACCATGTGCCCCTGCTCGGCCACGTACTCGACGATCGCCTCGACCTGCTCGGCCTGGTAGCCCAGCGAGGCGAGCGCACGCGGCACGGTCTGGTTGACGATCTGCATCGAGCCGCCGCCGACCAGCTTCTTGAACTTCACCAGCGCCAGGTCCGGCTCGATCCCGGTGGTGTCGCAGTCCATCATCAGACCGATGGTGCCGGTCGGCGCGAGCACGCTGGCCTGCGCGTTCCGCCAGCCGTTCTTCTCGCCGACCTTGAGGCACTGCTGCCAGGTCCGGGTGGCCAGCTTGTGCACGCCGGCGTCGATGTGGTCCAGGGTGCGGATCGAGTCGTTCGCGGCGGCGTGCTTGCGCATCACCCGCTGGTGCGCCTCCGCGTTGCGCGGGTAGCCGTCGTACGGGCCGACCACGCCGGCCAGCTCGGCCGAGCGGCGGTAGGCGGTGCCGGTCATCAGCGAGGTGATCGCGGCGGCCAGCGAACGGCCGCCCTCGGAGTCGTACGCGTGGCCGGTAGCCATCAGCAGCGCGCCCAGGTTGGCGTAGCCGATGCCCAGCTGGCGGAATCGCCTGGTGGTCTCGGCGATCGGCTCGGTCGGGAAGTCCGCGAAGCAGATGGAGATGTCCATCGCGGTGATGACCAGCTCGACCGACTTGGCGAACCGGACCGCGTCGAACGTGCCGTCCGGGGAGAGGAACTTCATCAGGTTCAGCGACGCCAGGTTGCAGCTGGAGTTGTCCAGGTGCAGGTACTCGCTGCACGGGTTGGACGCGGTGATCCGGCCGGACTCCGGGCAGGTGTGCCAGTCGTTGATGGTGTCGTCGTACTGCAGACCAGGGTCGGCGCAGGCCCACGCCGCCTGTGCGATGTCGCGGAAGAGGCCACGTGCCTGGACGGTCTCGATGACGTCGCCGGTGAGCCGGGCGCGCAGCCCGAACTCCCGGTCGCTCTCCACCGCGCGCATGAACTCGTCGGAGACCCGCACCGAGTTGTTCGCGTTCTGGTACTGCACCGAAGCGATGTCGGCGCCGCCGAGGTCCATGTCGAAGCCGGCGTCCCGCAGGACCCGGATCTTCTCCTCCTCGCGCAGCTTGGTCTGCACGAACTCACCGATGTCCGGGTGGTCCACATCCAGCACGACCATCTTCGCCGCCCGCCGGGTGGCCCCGCCGGACTTGATGGTGCCGGCGCTGGCGTCGGCCCCGCGCATGAACGACACCGGGCCGGACGCGGTGCCACCGGAGGAGAGCAGCTCCTTGGACGAGCGGATCCGGGACAGGTTCAACCCGGCGCCGGAGCCGCCCTTGAAGATCAGCCCCTCTTCCCGGTACCAGTTCAGGATGGACTCCATGGTGTCGTCCACGGAGAGGATGAAGCAGGCACTGACCTGCTGCGGGGACGCGGTGCCCACGTTGAACCAGACCGGCGAGTTGAAGCTGAACACCTGGTGCAGCAGCATCCAGGTCAGCTCGTGGTCGAAGATCTCGGCGTCTTCGTGGGTGCCGAAGTAGCCGTTCTCCACCCCGGCGGCCACGTAGCTGGAGACCACCCGATCGATGAGCTGGCGCAGGCTGCTCTCCCGGTGCGGCGCGCCCACCGCGCCCCGGAAGTACTTGCTGGTGACGATGTTCGTCGCGTTCATCGACCAGGACTCGGGGAACTCCACCCCGCGCTGCTCGAAGTTGATCGAGCCGTCCCGCCAGTTCGTCATCACGACGTCCCGGCGCTCCCAGGTGACCTCGTCGTAGGGGTGCACGCCGGGCGTGGTGTGCACCCGTTCGACCTTCAATGCGGCCCGTTTACGCGACTTGCCACCGCTCTCGGCGATCGGCTGGTCGCTGCCGCGGTCCCGATGCCCCACAACGTCGGTCATGCGTGTTCGTCCCTCTCTAGCTTCCAAATCTCTGGTGGAGTGGCGTCAGGTGGCCCAGTGGTCGCCGCGTGCGCGGTGGCCTGGCCGCCTTGTTTATCCGGGAGCGATCTTGCGCAAGTCGGCGATCTCCTTCTCGAAGTCCTCGATACTGGAGAACGAGCGATAGACGCTGGCGAAGCGCAGATACGCAACCTCGTCGAGTTCCCGCAGCGGACCGAGGATCGCCAAACCCACCTCGTGGGCGGGTACCTCGGCGGCGCCACCCGCCCGAATGCTCTCCTCGACACGGTGAGCCAGGTGCTGCAACGCGTCCTCGGTGACCGGCCGACCCTGGCAGGCCCGACGCACCCCGCTGACCACCTTGTCGCGCAGGAACGGCTCGGTGACCCCGCTGCGCTTGACGACGGCCAGCACGGCTTCCTCGACCGTGGTGAAGCGTCGACCACACTCCGGGCAGGACCGCCGCCGCCGGGTGGCCTTACCCTCGTCGACATCCCGGGAATCGATGACCCGGGAGTCCGTGTGGTGGCAGAACGGGCACCGCACCGCTGGACAACCTCCCCCACACGTCCCAGTCCGGCTCTCAGCCGAACTACAACCATGTAACCACAAGATGTGGGGGTAAGCAACGCCATCCAACCCAAGATGGCGTAGGTGAACGAAAAGTCACCCGATGGGGCTGAGGAGCACTTCCCCACCCCGTACAGACGGTGAACCAAGGTCATTCAATTCCACGATCCGTGCCGCCACCGCACCCGGATCGGCGGACGGGGCGGCACGCCGAGCCACCTGCCAGATGGACTCGCCGGAGTGCACCTGAACCAGCGCGGTGGCCTCCGGGACCCGTGCCGCGCGCACCCCGTCGGCCAGCAGGCCGAGCGCACCGACCACCACGGCGGCCACCACCGCCACCAAGACGAACTGGGCCGCCGACATCCAGCCGGCGGAGCGCGCCCGGCCCACCCGGCGGGCCGCTCCCAACCGGACCGGAGCCGGGCGGACCGGCACCGGGCGTGCCGCGCTCCCCCTGGCCGGCAGCGCGCGCCGGGCGGCGGGGGCACAGGACCGCACCGACGACCGAGCCATCACCGGGGCGGGCCGGCGAGCGGCGCGCCCCGGGCCGGCAGGCTCGGGGCCGGGGCCGATCCGCCGGGCCGGAACTCGCCGGCCCGAACCGCCCGCCGGCCGCTCGACCCGTTCGGCCGGCCAACCGAACCTCGGCGCCAGGCCCGGCTCGACGCGCGAACCGACCTGGGCCGCGCCGGGCAGCGTGACCGGAACCTGACTCGCCGCGTCGGCCGGAACCACCCGCACCGAGCTCGCACTCCCGCCCATCAATGCCTCCTCGGGATTACCCGATGTCGCACACACGTTCGATCGAACGGCTGTGCGATAGGTCTACCACCGGCCCCCGACAAAACTGGGAAATGGCGGGCGTGTCGTTCGAACATGTGTTTGGACTTGTCCGTGCATCGGTCTACCGTGCGGAAGCGACAAGAGCGGGAAGCAGTGCCAATTGGGCAGGGAGGATCGGCGACGATGGCGCGCGGATCGACAGACGACAAGGGGGCGACCGGAGCTGTCGCCGCCGCGGTGGGAGCTGAGGTCGGCGCCGGGGCCGAGGTACATACCTTTCCCGATCCGGCCGGCGTGGAGTCGAACGCGCTGACGCCCCGGCAGCGGAAGGTCCTCGAGGTGATCAGGGACTGGGTGGAGCGGTTCGGCTACCCGCCCAGCGTCCGGGAGATCGGCGACGCGGTCGGGCTCACCTCCACCTCCTCGGTGCACCACCAGCTGCGCGCCCTGGAGCGGAAGGGGTACCTGCGGCGCGATCCGAACCGCACCCGCGCGGTCGACGTCCGGGGGCCGGACGAGATGGTCGCCGAGAGCGGGGTGGTCGCGGTCGGCGGTGCCGAGGACGGGCCGGACGTGACCGAGGAGCTGCGCGCGATGCGCCCGTCGCCGGCGTTCGTGCCGGTGGTGGGCCGGATCGCGGCCGGGGGGCCGATCCTTGCCGAGCAGGCCATCTCCGACGTGTTCCCGCTGCCCAGGGAGATCGTCGGGGAGGGCACCCTGTTCCTGCTCACGGTCAGTGGTGACTCGATGGTGGACGCCGCCATCACCGACGGCGACTGGGTGGTGGTGCGCCAGCAGCCGGTGGCGGAGAACGGCGACATCGTGGCCGCCATGATCGACGGCGAGGCCACGGTGAAGACGTTCAAGCGCCGGGACGGCCACATCTGGCTGCTGCCCAGCAACCCCGCCTACGAGCCGATCCCTGGCGATGAGGCGACGGTGCTCGGCCGAGTGGTCGCGGTATTGCGCCGGCTCTGAGGGCCGGCCACCGGGCCAGGCCTGGTCGACGGACTAGGCCTGGTCAGCCACCTGAGCACGGTCAGCGACCTGAGCACGGTCGACGACCTGGGCACGGTCGGCGGATTCGGCTTGCCCGGCGGAATCCGCCACTACCCGATACTCCCGCAACGCCGCCGCCAGGTCCTCGGCCACCCGGGCGCGCAGCCAGGTGCCCTCCGCCCGATGTTGCTCGGCCAGCACCTGGCCGTGCTCGTGTACCCGCGCGGCCAACCCGCCCTCGGTGTAGGGCAGCAGCACCTCGAGCTGGTAGTGCGGCTTGGGCAGCCGCTCCGCGATGACCTCGCGCAGCCGGGCCATGCCCACCCCGGTCTGCGCGGAAACGAACACCGCGTCCGGCAGCAGATGCCGCAGCCTGGCCAGTTGCAGCTGGTCCGCCGCGTCCACCTTGTTGATCACCAGCAGTTCCGGCGGCATAGCCCCACCGTGCTGCTCACCGATCTCCTCGAGCACCTCGCGGACCGCTTTGATCTGCTCTTCGGGCATCGCGTCCGAGCCGTCCACCACATGCACCAACAGGTCCGCCTGGGCGACCTCCTCCAGGGTGGAGCGGAATGCCTCGACCAGCTGGTGCGGCAGGTGCCGGACGAAGCCGACCGTGTCGGTCAGCGTGTACACCCGGCCGTCGGCGGTCTCGTTGCGCCGGGTGGTCGGATCCAGGGTGGCGAACAGCGCGTCCTCCACCAGCACGCCGGCGCCGGTGATGGCGTTGAGCAGGCTGGACTTGCCCGCGTTGGTGTAGCCGGCGATGGCCACCCCGGGTACCTCGTTGCGCCGGCGCGAGCCACGCTTGGTATCCCGCACGGTGCGCATGCCGGCCAGCTCGCGGCGCAGCTTGGACATCCGGGTGCGGATCCGCCGCCGATCCAGCTCGATCTTGGTCTCACCGGGGCCACGGCCACCGATGCCGACGCCGCCGGCGGCCCGGCCACCGACCTGCCGGGACAGCGCCTCACCCCACCCGCGCAGCCGGGGCAGCAGGTAGGACAGTTGGGCCAGCTCGACCTGCGCCTTGCCCTCCTTGGAGCGGGCGTGCTGGGCGAAGATGTCCAGGATCAGCGCGGTCCGGTCGATCACCTTGACCTTGAGCTTCTCCTCCAGCTGACGAAGCTGGCTGGGCGAGAGCTCACCGTCGCAGATCACCGTGTCCGCGCCGCTGGCGAGAACCGCGTCCCGCAGCTCGTCGACCTTGCCGGACCCCACGAAGGTGGCCGGGTCCGGGCGCTTACGACGCTGCACCAGCCCCTCCAGCACCGCGGATCCGGCGGTCTCGGCAAGGCGGGCCAGCTCGGCCAGCGAGGCGGCGGCCTGCTCGGCGGACCCCTCGGTCCACACGCCCACCAGCACAACCCGCTCCAGCCGAAGCTGGCGGTATTCGACCTCGGTGACGTCGGCCAGCTCGGTGGAGAGCCCGGCCACCCGCCGCAGCGACGACCGCTCCTCGAGCTCCAGGTCACCGATGGACGGTTCTAGATACACAGTCGGTTGATTCATATACAACCCATCGTCCCACGCTTCGCATCCGATTTCCGCCCGTGCGCGTGGTCGGGGGCCGCCGTCACCCGGACAGGGACCGCCACCACTCGGCGCTGAGCTCGCCGGCCGCGACCAGCACCGCCGGTCCGGTCAGCGTCGCCTCGCCGCCGGACAGGGCGACGAGTACCCGCCCGCCCGGCACATACACGGTGAGCGTGCCCTCGGCTCGGCCGGCGTGGCGCAGCGCGGCCGCCGCGGCGGCCACCGTGCCGGTGCCGCAGGATCGGGTCTCCCCGACGCCGCGTTCGTACACCCGCATCCGGGTTGCCCCGGCACTCGCCGGGGTGAGGAATTCGATGTTCACCCCGAAGGGGAAGTCCGCCGGGTCGTAGCCGGGCGAGACGGTCAGGTCCAGCTCGTCCAGCGGCACGTCGGTGACACATGCCAGGTGCGGGTTGCCCACGTCCACCACGAGGCCGGGGAACTCCCGCCCGGCCACCGTGGCGATGCTCCGGCCGCCCACCCGCACCGCGCCCATCGCAACGGCCACCTCGGCGCGCTCAGCGCCGTTGGTGCCGTTAGCTCCCTCGGTGCCGTCAGCGCCCTCGGGGCCGTCGACGAACCACACCCGCTTGGGGCCACCCCGGGTGCCCACGACCAGCTCCTCGGTACCGCCCTGGGCACCCAGCAGCCCGGCCTCAACGAGGTACCTGGCGAACACCCGTACCCCGTTGCCGCACATCTCGGCGATGGAGCCATCCGCGTTCCGGTAGTCCATGAACCACTCCGCGCCGGGGAGCTGGCCGTCGATCGGCTCACCCAGGGCGGCGGTGCGCACCACCCGCAGCACCCCGTCCGCGCCCAGCCCCCGGTGCCGGTCGCACAGCGCCCGCACCCGGGACGGGGTCAGCTCCAGCGCGCCGTCCGGGTCGGGCAGCAGCACGAAGTCGTTCTCCGTACCGTGCCCCTTGCGGAACGGGATGCCCGCCTCCGGATCAGCCACCTGACCAGCGTACGGCTCGCCCGCCGGGGCCGGCACTCACCGCCCGGCCAACACGCCCAGCGCCGAACTCACCGGGTCGTCCAGCCCGTCCAGCCAGCGGATCCGGGGGTCCCGACGGAACCAGGACCGTTGCCGGCGGACCAGCCTGCGGGTGGCCCGCACGGTGTCGGCCTCGGCCCGGTCCAGGTCGCCGTCCGTGTCCAGCGCATCGAGGACCTGCTGATAGCCGACCGCGCGGGACGCCGTCCGTCCGTCCCGCAGGCCGTACTCGAGCAGCTGGCGCACCTCGTCCACCAGGCCGGCCTCGAACATCCGCCGCACCCGCTCTTCGATCCGCTGGTCCAGTGCCTCGGTGGGCAGCTCCAGGCCGAGCAGCACCGCGCCGTACCGGGGCTCCCCCAGCTCGGGCAACCGGCCGCTGAACGCCTGCCCGGTGATCTCGATGACCTCCAGCGCCCGGACGATCCGGCGCCCGTTGCTGACCAGTACCGCGGCCGCGGCGGCCGGGTCGAGGCAGGCCAGCCGCTGGTGCAGCACGGCCGGGCCCTCGGTGGCCAGCTCCGCCTCCAGGCGGGCCCGTACGGCGGGGTCGGTGCCAGGGAAGGTCATCTCGTCCAGCACCGAGCGCAGGTACAGCGCCGATCCGCCGACCAGCACCGGCACCCGACCCGCGTCCAGCAGCCGCTCCACGAGCGCCCGCGCCTCCCGTTGGAACGCGGCGACCGAGGCGTTCTCCGTGATATCCAGGACGTCCAGCAAGTGGTGCGGCACGCCGCGGCGCTCGGCGAGGCTGAGTTTGGCGGTGCCGATGTCCATCCCCCGGTACAGCTGCATGGCGTCCGCGTTGAGCACCTCGCCGCCCAGCCGCAGGGCCAGCTCGACGGCCAGGTCGGACTTGCCGGTGGCGGTCGGGCCGAGCACCACGACCAGTCGGGGTCCGGAGCCGTTCGGCCCGGTCACGAACGCCGCTGCCACAAAGCCACGTGGTAGCCCACCCCGAACGGTGCCGCCGAGTAGCTCAGCTCCCCGTGCCACCGCTGGCCCCCGGCGGCGCCGGCCAACACCTGCCACGGTGCGCGGCCCACCGCGTTGAGCTCGCCGGCCAGTGCCGGGTCCAGCGCGAGCAGGGCGTCCGGGTCGGCGTCGGCCAGCGCGGAGGCGACCGCGGCGTCGAACGGGCCAGCCCGCCGATCCAGGTAACCGGGGGACTTCTCGCCGTGGGTGATCGCGCCGTCCCCGACCACCAGCAGGGCCACCGCATCAGGCGCGGCGGCCGCGCGGGCGGCCAGTTCGGCGCCGAGCCGGCGGCAGTCCTGGGTGGGCAGATCCGGCGGAACAAGCTCGGCCTCGGCGACCACGTGCGGCGCGACCTCACCGCGCAGCCACCCGGCGATCAGCAGCGGCAGCGGCAGATCCGCCCCCTCGGTGCCCACGATCCCGGGCGCCAGGGCCACCGGCACGTCCACTCCGTACCCGAGGAACGTTCCCCCGACCGGATGATCCATGCTGCGCCGACCAGCGGCATCGGCGCCCACCACGATCCACCGATCGGCCGCCGCCGCCAATCGCGAGGCGACGGCCAGACACGCCGCGCGCATCGGCTCGGATTCCGCCGCGCGACCCGCCGTGAGCTGAGGAAGCATCAGCGGCGGCTGGGGCACGACCGCCACCATCTCAACCATGACCGCCCAGGGTAATGGCGCCCTCATCCGGCCGTGCGGGTCGGCCAGAAGGGCCAGTCCTGGCGTCGACTCGTCTCTCCGGGGCTGCCGCTGACTGCGCGGATGCGGTGGATCTGGTTTCGGTACGCCCGCTGAGCTGTTTCAATCGCGGTCGGGCGTCCAATGGCGGGCGGCCCCTATCGTCAGGCTCCGCCTCGTGCGGAGCGCCCGACCGCGCCAGCGATCGGGCCGGAACAGGGAGGCCGACAGTGGGGCAGCAGGAGAGGACCGGAACGGACGTGGCGAGGCTCGAGGCCGAGCTTGCGGCCGAGCTCGCGGCACCGGACGCCGAAGCCACCGAGGCAAACCTGTCGATGCGGGACACGGCACCGGCCACCCCGGTGGCCCCAGCTCCCCGCGCACAGCCCTCCGAACCGACGCCGGCCCCTCGGGCCGAGGCGAGCGAGCCCCCGGCCCCGAGGGCCGAGGTGACCGAACCCCCCGCCCCACGCGCCGAGCCGAACGGGTCGGCCCCGGCCGCCCACGCGGAGCCTCCCGCCCCTAGGGCCGAGTCCAGCGAGCCTCCCGCCCCTCGGGCCGAGGTGACCGAGCCGCCCGCCCCTCGGACGGAACCGACCGAGCCGATCCCCGCCGCCCGCGCGGAGTCGATCGACCCGGCCCCGGCCGCCCCCGTCCCGGTCCCGGCCCCGGGCCCGCGCCCGGGGCCAGCCGAGGCCCCCGCGCCGCGAGCCGAGTCGACCGAGCCACCGGCCCCACGTACCGGGTCATCCGAGGCCCCTGCCGCGCACGCAGAGCCATCGGAGGCGCCGGCCCCACACACGGAGTCTGCTGAGGCCCCCGCGCCGCACACAGAGCCGTCCGCGGCCCCCCCGCCACGACCCGAGTCGACCGAGCCGCCGACCCCGCGCACAGAGCCGTCCGAGCCCCCCGCTCCGCGAGCCGAGTCGACCGAGCCGCCGACCCCGCGCACGGAGCCGTCCGAGCCCCCCGCTCCGCGCACGGAGCACACCGAGCCCGCCGCGCGGCCGGTCGCACCGGCCCCCCGGCCGGTCCCCGGAGCCGTTCCCGGGCCGGTCCCCGGCCCGGCGGTGCCCCGGCCGGCCCCCGCACCGGTTTCCGGCGCGGCCCCGGCGGCCGTCCCTGACGTGGTCCCCGGCCCAGCGGCTCCGCGCCCGGCCGGAACTGCCCCGATCCCCGGGCCAGCGCCGGCGCCGCACGCCGCCGAGTCCGCGCCTGCGCCCGGCGACAGCGCCTCGCCACGGCCGGCGGTGCCCACCCCGCCCCGCCCGGCTCCGCCGGAGGCGCACCGCCCAAGTCCGCCGGAGGCACCCCGCCCGGCTCCGCCAGAGGCGCACCGCCCAACTCCGCCGGAGGCACCCCGCCCAACTCCGCCGGAGGCGCACCGGCCCACTCCGACGGTGCCGCCACGGCCGGCACCGGCCCCGGCGGCGGTAGCCGCACCGGCCTCGCCCGCCGCGGTGCCCTCAGCCCCCACCTCGACGGCGATCGTGCACCCGGTGCCCCCAGCCAGCCTGGACCCGGCCAAGTGGGGCCGGGTTGATCCCGACGGCACGGTGTACCTGCGCACCGAGGACGGCGAGCGCGAGATCGGCTGCTGGCAGGCCGGCGCGCCGGACGAGGGCCTGGCGCACTTCGCCCGCCGGTTCGACGACCTGCTCACCGAGGCCGAGCTGCTCGCCGCCCGGTTGTCGGCCGGAGGCAGCGAGCCGAAGCACACGCTGAACAGCGCCCGGCAGTTACGTGACGGGCTGACCGAGGCGGCCGTGCTCGGCGACGTCGCCGGCCTGGCCAAGTTCCTGGATGCGCTGGTCGTGCACGCCGAGGATGCGGTCAACGGGGCCCGCTCGGCCAGGGAGGCATCCCGCACGCAGGCCATCGCCCGCAAGGAGGAGCTCGCCGAGGAGGCCGAGCGGCTGGCCAACGAGACCACTCAGTGGAAGCACGCCGGCGATCGGTTCAAGGCGATTCTCGAGGAATGGCGGACCATCCGAGGCATCGACCGCAAGACCGACGAGCAGCTGTGGAAGCGGTTCTCCCGGGCCAGGGACGCGTTCAACCGGCGGCGCGGTTCGCACTTCGCCGACCTGGACCGGCAGCGCGCCACCGCCCGGGCCCGCAAGGAGGAGCTGGTCGTCGAGGCGGAGAGCCTCAGCGAGTCCACCGACTGGGGCGCCACCGCGGCCCGCTACAAGCAGCTGATGGCTGACTGGAAGGCGGCCGGGCGCGCACAGAAGGACGCCGACGACGCGCTCTGGCAGCGCTTCCGCGGCGCACAGGAGGCGTTCTTCACCCGCCGTTCGGCGGTGTTCTCCGAGCGGGACGCGGAGTTCGCCGGCAATGCCGCCCGCAAGGAGCAGCTACTCGTCGAGGCCGAGCAGATCGACACCAGCAACCCGGACGCCGCGCGGGCCACGCTGCGTTCGATCCACGACCGGTGGGAGGCCACCGGGAAGGTTCCTCGGGAGCGGATCCGCGAGCTGGAGGACCGGCTGCGCACCGTGGAGGACCGGATCCGGAACGACCTGGAGAGTCGGTGGCGGCGGGCCGACCCGGAGGTGGATGCGCGAGTGGCGCAGTTCCGGGATCGGGTGCAGCAGTACGAGACTCAGGCGGCGAAGGCCAGGGCGGCCGGCGACACCCGCCGGGCCGAGCAGGCCGAGGGCCAGGCCGAGCAGTGGCGGGAATGGCTGGCGACGGCGGAAAAGGCCGTCCAGCGCTGACCGCCGAGGTGTAGCGAGCCGGGTGCTCGGCGAATCGCTGCTTTGCTCTGCGCACCCTGCGTGAGTTCAGCCGTTCGCGCGGCCGCCGGGGCGGGACCAGGCCAGCCGCACCCACATCAGGGCCAGCAGCGCCATGGCCAGCACGCACAGCAGCAGCCCAATGCCCGGGCCCGGCGAGCCGGCCGGCGCGGTCTGCCGGGACCACACCGCCCACAGCCCGTTGACCACGGAGAACCCGCAGCCCAGGGCACACGCCCAGCCGACGCCCCAGAGCCGGGTGAGGATCCCGGTGGTCGAGCCGAGCACGCCGAACAGCAGCGAGGTGATCGCGAACAGCCGGGGCAGCACACCCAGCTGCGCGTCGCCGAGCAACACGTTCCATCCGCTCGCCGGACCGGTCCACGGCAGCGCGTGCGCGACCAGCACCAGCAGCACGCCGATCGAGACGAACATGGCCGACGGACCCGGGTCGATCCTGGGCCAGGACCGGAAACCGGAGAGCTCCTTGTCCAGCCGGTCCAACCCGTCCGGGGTCGAGCTCATCGGGTGCCTCCCACCGAGGTGCGTGAACGCGCATCCGGCCGGCCGATGCCGGGCAACCCCAAGCCGGTCACCCTCGGGCCGGCCGACCCGGCACCAGGCCCAGACCCGGCACCAGGCTCAGACCCGGCAGACCTACCGGCGCCGTACAGGTCGCCGGCCGGAGTCCGCCGGTGCCCGACCAGCGGACCGTCCGCGACCAGGTGGTGCGGTGCCGCATAGGTGATTGTCGCCTGCACCACGTCGCCGGGGCGCACCTTGGCGTCGCCCGGGGCGAAGTGCACCAGCCGCCCGTCCCTGGCCCGGCCGCTGCGCCGACTGGTGGCCAAGTCCTTGCGTCCCTCACCCTCGGCGACCAGCACCTCTACCGTGCGCCCGACCAGCTCCCGGTTCAGCTCCCAGGAGATCTCCTCCTGCACCGCGACCAGCCGCTGGTAGCGCTGCGTGACGACCTCCTTGGGCACCTGCTCGGCCAGCGTGGCGGCCGGGGTGCCCGGGCGGGGCGAGTACTGGAAGGTGTACGCGTTGGTAAACCGGGCGGCCCGGACCACGTCCAGGGTGGCCTCGAAGTCGGCGTCGGTCTCTCCAGGGAAGCCGACGATGATGTCGGTGCTGATCGCGGCGTGCGGGATGGCCGTGCGCACCTCGTCCAGGATCGACAGGTAGCGCGTCGACCGGTAGGACCGGCGCATCGCCTTGAGCACCGCGTCGGAGCCGGATTGCAGGGGCATGTGCAGCTGCGGACAGACCACCGGGGTCTCGGCCATCGCGGTGATCACGTCGCTGGTGAAGTCACGCGGGTGGGGCGAGGTGAACCGCAGCCGCTCCAGTCCGTCGATCTCCCCGCAGGCCCGCAGCAGCTTGCCGAACGCGGCCCGGTCGCCGAACTCCACCCCGTAGGAGTTCACGTTCTGCCCGAGCAGGGTCACCTCCAGCACACCCTCGGCGGCCAGCGCGGATACCTCGGCGAGTACGTCACCGGGGCGGCGGTCCACCTCGGTGCCGCGCAGCGAGGGCACGATGCAGAACGTGCAGGTGATGATGCAACCCACCGAGATGGACACCCAGGCCGCATAAGCCGAGTCCCGCCGGGCCGGCAACGAGGACGGGAAGACCTCCAACGACTCCTTGATCTCCACCTGCGCCGTCTCGTTGTGCCGGGCGCGCTCCAGCAGCGCGGGCAACGAGCCGATGTTGTGGGTTCCGAACACCACGTCCACCCAGGGCGCCCGCCGGACAATCTCGGCGCGGTCCTTCTGCGCGAGGCAGCCACCCACGGCGATCTGCATGCCGGGGTGCGCGTCCTTCACCGGGCGCAGGTGGCCGAGGTTGCCGTACAGCCGGTTGTCCGCGTTCTCCCGCACCGCGCAGGTGTTGAACACGACCACGTCGGCCTGCTCGCCGTCCTCGGCGACCGGCCGGTAGCCGGCCGACTCGAGCATGCCGGCCAACCGCTCGGAGTCGTGCGCGTTCATCTGACATCCGTAGGTACGGATGGCGTAGCTGCGGGTCACACTGAGCCTCTCCGGGTCCGCCTCGAGCGGCGGCGATGACAATTCGGGTGCCCGTCCAGGGTATGCCCCACCACCCCACCCGGCCCCCCGGACCCGCCCCGCCCCCCGAGTCGCCCCCGTCGCCGGATCACGACTTGTCGTGTCTTTTTCGAGCGACAGGTGGCTGATGTCGCGTCCTTTTCCAACGACAAGTGGGACGGAGCTTCGGCGACTGGGACGGCGGGCTCCGGTTACTGGCGGGGCGGCGTGGGCGTAGCGCGGTGAAGTAGTCGCGAGGGAGGATTCCGGGCGTGCATGCGACCACCGGCTTGCCGTCCCGGCGCACCGTGCTGCGCGCCGGTGCGGCGACCGCCCTGGGCGCGCTGCTCGGCGGGGGTGCACTGGGCTGCGCCTCCGAGTTCGCCGGCACCCGGTTGACCCTGGGAACGGGCGGCTCGCAGGGCGTCTACTACACCCTGGGCGGGGCGCTGGCCGACGCGTGGTGGGAACGGCTGGGGATGGCGCAACGACCGACGGTGCGCAGTACCGCCGGCTCGGTGGAGAACCTCTCGCTGCTCGCCAGCGGGAGCGTCGACGTGATCTTCAGTACCGCGGATGTGGCGGACACCGCGCTGGCCACCTCCACTCCGCCCGGCCGGGCTCCCCGGGCGCTGGCCCGGATCTACGACGACGCGCTGCAGGTCGTGGTGCCGGCCAACTCGTCGATCACCCTGCTCACCGAGCTGCGCGGCCGCCGGGTGTCCGTCGGCGCGACCGACTCCCAGGTGATCGTGGCGGCCAACCGGCTGCTCACCGCCGCCGGGCTGTCCCCTCGGCGGGACCTGACCGCCAGCCAACTGGGCATCGACGAGTCGATCGCGGCGCTGCGCGGCGGCGATATCGACGCCTTCTTCTGGTCCGGCGGGCTGCCCACCGGCGGGCTGGCCGCGCTGTCCGCCGACCGGCCCATCCGGCTGCTCGACCTGACCCCGGTGGTGCCGGCCATCCGGGCGGCGTATCCGGTGTACGACGTGGGCACGGTGCCGGCCGCCACCTACGGCATCCCGGCCCCGATCACCACGCTGTTCGTGCGCAACTTCCTGCTGGTCGCCGCCGAGCTGCCGGACGACCTGGCCGGGGCGCTGGTGGCCGGCTTGTTCGACGAGCGGGACCGGCTGGTCCGGGCGAACCCGGCCGGGCGGGTGATCGACACCCGGTCCGCCATCGGCACCCAGCCGGTGCCGCTGCACCCCGGCGCGGAGCGCTTCTACCGCTCGGCCAAGGAGTACGACTGATCGGAATTTGTCTTGCCAGGTACGCCACGCTAAGGGCGTGGCCAGGGAATACCGACTCGGTCGAGTCCGCAAGGCGACGAACACGGTGATGAGCGCACTGCTGCGGCTGGGCGTCCCGGCACCGCAAAAGACCAGTTATCTACTCACCACCCGGGGCCGGCGCACCGGCGCCGAGCGGGTCACCCCGGTCAACCTGGTGTGCCTGGACGGCGAGCGGTTCCTGGTCTCGCCCTACGGCGACGTGGGTTGGGTGCACAACCTGCGCGCCGACCGGGCACTGCGGCTGCGCCGCGGTCGGCACAGCGAGCGGCTGGTGGCCGACGAGGTCGAGGCCGCCCCCTCGGGGCCGGTCCTGCGGCACTACGTCAAGCAGGTGCCGATCACCGCGCCGTTCTTCGACGCCGGCCGGGACGCACCGGTCGAGGACTTCGTCGCGGAGGCGCCCCGGCACCCGGTATTCCGACTGACGCCGCCGGAGCACTAGGCCCTCGGCCAGCGTCAGAGCCGACGTCGTCGGCCTCAGCTGCCGGCAGTCGCACCGCCACCCGCAGGCCCCCGCCGTCCGGCAACTCCAGCCGCAGCTCCCCGCCGCAGGCGCGCACCATGCTCAGCGCGATGGCCAGGCCCAGCCCGGAGCCGTCCACGTTGTGCTGCGTCGGGCTGCGCCAGAACCGGTCGGTGGCCTTCGCCAACTCCGTCGGGGCCATCCCCGGGCCGTGGTCGCGGACCGCCAGCAGCACCTGGTCACCCGACCGCTCGGTGTGCAGCTCGATGTCACCCCCGGACGAGCTGAACTTGATCGCGTTGTCCAGCAGCGCATCCAGCACCGCGTCGACCGTGCCGGCCGGGGTTCGCACCCGCAGGCCGGCCCGCCCGGTGCGCCGCAGCCGCATTCCCTCGTGCTCGGCGAGCACGTGCCACCGCTCCAACCGTTCGTCCACCACCGCGTCCAGCTCGATGCTGCGCACGTCGGTCGGCGCGCGTTCCGCCCTGGCCAGGGCGAGCAGCCCGTCCAGCACCTCGCCCAGCCGGTCCGCCTCCTCCAGTGCGGCGATCTGCTCCTCGGCGGCGTGCGCCCCGTTGCCGTCCAGGTTGTTCAGCCGCAGCCGCAGCGCGGTCAGTGGGTTGCGCAGCTGGTGCGAGGCGTCCGCGACGAACCCGCGCTGGGCGGCGAGTGCCTGGGTCACCGCGGCGGCCATCCGGTCGAACGACTCGGTGAGCTGGCGCAGCTCCGCCGGCCCGCGCCCGTCGGCCACCGGCTCGGCGGGCGCACCGGAGAGCACCCCGGCGGCCACCCGGGACAACCCGGCGTCCAGCCGCCGCACCGGGCGCAGGATCCACCCCACCACCGGCAGCGCGGCCAACGCGGCCAACGCCAGGGCGACCAGCGCCCCGACGGACAGCAGCAGCCACTGGCCGAGCACATCGCGGCGCAGGGTGTCGGTGGGTGAGACGGTGACCGCCGCTCCCCGTACCTCGCCGTCCACCAGCACCGGCTCGGCCAGCAACATGGGCGAGTCGTCCCAGGGCACCAGCATCGGGTACGGCTCGGAGCGGCGGCCGGCCAGCGCGACCCGCACCCGGTCGGCGTTGCCCACCGACAGCCCCGGCCGGGACACGGCGAGGATGCTGCCGTCCCTGGCCACCAGGGCCACCGCGATGCCGTAGACCTCGTCGTAGCGCTGCATCTCGGGCAGCAGCGCATCCGGGTCTGCCTCCACCAGCGGGCGCTGCGCCAGCGAGGAGAACCGCACCGTGTCGGCCAGCCGGTCGACGAACTGCGCCTGCAGCGCACCCCGCGCGGCGGTCACCGCGAGCGGCACGCCGAGCCCGACCAGCACCATGGCCACCAGCACCATCACGGTGACCAGCAACCGGCGCCGCATGTCCATCCCCTACTCGCCCACCGAGGGCAGGTCCAATCGGTAGCCCACCCCACGCACCGTCTGCACCAGCTCGGGCCGGCGGAGCTTGGTGCGCAGCGTGGCCACATGCACGTCCAGCGTTCGGTTGGCCCCCGGCCAGCTGCGGCCCCAGACCTCGGCGACGATCCGGTTCCGGGTGCACACCGCGCCACCCGCGCTGGCCAGCAGCGCGAGCACCTGGAACTCCTTGCGGGACAGCGTCACCGACTCACCGTCCACCACCACGGTATGCCGGGCCAGGTCCAGCGAGACCCCGTCCATCTCGATCAACTCCGGGGTGAGCGAGCCGGACGGCCCCACCCGCCGCCGCCGGTAGACCGCTTCGACCCTGGCGACCAGCTCACCCACGTCGTAGGGTTTGACCAGATAATCGTCCGCGCCGGAGTGCAATCCAAGGATGCGGTCGTCCACCTCGCCCCTGGCAGACACGATGATGATAGGTAAGTCACTGGTGTCCCGGATGGCGCGGCACACGTCCACCCCATCCATATCCGGCAACCCGAGATCGAGCAGAACGACATCAACGTCGCCCAAATGCGCGACCACATCGCGTCCGGCGGACAGGCGCACCATGCTCATGCCATGCCGGCGCAGCGCCGGCCGCAGCGCGGCGGCAACCCGGTCATCGTCCTCGACCAGCAGAATCCGCAATCTGTCGCTCCTGGTGATAGATCACTGACGCGTGACCTAAGTGAGACCCTAAGTCTTGCTCAAAGTTCTGGACGATTGCGACCAACGACGCTTAGCCTCGCCCAACCCAGCCTCGACTGAGAGGACTCGAAGCCGGTGGAGCAGCCTGGTCCGAACGGCGCCCCGATGGTCCGAATCGAGCACGTCGACAAGCACTTCGGTGAGCTACACGTGCTCAAGGACATCAACCTGGAGGTTGCCACCGGCCAGGTCGTGGTGGTGCTCGGCCCGTCGGGCTCCGGCAAGTCGACCCTGTGCCGGGCAATCAACCGACTGGAGCCGGTGGACGGCGGCACCATCGCGGTGGACGGCCGCCCGCTACCGGCCGAGGGCAAGGAGCTCGCGCAGCTGCGCGCGGACGTGGGCATGGTGTTCCAGAGCTTCAACCTGTTCGCGCACAAGACGATCCTGGAGAACGTCACGCTCGCACCGGTGAAAGTGCGCAAGCTTCCCAAGGCAGAGGCGGAGGAACGCGGCCTGCAGCTGCTGGAGCGGGTCGGCATCGCCAACCAGCGGGACAAGTACCCTGCGCAGCTGTCCGGCGGGCAGCAGCAGCGGGCCGCGATCGCCAGGGCGCTGGCCATGCGGCCCAAGGTAATGCTCTTCGACGAGCCGACCTCGGCGCTGGACCCCGAGATGGTCCAGGAGGTGCTGGACGTGATGACCGGGCTGGCCAGCGAGGGCATGACCATGCTGGTGGTCACCCACGAGATGGGCTTTGCCCGCCGGGCCGCGCACCGGGTGGTGTTCATGGCCGATGGCGAGATCGTCGAGGATGCCGCGCCGGACGACTTCTTCACCAACCCGCGCTCGGACCGCGCCAAGGACTTCCTCGGCAAGATCCTTACTCACTAGGAGCGCCCGGACAAATGCATGCTCTGCCGCGCGTCGCCCAGCCCGCGCCTCGTTCAGCACCCTCCTAGCGGCGGCGGACAACTCGCCGGCTTTCTCGATGGCTGACCGAGAGATCTACCCAAAGACTTACCCGATCACGGGTTCCGACGTCGCCTCGGCGACCTCACGAGATGGAGAACGCAGATGAAATGGCGCACTCTCGCCGTAGGGCTGGTGGTCGGCGCCCTGTCTCTGACCGCGTGCGGCAAGGAAGGCAGCCCCACCAGCGGCGGCACGGTGGTCAGCCAACCGGCGGCCGCTAACGTTCAGGTTACCGGCTCTCCCACCTTCGACAAGATCCAGCAGCGCGGGCGCGTGGTGATCGGGGTCAAGAACGACCAGCCCGGGCTGGGCATCGTGGATCCGACCACCAACACTTACAGCGGGTTCGATGTCGAGATCGGCCGGCTGGTGGCCGCCAAGCTCGGCCAGGGCGCCGACAAGATCGACTACAAGGTGGTCCAGTCCGCCGCCCGGGAGGACGCCATCTCCCGAGGCGACGTGGACTACTACGTCGGCACCTACACGATCAACGACAACCGTAAGCAACGCGTCGGCTTCGCCGGCCCGTACTTCGTGGCCGGTCAGGGTCTGCTGGTACGCAAGGACGAGACCGCGATCACCAGCAAGGACACCCTCAAGGGGAAGAAGGTCTGCTCGGCGACCGGGTCCACGCCGCTGCAGCGGGTCCAGCAGCAGCAGCTCACCGAGCCGAACAACATCATTGCCTTCCAAACCTACGGCCAGTGCGTCGACCAGCTGATGAGCAACCAGGTCGACGCGGTGACCACCGATGACTCGATCCTCAAGGGCTATGCCGCGCAGTCACCGGACAAGCTCAAGGTGGTCGGCGACACCTTCTCCACCGAGCCGTACGGAGTCGGCCTGGCGCACGACGACAAGGCCCTGCGGGACAAGGTGAACGACATCCTGCAGGCGTCGTTCGATGACGGCACCTGGCAGAAGATCTATGACGCCACGCTGGGCAAGTCCGGTTCATCCGCTACTCCGCCCAAGATCAATCGCTACTGAGTTGGTCAGCAAGGGGTGGGTCCGCCGCCGGCGGACCCACCCGGCGCGGTCTTCGGTGAGGAGTGCGCGATGAACGTCCTGCTCGACAACCTGTCCCTGTTCACCACCGGCTTCCTCGGCACGATCAAGCTGTTCGTGGTCTCCGCGATCGGCTCGCTGATCGGCGGCACGCTGCTCGCCGCGATGCGGGTCAGCCCGGTGCCGGTGCTGCGCACGGTGGGCACCGGATACGTCAACATCGTGCGCAACACGCCGTTGACCCTGGTGCTGTTCTTCTTCGCGTTCGCCTACCCGAGGTTGGACATCGTCGACCTGTCGTTCTTCACCCGGGCCTGCATCGCCCTGATCGCCTACACCTCGGCTTTCGTCTGCGAGGTGGTCCGCTCGGGCATCAACACCGTGCCGGTGGGCCAGGCCGAGGCATCTCGCGCGTTGGGCTTCACCTTCAACCAGACGCTCTCCCAGGTGGTGATGCCGCAGGCAATCCGCGCGGTGGTCCCCCCGCTGACCAGCATCCAGATCGCGCTGCTGAAGAACACCACGATCGCCGCCGGGTTCTCCGTGGTCGAGGCCGGCGGGATCTACTCGACGCTGTCCGAGCGCGGGTACAACGTGCTGATCGGGCTGCTCTGGGTGGCGGTGGGCTTCCTGATCCTGGTCACCCCGCTGACCATCTTGCAACGCAGGCTGGAGCGCCAGTGGAGCGTGGCCCGATGACCGCCGCGCGGCTGCTCGAAGGGAGCCGGTCATGACCGCGGTGCTCTACGACATCCCCGGCCCCAAGGCCAGGGCGCGCAACCTCGGCCTCGGCGGCCTCGGCACCGTGCTGATCGTCGCCGCGCTCGGCTACGTCGTCTACCGGTTCATCGTGACCGGCCAGTTCAGCGGCAAGCGCTGGGGATGGATCGAGTACGTCGCCATCCAGAAACTGCTGCTCGGCGCGCTGCTCAACACCCTGCAGGCCTTCGCGTTGGGCGCGGTGCTGGCGTTGGCCTTCGGCGCACTGTTCGCCGCCTGCCGGCTGTCCGACCACCGTTGGGTAGCCCGGCCCGCGACGGTCATCGTGGAGTTCTTCCGCGCTGTCCCACTGGTCGTGATGATCTTCATCTTCTACTTCGGGCTGCCACCGGCGACCGGCATCGTGGTCTCCACCTACTGGGCTGTGGTGCTCGGCCTGATGCTCTACAACGGCGCGGTGCTGGCCGAGATCTTCCGGTCCGGTGTGCTGTCGCTGCCGAAGGGGCAGAGCGAAGCGGCCTACGCGCTCGGCCTGCGCAAGACCCAGCTGATGACCAACGTGCTGCTCCCACAGGCCATTCGGGCGATGCTGCCGACGATCATCAGCCAGCTGGTGGTGCTGCTGAAGGACTCCGCGCTCGGCTTCCTGATCGGCTATCCCGAACTGCTCTTCGCCGCCCGCACGCTCGGCAGCCAGGCGCAGTTCGACTTCCCGATCATCCCGGTGGCGATCGTGGTGGCGGCGATCTACATCGCGATGTGCCTGCTGCTCTCCGCGTTCGCCAACTACCTGGAACGGCGCACCCGGCGCAGCGCGAAGCGGCCGGACATCAACCCGGTGGGGAAGGCGCAGGCGGAAGGCCACGTTCTCGGAGCCCAGGCGCAGGGCGGCGGCGGCGTCGTTTAGGGCGGCCGGCAGCTCGCGAACCTGGCGCGCATCCCGAGGGGTACGCGCCAGGCCGAGAAACCGCGGTTAGGCGTCCGTCTTGCGTTTGAAGATCTTGCTGCCCAGCCAGACCACCGGGTCGTACTTGCGGTCCACCACACGCTCCTTGAGCGGGATGAGCGCGTTGTCGGTGATCTTGATGTGTTCCGGGCAGACCTCGGTGCAGCACTTGGTGATGTTGCAGAAGCCCAGGCCGTGCTCGTCCTGGGCGGCTTCCTTGCGATCGGCGGCGTCCAGCGGGTGCATGTCCAGCTCGGCGATGCGCATGAGGTAGCGCGGCCCGGCGAACGCCGTCTTGTTCTCCTCGTGGTCACGCACGACGTGGCAGGTGTTCTGGCAGAGGTAGCACTCGATGCACTTGCGGAACTCCTGGCTGCGCTCCACGTCCACCTGCTGCATCCGGTACTCGCCCGGTGCCAGCCCAGCCGGCGGCGCGAAGGCCGGGATCTCCCTGGCCTTCTGGTAGTTGAACTCGACGTCGGTGACCAGGTCACGGATCACCGGGAAGGTGCGCAGCGGCGTCACCGTGATGACGTCGGTCTCCTCGAAGGTGGACATCCGGGTCATACACATCAGCCGGGGCCGACCGTTGATCTCCGCGCTGCACGAGCCGCACTTGCCGGCCTTGCAGTTCCACCGCACCGCCAGGTCACCGGCCTGGGTCTGCTGCAACCGGTGGATGATGTCGAGCACCACCTCACCCTCGTTGACCTCGACCTGGTAGTCGACCACGTCGCCCTTCTCCGAGTCGCCGCGCCAGACCCGGAAGTGTGCCGTGTAGCTGCTCATGCCTTGCCGCCCTCTCCCGGAGCCCCGCCGGCGGGGTCAACTCGGTGTCCGCCCAACTCCTCGCCGGTGTAGTACTTCTTCAGCTCGTCCATGTCGAACAGGTCCAACAGGTCAGGCCGCATCGGGATCTGCTCCTGACGCTCCAGGCGGATGCTGCCCTCCCCCTCGGCGGAGAGCACCAGCAGCACGTGTCGCCAGTCGGAGTCCATCACCGGGTAGTCGTCGCGGGTGTGCCCGCCCCGGCTCTCGGTGCGCTCCAGCGCCGCCCTGGCCACACACAGCGACACCAGCAGCATGTTGCGCAGGTCCAGCGCGAGGTGCCAGGCCGGGTTGAACTCACGGTGGCCCTCCACCGCGACCTGGCGGGTGCGGGTGGCGAAGTCCTCAAGCTTCTTCAGGGCGAGCTCCATCTCGTCGCCCTTGCGAATGATGCCGACCAGGTCGTTCATCGTCTGCTGCAGCTCGAGTTGCACCGTGTAGGCGTTCTCCCCGCCCTCGTTGCGGAAGGGCAGCAACGCGCGGTCGCGGGCGTCGGTCACGTCGGCCTCGGCCACCGTGGGTACCGAGGCGCCCAGGCCGTTGACGTATTCGACCGCGCCGATTCCGGCCCGGCGGCCGAACACCAGCAGGTCGGACAGCGAGTTGCCGCCCAGCCGGTTCGAACCGTGCATCCCGCCGGCCACCTCACCGGCGGCGAACAGCCCGGGCACCTTGGACACCGTGGTGTCCGGGTCGACCTCGACCCCGCCCATCACGTAGTGGCAGGTCGGCCCGACCTGCATCGGCTCCTTGGTGATGTCGACGTCGGCCAGCTCCTTGAACTGGTGGTGCATCGACGGCAGCCGCTTGATGATCTCTTCCGGCGACATCCGGGTGGAGACGTCCAGGAACACCCCGCCCTGCGGTGAGCCCCGGCCGGCCTTGACCTCGGAGTTGATCGCCCTGGCCACTTCGTCACGGGGCAGCAGCTCCGGTGGCCGCCGGTTGTTGTCCGCGTCGGTGTACCAGCGGTCGCCCTCCTCCTCGGTGGTGGCGTACTGGTCCTTGAACACGTCCGGGACGTAGTCGAACATGAACCGCTTGCCCTCGGAGTTGCGCAGCACGCCGCCGTCACCGCGGACCGACTCGGTGACCAGAATGCCCTTCACCGACGGCGGCCAGACCATCCCGGTCGGGTGGAACTGGATGAACTCCATGTTGATCAGCGTGGCGCCGGCGCGCAGGGCCAGCGCGTGGCCGTCGCCGGTGTACTCCCAGGAGTTGCTGGTGGTCTTGAACGACTTGCCGATACCGCCGGTGGCCAACACCACCGCCGGCGCCTGGAACAGGATGAACGCGCCGTTGTGCCGCCAGTAACCGAACGCGCCAGAGATCTTGCCGTCGGTCTTGATGAGGTCGGTGATGGTGCACTCGTGGAAGACCCGGATGTTGGCCTCGTAGTCACCGGTGGCCTTGAAGTCTTCCTGCTGCAGCGAGACGATCTTCTGCTGCAACGTGCGGATCAGCTCGAGGCCGGTCCGGTCACCGACGTGCGCCAGCCGGGGATAGGTGTGTCCACCGAAGTTCCGCTGGCTGATCTTGCCGTCCTTGGTGCGGTCGAACAGCGCGCCGTAGGTCTCCAGCTCCCAGACCCGGTCCGGGGCCTCCTTCGCGTGCAGCTCGGCCATCCGCCAGTTGTTCAGGAACTTCCCGCCGCGCATGGTGTCGCGGTAGTGCACCTGCCAGTTGTCGTGCGGGTTGACGTTGCCCATGGACGCCGCGCAGCCGCCTTCGGCCATCACCGTGTGCGCCTTGCCGAACAGCGACTTGCTGATGATCGCGGTCCGCTTACCCTGCAGCCGGGCCTCGATCGCGGCGCGCAGCCCGGCACCGCCGGCGCCGATCACCACCACGTCGTAGGAGTGCCGCTCGACATCGGGGGACGTGGGCGATCCGCTCGCAGTGCTCATGCCTTCACCTGTTGTCATCTCCGCGGCCCTCAGTTCACGATCCGCGGGTCGGCGAACCAGCCAGCCGATACCGCCATCACATAGAAGTCAGTCAGCGCCAGGGTGCCCAGGGTGGTCCAGGCCAGCTCCTGGTGCTTGCCGTTCAGCTTGGTCACCTGGGTCCACAGCCAGTACCGGATCGGGTGCTTGGAGAAGTGGTTCAACCGGCCGCCCATGATGCTCCGGCAGGAGTGGCAGGACGCGGTGTAGGCCCAGAGCAGGATCACGTTGGCCACGATGACCAGCGTGCCCAGCCCAACGCCGACGCCACCGTTGCGGCCCTTGAACGCCTCCACGGCGTCGATCGTGTTGATCACCGAGATGATCGCCGCGATGTAGAAGAAATACCGGTGCAGGTTCTGCCCGAGCAGCGGGAACCGGGTCTCGCCGGTGTAGCGCGCGTGCGGCTCGGCCACCGCGCAGGCCGGCGGCGACTGCCAGAACGCCCGGTAGTACGCCTTGCGGTAGTAGTAGCAGGTGAGCCGGAACAGCAGCAGGAACGGCAGGGTGATCGCACCGAACGGCAGGATCGGCCAGTTCGGCAGGAACCGGCCGAACAATGAGGCCTCCGGCTCACAGCCCAGTGACACACAGGGCGAGTAGAACGGAGTCAGGTAGTGGTACTCGGGGACCCAGTACCACTTCTGCATGAACACCCGCACGGTGGCGTAGATGACCCACGCCGCCAGGCCGATGACGGTCAGCAGGGGCGGCAGCCACCATCTGTCCGTGCGAAGCGTTCTGGCCGCGATCTGCGCCCGACCAGCGGACGCTTCAGTGGTGGATGACACGTCGGAGAAGTCCTCATCTGCTTCAGCGTCGACGAGATGTGCTCACAAAACGCACCTCGTCGTGGCGTTCGGATGTCACGGAGCGTACGACGGGCGTCACAGGTCAGCTGGGTCAGGGGCGGGGAACAACGCCGCGCCGAGACCTGATTCACATGATCCGCCGGCCTTCCCGGTATGGCGCGGGCCTCACCCCCGGTGGACATGCGTGAGGCCCGGCCGCCGCGACGCGGAACCGGGCCCGGGCTGACAGGGCACTGGTCATGGGCTCACCCGTTGCCCCGACCGTGCACGGTGGCGGCCAGGTAGTCGTGGTTGAGCTGGGAAATCACGTCCAGCGGGATCTCTTTCGGGCAGACCTCGGTGCACGCCCCGCTGTTGGTGCAGCCGCCGAAACCCGCCTCGTCGTGCGCGGCCACCATCTTCACCACCCGCTCGTAGCGCTCCGGCTGACCCTGCGGGAGCTGGCCGAGGTGGGTGATCTTGGCGCCCAGGAACAGCGAGGCCGAGCCGTTCGGGCAGGCCGCCACGCAGGCGCCGCAGCCGATGCAGTTGGCCGCGGCGAAGGACCGGTCGGCGGCCGCCTTCGGCACCAGGATGGCGTGCGCGTCCGGCGCGGCGCCGGTCGGCGCGGTGATGTACCCGCCGGCCTGGATGATCCGGTCGAACGCCGAGCGGTCCACCACCAGGTCGCGGAGCACCGGGAAGCCACCGGCGCGGAATGGCTCCACGGTGATCGTGTCGCCGTCGGAGAACTGCCGCAGGTGCAGCTGGCAGGTTGTGGTGGCCTTCTCCGGGCCGTGCGGCACCCCGTCGATGACCATGCTGCACGCCCCGCAGATGCCCTCCCGACAGTCGTGGTCGAAGGCCACCGGCTCCTCGCCGCGCAGGATGAGCTTCTCGTTGAGCACGTCGATCAGCTCGAGGAAGGACATGTCCGGTGAGATGCCGTCCGCGTCGTCCACCTGGTACTTGACCAGGCGGCCCTTTTCCTCGCCGCTGCCCTGGCGCCAGACACGCAGTGTGAGTCTCACTTGTAGCTCCGCTTACTCGGGTGCACATATTCGAAGGCGAGCTGCTCCTTGTGCAGCACCGGTGCCTGGCCCTGGCCGGCGTACTCCCAGGCGGCGGCGTAGCTGAAGTGCTCGTCGTCGCGTGCGGCCTCGCCGTCCTCGGTCTGGCTCTCCGCCCGGAAGTGCCCGCCGCAGGACTCGGCCCGGTGCAGCGCGTCCAGGCACATCAGCTCGGCCAGCTCCATGAAGTCGGCCACCCGGCCGGCCTTCTCCAGGCTCTGGTTCAGGGTCGCGCCGGAGCCGGGTACCGAGACATTGCTCCAGAACTCCCGGCGCAGCTCGGGGATGCGGTCCAGCGCCTTGCGCAGGCCCTCCTCGGTGCGCTCCATGCCGCAGTAGTCCCACATCAGGTGGCCCAGCTCCCGGTGGAACGAGTCCACCGTGCGGTGGCCCTTGATGGACAGCAGCGTGTCCACCCGCTCCGCGACCGCCCGCTCGGCCTCCACCACCTCCGGCGCGTCCGGGGCGACCGGCTCCAGGTGGCGGTCGGCCAGGTAGTCACCGATGGTTGCCGGCAGCACGAAGTAGCCGTCCGCCAGGCCCTGCATCAGCGCCGACGCACCGAGCCGGTTGGCGCCGTGGTCGGAGAAGTTGGCCTCGCCGGTCACGTACAGCCCGGGGATGGTGCTCTGCAGGTCGTAGTCCACCCACAGCCCGCCCATCGTGTAGTGCACGGCCGGGAAGATGCGCATCGGGACCTGGTAGGGGTCCTCACCGGTGATGCGCTCGTACATCTGGAAGAGGTTCCCGTACTTCGCGGCCACCGCGGCGCGGCCCATCCGCTGGATGGCGTCGTCGAAGTCCAGGTACACGCCCAGCCCGGTGGGGCCGACGCCGCGCTTCTCGTCGCACATCTTCTTGGCCGCCCGGCTGGCGATGTCCCGGGGCACCAGGTTGCCGAACGCCGGGTACATCCGCTCCAGGAAATAGTCCCGTTCCTCGTGCGGGATGTCGTTCGGGTTGCGGTCATCCCCGTGCCGCTTGGGCACCCACACCCGGCCGTCGTTGCGCAGCGACTCGGACATCAAGGTCAGCTTCGACTGGTGCTCGCCGGAGACCGGGATGCAGGTCGGGTGGATCTGCGTGTAGCAGGGGTTGGCGAACAGCGCGCCCTTGCGGTGTGCCCGCCAGCTGGCCGTGACGTTGCAGCCCTTGGCGTTGGTGGACAGGTAGAAGACGTTGCCGTAGCCGCCCGAGGCCAGCACCACGGCGTCCGCCAGGTGGGTGGTGATCTCCCCGGTGACCATGTCCCTGGCCACGATGCCGCGCGCCCGGCCCTCGACGGTGATCAGCTCGAGCATCTCGTGGCGGGGGTGCATGGACACGTTGCCGGCGTCGATCTGCCGCTCCAGCGCCTGGTAGGCGCCGATCAGCAACTGCTGGCCGGTCTGGCCCCGGGCGTAGAAGGTGCGGGAGACCTGCACCCCGCCGAACGAGCGGGTGTCCAGCAGCCCGCCGTACTCCCGGGCGAACGGCACGCCTTGAGCGACGCACTGGTCGATGATCTGCCGGCTGATCTCGGCCAGCCGGTGCACGTTCGACTCCCGCGCCCGGAAGTCCCCGCCCTTGACCGTGTCGTAGAACAGCCGGAACACGCTGTCGCCGTCGTTGCGGTAGTTCTTCGCGGCGTTGATGCCGCCCTGGGCGGCGATGGAGTGCGCCCGGCGCGGGCTGTCCTGGTAGCAGAATGAGCTCACCTGGTAGCCCAGCTCGCCCAGGGACGCCCCGGCCGACGCCCCGGCCAGGCCGGTGCCCACCACGATGATGTGCATCGTGCGCTTGTTGGCCGGGTTCACCAGCTTCACGCCGAACCGGCGGCGTTCCCAGCGGGTCTCGATCGGCCCGTCGGGCGCGGCGTGATCGGCGACCGGCGAGCCGACCGTGTAGTCCGTGTACATCACTCACCAGCCCAATCCGACGGTGACGGGAAGTTCATCGCTCAGGCCAATCCGAAGGTGACGGCGAACGGAACGGCCAGGAAGCCGACGGTGAGGATCACCGCGAAGCCGGTGGAGATGGCCTTGAGGGTTTTCTCCCTGGCGTTGTTGGACCAGCCCAGCGTCTGCAGCGCGCTCCACAGCCCGTGCCGCACGTGGAAGCCGACGGCGACCACGGCGAGGACGTAGAACAGCGTCACGTACCAGCGGTCCGGGGTGAAGTCGGCGCCGACATTTTGGTAGACCTCCAGGTGCTTGCCGTTCGGGTTCAGCGTGCCGGTGGTCAGGTCCAGCAGGTGGTAGATCAGGAACAGCACGATGATCACGCCGCCCCAACGCATGGTGCGCGCGGCGTAACTGCCCGGGACCTTGTTGCGGACCACGTACTTGACCGGCCGGGCCCGCCGCGCGCGCAGGGTGAGCAGCGCCGCCGACCAGATGTGCGCGGCTATCGCCACGACCAGCATGAACCGCACGAACCAGAGCGTGCCCTCGTAGGGCACCGCCGGCTCCAGCAGTGTGCGCAGCCAGGCGGCGTAGGCGTTCAGCTCGTCCGCCCCGACGAAGATCTTGAGGTTGCCGACCATGTGCAGCAGCAGGAAGAGCAGCATGATGGCGCCGCTCACCGCCATCACGAACTTCAACAGCACCGACGGCATCCGATACCGGCGGGCCTTGGGGGCGGCCCGGCCGGCCGTCCGCACCGAGACCAGTGTCCTCACCGCACCCAGTGCACTATCGGACCCGGACACCGTCCAATGCATCGGGAAGGCAGGTTCGATGCACGTACGCTATACAAGTGACACTTCAGCAGCTCGCGTACTTCGTCGCCATTGCCGACGTGCGCAGCTTCACTCGGGCGGCGGATCTCACAGGTGTTGCGCAACCCACATTGTCTCGACAGCTGCGTGCGCTTGAGGACGAGCTGGGCGCGCCGCTGGTGAACCGCGGCAAGGCGGTGACGCTCACCCCGGCCGGTGACGCGGTGCTGCCGCTGGCCCGCCGGATGCTGGCCGACGCGGATAGCGCACGCACCGCCGTTGCCGAGATCGTCGGGTTGCGCCGGGGCAATCTGCGGATCGGCGCCACTCCGTCGCTGTGCATCGGCGTGCTGGCCGACGTGCTGCGGGTCTTCCACGAGCAGCACCCGGAGATCCACCTGCAGCTGGCCGAGAACGGCTCGCAGTCGCTGGTGCGCGATCTGGCCAGGGGGGCGCTGGACGTGGCGCTGGTGATCGTGCCGCCGACCGGGGTGGATCCGGCGCTGCACATCACCCCGCTGCTGCGCGAGCGGCTGTCGGTGGCCTCCCCCCGGTCCGGCCGAGCCCCGTCCACCCGAGGCTCGATGTCGATCACCGAGCTCTCCCGGCGGCCACTGGTCATGGTGCGCCAGGGCTACGACCTGCGGGAGGTCACGCTGCAGGCCTTCCGGGAGGCCGGCGTGACGCCCCGGTTCGCGGTGGAGGGCGCCGAGATGGACGCCGTGCTGCGGCTGGTGGAGGCTGGCACCGGGGTCGCCGTGGTGCCCGACCTGATCTTCACCGGCCGACCCCGGCTGCGCCGGACGGTGCTCACCCCGCCGCTGTACCGGACGGTGGCCATCGCCAGGCGCACGGACATCGCGCCGATCCAGTCCGCGCAGGCGTTCACCGACACCCTGCTGTCATTCCTGGGCGACGTCTCGGCGATCGGCGGCCTGTCCTCGGACGTGCAGATCCTGCACCGCTGGTGAGCTGAGGACCGGGCGTCGCCGCTCGGTCAGCCCACGTCGGCGGGGCCCAGCTCGTCCTCGTCGGCGCCGCGCTCGGCCAGCGCCGCGCGGACCACCTCGGTGGCCACTCCGGCGGGGTAGCCCTTGCGCGCGAGCATGCCCAGCAGACGCCGGCCCGCCTTGGCCCGGTCCTCCGGGCCGCCCACGGCCAGGGTGCGCAGCCGGCGGTCGATCAGCTCCCGGGCCTTGCGGCGCTCGGACTCCGGGTCGACGTCGGCGAGCGCCTCCTCGGCCACCTCCCGCGCCACTCCCTTGTGGTGCAGCTCGGCGGCCAGCGCACGACGGGCCAACCCACGCGAGGAGTGCCGGGAGCGCACCCACTGCTCGGCGAAGGTCGCGTCGTCGATCAGACCGACCTCGGAGAACCGGCTCAGCACCCGCTCGGCCACCGAGTCCGGCACACCACGTCGGTGTAGTGCGCCGGCCAGCTCGGAGCGCGTGCGGGCCCGATCGGTGAGCAGCCGCAGGCAGATGGCGCGGGCCGTCGTCTCCGGATCGGTCTCCGGGTCAGCGGGGAGATCGGCCGGCACGATCAGAAGTCGACCGGGGCCGGCGCGGGCACCGTGTCGTCGGCGTCCAGCTGGGCACCGATACCCAGCTTCTCCTTGATCCGCTTCTCGATCTCGGCGGCCACATCCGGGTTCTCCAGCAGGAACTTGCGGGCGTTCTCCTTGCCCTGGCCCAGCTGGTCGCCCTCGTAGGTGTACCAGGCGCCGGACTTGCGGATCAGCGCCTGCTCCACGCCGACGTCGATCAGCGAGCCCTCCCGGCTGATCCCGTGGCCGAACAGGATGTCGAACTCGGCCTGCTTGAACGGCGGCGCGACCTTGTTCTTGACCACCTTGACCCGGGTGCGGTTACCCACCGCGTCGGTGCCGTCCTTGAGCGTCTCGATCCGGCGGATGTCCAGCCGGACCGAGGCGTAGAACTTCAGCGCCTTGCCACCGGTCGTGGTCTCCGGCGAGCCGAACATCACGCCGATCTTCTCGCGCAGCTGGTTGATGAAGATCGCGGTGGTGCCCGAGTTGCTCAGCCCACCGGTGATCTTCCGCAGCGCCTGGCTCATCAGCCGGGCCTGCAGGCCGACGTGGCTGTCGCCCATCTCGCCCTCGATCTCGGCGCGGGGCACCAGCGCGGCCACCGAGTCGATCACGATGATGTCCAACGCGCCGGACCGGATCAGCATGTCGGCGATCTCCAGCGCCTGCTCACCGGTGTCCGGCTGGGAGACCAGCAGCGAGTCGGTGTCGACACCGAGCACCTTGGCGTAGTCCGGGTCGAGTGCGTGCTCCGCGTCGATGAACGCGGCGACACCGCCGGCGGCCTGGGCGTTGGCCACCGCGTGCAGCGCGACGGTCGTCTTACCCGACGATTCCGGGCCGTAGATCTCCACCACCCGGCCTCGGGGCAACCCGCCGACGCCCAGCGCGACATCCAGCGCGATGGACCCGGTCGGGATGATCCCGATGGGGGCGCGGACCTCGTCACCGAGACGCATCACCGAGCCCTTGCCGTGGTTTTTCTCGATCTGGGCGAGCGCGAGTGAAAGCGCCTTCTCGCGGTCGGGAGCTGCGCTCATCGATTTGCCACCTTGCTGACGTAGGGAACGCGACACGACTGACGTTAGGCGGGGCGGCCGACGATTCGACGACCGCGAGAGTCATCTGTGGACAACCCCGCCGCATGTGGACAACACCATAGCCGAACGGCTGTTCGAAGCCGACAGGACACGCCGATATGGGATGATCCGCCCGCTCAGCGCCGCTCGCGGGGCACCTCGAAGGCCACACAGACCGCCCGCCAGACGTCCCTGGCGTCCCAGCCGGCCTCCAACGCCTGCTCCACCGTCTGCCCGTCGAGCTCGGCGAACACGTGGTCGGTGGCCAGCGAGCGGGCCCGCACGGCGCCGAACTCGTCCGCCATCAACTCACGGAATTGACTCAGTCGCACCCACCCAACAGTAGGCAACCGATATTGGTACGGCACCAGGGCCCGCGCCCGGTATCGTGCGGGCGTGTTGACCTCGACGGACCCCACCGGGATGTCGTCGCCGCTCGGCCAGCTGCTGGTCTTGGCAGGGCTGGTGGCCTCGCTGGTGGTCATTGGGCGCTGGTGGTGGCAGCAGCGCAAGCGTTAGTTGATCCAGGGAGACTGCATGTCCGACCACCATCTCGCCCAGGTGAACATCGCGCTCCCGGTAGAACCGCTTACCTCACCGCGCCTCGCCGGTTTCGTGAACGCTCTCGAGGAGATCAACGCGTTGGCCGACACAGCCCCCGGCTTCCTGTGGCGGATGCAGACCGAGGACGGCGACGCCACCGCCATCCGAGCCTTCGACGACGACCGTCTGATCGTCAACATGAGCCTGTGGACCTCGCTGGACGCGCTGGCCGACTACGTCTACCGGAGCGGCCACGTGGAGGTCATGCGGCGGCGCCGGGAGTGGTTCAGCCCGATGCGGGAGGCTTACCAGGCGCTGTGGTGGCTGCCCGCCGGGGAACTGCCCACGGTGGACGACGCCGAGCTGCGGGTGGCCCACCTGCGCGAGCACGGCCCCAGCGAGTACGCGTTCACCTTCCGCGCCCCGATCCCCGCGCCGACCAGCCCGATCCGGCCAGCGGTGGACGACGACTGGTTCTGCCGCGCCTAGCTGACGACCGGCGCGGATCAGAGCCGCGCGACTGCTCGCCGCAAGGCCGCGGTTACCGAACTACACACGCCGCTGGTTCGGCGCGCCGCAAACATGTCCCCCGTGTAGCTGGGTAACAAGCGGCCGGCCCGGCCTGCTCAGCTCGGCGCGGATCAGAGCCGCCCAGCTCGGGGCTAGCGCAGCGAGCTGGACAACGCGGCCCACCGCTCCAGCAGGGTCGCGGCCGCGCCGGAATCCACCGCGTCGACCACCCGATCCCACGCCGCCCCCAGGTCGGCGAGCAGGTCGCCGGACAACCCGGTAAACGCCGCGACCGCGCCCGCCGCGTTGACCAGCACCGCGTCCCGCACCGGCCCGGTCTCCCCGGCCACCATCCGCCGCGCCACGTCGGCGTTGAACTCGGCATCCCCGCCCCGCAGGTCCGCCGCGGTGGCCCTGGGCACGCCCAGCTCGGCCACGTCCAGCGACTCCAGCTTCACCGCCCCGGACCGCACCACCCACACCGAGGTGCTGCTCGTCGTGGTGATCTCGTCCAGCCCGTCATCCCCGCGCACCACCAGCGCGCAGGACCCGCGGCCGGCCAGCACGGCGGCGATCACCGGGGCCAGCCGGGCGTCCGCGCAGCCGATCAGTCCGGCCGGGGGCTGCGCCGGGTTGGTCAGCGGACCGAGCAGGTTCATCGCCGTGGGCACGCCCAGCTGGCTGCGGGCGGGCGCGGCGTAGCGCATGGCCGGGTGGAAGACCGGGGCGAAGCAGAACCCGATGCCCACCTCGGCCAGGCAGCGCGAGACACCCTCCGGCGGCAGGTCGATGGCCACGCCGAGCGCCTCGAGCAGGTCGGCCGCGCCGGACCGGGAGGACGCCGCCCGGTTGCCGTGCTTGACCACCGGCACCCCGGCCGCTGCCACCACGATGGCGGCCATGCTGGAGATGTTCACACTCTGCGAGTGATCGCCGCCGGTGCCCACCACGTCCACGGCCGGCCCGGACAGTGGCACCCGTCGGGCGTGCGAGAGCATCGCCTCGGCCAGCCCGGCGATCTCCTCGGCGGTCTCCCCCTTGGCGCGCAGCGCGACCAGGAAACCGGCCAGCCGCACGTCGCTGGCGTCCCCGGCGAGCACCTGGTCCATCACCCAGGCGGTGTCCTCGGCGGTCAGGTCCGTGCCGCCAAGCAGCCGGCCGAGCAGCGCCGGCCAGCTCCGCGGCTGTCCGAGGGCGTCAGTCGGCGGTGTCATATCGACTCTGGTTCATCTCGTCGGCGGGTACTCGGACTGAGAACGTCTTGGGAACGGCAGCGAGAAACCTGAGTCAACGCCGGACCGGGGCCGCGCCGCGGAGCACGTCGGCCACCGTCTCGGCGGCGACCAGCGGGTCCAACGGGTGCACCAGTACGGCGTCCGCCTGCGACCAGGTGGCCAGCCACCGATCGTCGCGCCGCTGCACCGCGATCACGATCGGGGGACAGTCGGAAATCTCATTCTTCAGCTGGCGGGACAGCCCCATGCCCCCGGTCGGCTGCGCCTCGCCGTCCAGGATGGCCAGGTCCACCTGCCCGGAATCCACCGCGGCCAGCACCTCGGCCACCGTCCCGACCTCGAGAAACTTCACCCGGCCGACGTCCGGCGCGGGCCGCCGGCCCACCGCGTTGGTGATCGATTCCCGCACCTTGGGGCGGTGGCTGAACACCAGGACCGTCCGCGCGGCGCCCGCGTTCCCTGCATTGCTTCCGGCGTTGCTCACCAGGCTCAGCTTCCTCCCACATCGGCGGACCGGGCGATGATATCCGGGGGATAGCGGCAGACCAGCAGGCGCCAAGGCGGCCCCGACGCGGCCGGGGTCGCCGACTGTCACCGGACGTGTGACTCATCGTGCGCAACCCTGAGCGGGCGAGAACGACCACGCAAGTAATAATGACCCCCGTGACGACGGCAGCGCCCAGTATCAGTCAGCGCATTCACTCGCTGAACCGGCCGAACATGGTCAGCATCGGCACCATCGTCTGGCTGTCCAGCGAGCTGATGTTCTTCGCCGGCCTGTTCGCGATCTACTTCACCGCGCGGGCGCAGAACGTGGGTGTGTGGCCGCCGCCGCCCACCGAGCTGGACGTGCCCTACGCCTTGGTGGTCACGATCATCCTGGTGGCCTCGTCGTTCACCTGCCAGTACGGCGTGTTCGCCGCGGAACGCGGTGACGTGTTCGGGCTGCGCCGGTGGTACGCGATCACGTTGGTGATGGGCACGTTGTTCGTGCTCGGCCAGATCAACGAGTACCGAGGGTTGATCATCAACCACCACACCACGATCTCGTCCAGCGCCTACGGCACGGTCTTCTACCTGACCACCGGGTTCCACGCGCTGCACGTCACCGGTGGTCTCGTCGCCTTCATCTTCCTGCTGGTCCGCACGAAGCTCAGCAAGTTCACGCCGGCACAGGCGACTGCGGCGATCGTGGTGTCGTACTACTGGCACTTTGTGGACGTGGTCTGGATCGGCCTGTTCTCCGTGATCTACTTCATCCGCTGACCGCTCACCGAGCGCCCGATCTGACAGCGAGGGTTCGAGACTCCGCGATGAGAACCACCACCACACGCCGCCGGTCCGCTCGCGGCAAGCTGCATCGTCGCGTCGCCGGTGCCCTCGCGCTGGGCATCGCCCTGCTCAGCGCCGGCGCGCTGTACACCGTGTTCGCCCCCCAACCGCAGACCGCCGTCGCGCAGGACGACTCACAGCTCGTCGCGCAGGGCCAGCAGGTGTTCGACAACCACTGCATCAGCTGCCACGGGGCAAACCTGCAGGGCGTGACCGACCGGGGCCCGAGCCTGATCGGGGTCGGCTCCGCGGCCACCTACTTCCAGGTGTCCAGTGGGCGGATGCCGCTGGCCCGCCAGGAGGCGCAGGCGGAGCGCAAGCACCCGCTCGCCGACCTGAACGTGGACAACGAGGTCGGTCGGCACAACATCGACGCGCTGACCGCGTTCGTGCAAGCCAACGGCGGCGGCCCACAGCGCCCGGCGGAGACCGGGGCAGCGTTGCGCGGCGCGGACACCGCGCGCGGCGGCGAGCTGTTCCGGCTGAACTGCGCGTCCTGCCACAACTTCACCGGCCAGGGCGGGGCACTGTCCTCCGGCAAGTTCGCGCCGCCGCTGGCCCCGGCGACGGAGGATCAGATTTACACCGCGATGCTCAGCGGCCCGCAGAACATGCCGCACTTCTCCGACCGGCAGCTGGCGCCGGAGGAGAAGAAGGACATCATCGGCTACATCAAGACGGTCGACGCCGGACAGAACAACCCGGGTGGCAACGGGCTCGGCGACATCGGCCCGGTCTCCGAAGGCCTGATCGCCTGGATCGTCGGCATCACGGCGCTGGTCGGCTTCACGCTATGGTTGGGATCAAAGGCATGAGTGAGGGAACGCACACCCCGGCCCGGCGGCCAACCGACGCCGAGCTGGAGGAGATGTCGCCGGAGCAGCTGGCCGTCCTCGCGGCGGAGCTGGACGACGTCGTGCTGGTGCGCAACTCGAACCGCTGGCCGATTGCCGGCACCCGGGCGGAGAAGCGCGCCGAGCGGGCGGTGGCCCGGTGGTTCCTGTTCTCCGGGTTCGCCGCGCTGGTGTTCGTGCTGGCCTACCTGTTCTGGCCGTTCCACTACGTGGCCCCCGGCCGGCCCGGGCACCTCATGTACCTGTTCTACACGCCGGTCATCGGGGCCAGCTTCGGCCTCTCGGTGCTGGCCCTGGGCGCGGGCATGATCGCCTACGTGAAGCGGTTCTTCCCGGACGAGCTAGCGGTCCAGCAGCGCCACGACGGCCCCTCCGACGAGCTGGCCCGGCGCACCGTGATCGCCCAGCTGGCCGCCGCCGGCAAGGACACCGGCATCGCGCGCCGCTCGCTGATCAAGCGCAGCGCCGGGCTGGCCATGGGCGTGTTCGGCCTCGGGCTGGGGGTGGCCGCGCTCGGCGGGCTGGTCCGCAACCCGTGGAAGGGCGGCGACAATGCCCAGCTGTGGGTCACGCCGTGGCGGCCGGAGAACGGCGAGAAGGTGTACCTGCGCCGGGACCTGGGCATCTCCTCAGAGGAAATCATCAGCAACAACATCGACATCCGGGTGCGGCCGGAGGACCTGGACGCCGGTTCGATCGAGACGGTGTTTCCGTTCCGGCTGTCCGACCTGCACAGCCCCGAGGTCATGAACGAGAACCTGCGCGCCTCGGACGCCCCGGTGATGCTGATCAGGCTGCGCCCGGGCACGCAGGTCATCCAGCGCGCCGGCCAGGAGAACTACCACTTCGGCGACTTCTACGCCTACTCCAAGGTGTGCACCCACCTCGGTTGCCCGACCTCGCTGTTCGAGTCGCAGACCAACCGGATCCTCTGCCCGTGCCACCAGTCGCAGTTCCTGGCCACCGAATATGCCAAGCCCATCTTCGGCCCAGCCACCAGAGCGCTGCCACAACTTCCCATCACCGTCGACAACGATGGATACTTCATCGCGACCGCTGACTTCAACGAGGCGGTCGGCCCTGGCTTCTGGGAGCGGAGATCATGAGTTCCATCACGACCCCCACAACCAGCTCCAGCCCCGTCAAGGAGAAGGTCGCGCACGCGCTCGACGAGCTCGACCAGCGGTACCACCCGGCCGCCGGGATGCGGAAGCAGTTCAACAAGGTCTTCCCGACGCACTGGTCGTTCATGCTCGGCGAGATCGCGCTGTACAGCTTCATCGTGCTGCTGCTCTCCGGCACCTACCTCGGGCTGTTCTTCGACCCCTCCATGCAGGAGGTCACCTACAACGGGGTGTTCGACAACCTCAGGGGCCTGTCCATGTCCCGGGCGTACGAGAGCTCCCTGGAGATCTCCTTCGACGTGCGCGCCGGGCTGTTCGTCCGCCAGGTCCATCACTGGGCGGCGCTGCTGTTCGTCGCCGCGATGTTCGTGCACATGTTCCGGACCTTCTTCACCGGAGCGTTCCGCAAGCCCCGGGAAGCGAACTGGATCATCGGCGTCCTGCTGATCCTGATGGGCTTCATGGAGGGCTTCACCGGGTACTCGCTGCCGGACGACCTGCTCTCCGGCACCGGCCTGCGGATCATGTCCGGTTTCGTGATGTCCATCCCGGTGGTGGGCACCTGGGTGAACTACCTGATCTTCGGCTCGGAGTTCCCCGGCACGGAGCTGATCCCCCGGCTCTACATCGTGCACGTGCTGCTGCTTCCCGGCATCCTGCTCGCGCTGATCGGGCTGCACGTGGGGTTGGTCTGGTACCAGAAGCACACCCAGTTCCCCGGCCCGGGGCGGACCGAGAAGAACGTGGTCGGCGTGCGCATCCTGCCGACCTTCGCGGCCAAGGGCGGCGCGTTCATGGCCATCACCGTCGGGATCATCGCAATCATGGCCGGGGTCTTCCAGATCAACCCGATCTGGAACTTCGGGCCGTATAACCCGGCGCACATCTCGGCCGGCTCGCAGCCGGACTGGTACGTGCTGTTCACCGAGGGCATGCTGCGCATCTTCCCGCCGTGGGAGATCGACATCGCGCATACCTATCTGATCCCGCCGGCGTTCTGGGCCAGCCCGCTGTTCCTGCCGCTCATCCACGGGGTGGCGGCGATATATCCGATGATCGAGCGGAAGTTCACCGGGGACGTCGCGATCCACAATCTGCTGCAGCGGCCTCGGGACGTGCCGGTCCGCACCTCGCTGGGCGTGATGGCCATCACGTTCTACGTCTGGCTGGTGGCGCTCGGCTCGAACGACATCATCGCGGACAAGTTCAACATCTCGCTGAACGCGACGACCTGGGCGGGCCGGATCGGCATCCTGCTGCTCCCGCCGCTGGCCTACTTCGTGACCTACCGGCTGTGCATCGGGTTGCAGCGCAGCGACCGCGCGGTGCTCGAGCACGGCATCGAGACCGGCATCATCAAGCGGCTGCCGCACGGTGAGTTCATCGAGGTGCACCAGCCGCTGGCCGGCGTGGACTCACACGGACACGCGGTCCCGCTGGAGTACCAGGGCGCTCCGGTGCCCAAGCGGATGAACCAGCTGGGCTCAGGTGGGCATCCGGTGGCCGGCTCGCTGCTGCGGCCGGACCCGCCGGAGGAGACCGCGGCACTGGAGCGCGCCCGCGCAGAGCTGCTCAGCGGCAACGGGCACGCCGCCGGCTCGACCGAGCCCAGCCCGGGCGACCGCCGGGAGTTGGCCGGGCGCCCGGCCGACCCAAGGACCTGAGCTAACCCGCCCGCAGCGCCGCACAAGGGCGCCTCCGACTCCGGTCGGGGGCGCCCTTATTTCAGCTTCGCCGCCGACCTGCCCTAGGTATCGTGAGGTGTGGGTGGGTGAAGGCGAGGCATGGGCGACACGGCGGGCACGGTTTTCGGGCGGGGTTCTGGGTCGCCGAGTGGCCCGGCCAGGGATTGGTCGGTGTGGAAGCGGGTGGACGGCGTGGGCCGGCCGCCGCTGGACCTGCTGCATGCCAGTCTGGTGCGCCGGCAGTACGCCCCACACATGCACGAGGAGTTCGCCCTCGGCGCCTGCACCGGCGGCCGGGAGGTCATCGAGTACCGGGGCGAGCGGCACTACGCCGGGCCGGGCACCGTGGTGGTGGTCGAGCCCGGGGAGCCACACACCGGGGCCCCGGCCGCCCCTGGCGGGTTCACCTACCGGGTGCTCTATCCGCCAACCCCGCTGCTCACCGAGCCGCTGGGTGAGCTGCTCGGGGAACCGGGAGAACGCCAGCCGCACTTCCCCGACCTGGTCATCCCCGACCCGGAGCTGGCCGGCGAGCTGCGCGCGGTGCACGCCGTACTGGGCGGCGCGGGCGACGCGCTGGAGGGCGACTCCCGGCTGACCGAGCTGATCGGCGTGCTGGTCCGTCGACACGCCGCGCCGCTGGGCGCACCATGCCGCCGGCGCCGGGCGGCCTCGGTGGCCCGGCCGGTGATGAGCCTGCTGGCCGACCAGATGGCCCACCCGCCCACGTTGACGCAGATCGCCGCCGAGCTCGGGCTGTCCCGGTTCCAGTTGCTGCGGGCGTTCCGCGAGGAAGTGGGCATGCCGCCGTACGCCTGGCTCGCCCAGCACCGGGTGACGCACGCCAAGGCGCTGCTGGACCGGGGCGAGCGGCCGGCCGAGGTGGCCTCCCTGGTGGGATTCGCCGACCAGGCGCACCTGAGCCGCTGGTTCCGCCGGGTGGTCGGGGTGACCCCAGGCGCCTACCGCAACAGCGTTCAAGACAGCGCCCTGGCGGCGGGGCGATGCTGAACCGGTGAGTCGACGAGGGTGGCTGTTGTTCGCGGCGATGTGCCTGCTCTGGGGCATCCCGTATCTGATGATCAAGGTCGCGGTGGCCGGCGTGTCGGTGCCGGTGCTGGTCTTCGCGCGCACCGGGATCGCCGCGCTGCTGCTGCTCCCGCTGGCCGTGCGGCCTGGCGCGCTGGCCACCCTGCGCGCGCACTGGCGCCCGCTGCTCGCCTTCGCCGCGCTGGAGATCATCGGCCCGTGGTGGCTGCTGTCCGACGCCGAGCGGCACCTGTCCAGCTCCATGACTGGGTTACTCATTGCCGCCGTGCCGATCATCGGTGTGCTGGTCGCCCGGTTGTTCGGCGACACCACCCGGCTGGGCCCGGTGCGCTGGGCCGGCCTGGCACTCGGGCTGGCCGGGGTGCTGCTGCTGGCCGCGCCGCACCTGAGTGGTGGCACGGCGTGGCCGGTGATCGAGCTGTTGCTGGTGGCCGCCGGTTACGCGACCGCCCCGGTCATCGCGGCCAACAAGCTGGTCGGGGTGCCGAACCTGTTGATCACCGCCAGCTGCCTGAGCCTGGCCGGGCTGGTGTACGCCGGGCCGGCGATCGCCACCTGGCCGGCCCAGCTACCGTCCGCCGAGGTGTTGCTGGCGATCGGTGGGCTCGCCGTGGTGTGCACCGCGCTGGCGTTTGTGCTGTTCTTCGAGTTGATCCGGGAGGTCGGCGCACCGAGGGCGATGGTCTTCACCTACGTCAACCCGGCGGTCGCCGTCGCCGCGGGTGTGCTGCTGCTCGACGAGCCGCTGACCGCCCTGGTCATCGTGGCCTTCGTGCTGATCCTGGCCGGCTCGGTGCTGGCCACCGCGCGGCAGCGAGCGAAGATCCCGGCCGCCGCGGTCGCCCAGCCGTGCCCGGCGGCGGACTGACCGGTGAGATAAACAGTTCACCCATCTCGGCGACCCGGCTGCACAATGGCCGTCATGCCCGCGGTGACCTCGAAGGACGTGCGCACGGTCCTCGACCTGGTCTTCGCGCTCAACGCCGATGAGCGCGAGCACCCGAACGCGCCGCTGCACGTGCTCACCGAGCTGGGCCGGCTGGTCGGCGCCGACGTCTGCTCCTACACCCGGGTGGACAACCGGACCACGCGCCTGGTCACCAGCGAGGTCGCCCCTCGGCGGGAGAACCTCATCGAGTCGCCGGCGTTCCACGCGGTCTTCCACCAGCACCCCGCGCACGCCGCGTTCCGCGACGGCCGGCTGCAACTGGGCAAGGCCACCGCGATCTCCGACCTCACCGAGGCGGCGGAGCTGCGCCGGCTGCAGCTCTACGTCGACTTCTACGCTCCCCGGGGCACGGTGGACCAGTTGCTCTGCGTGGCCAGCCTGGACCGTCGGCACGGCAACACGTTGGCGTTCAACCGGTCCCGCCGCGGCTTCGGCGCACGGGAGCGGGACCTCGTCGAGCTGATCACTCCGCACTGGGCGCAGGCGATGGACCGGCGGGCCAGGACGGAGGCGCTGACCGCGTCCGTCCGCCGGCTGGCCCGGCATGCCGACCGGCTCGACGAGGCGCTGACCGGCCTGCCCACGCTGACCCGCTCCGAGCGGGACGTGGTGGAGCACGTGGCCAACGGCCTGACCGACCGGGAGATCGCGCGCAGCCTCACGATCAGCCCGCGCACGGTGCACAAGCACCTGGAGAACGTCTACCGCAAGCTGGGCGCGGGGAACCGGACGAGCCTGGTCGCCATGCTGCACCAGGGCGGCGCACACACCGCCCGGCAGCTCCAGGCCGTTCGCAACTAGCCTCACCGCCCCCGCACCGAGATCAGCGGCGGGGTGACCAGGTCGAGCTGGCCGGTGGCGAGGCACCTGGAGGTACTCCTGGATCTCCGCCTCGGTGGCCAGGCCGTGTGCAACCAGCGCACCCCGTACCTGATTCAGGTTCGCCACCTCGAGCTCGACCACGCCCGGCCGGACCACCGGGAAGTAGGCGTGGGCGGTCACCTCGGTCAGCCCCGCCTCGCGCACCAGCCTGGGCAGTCGCCGGCCGTACCGCGGGTCCGCACCACGTTCCCCCAGCAGGATCAGGAACCCGGCCCGGATGTGGTTGGCCAGGTGCTCTTCGGGGCGCTGAGGATCCAGGCAGGCCTTGGGCTGCAGGGCGGTGTCGAAGTCCTCGATCAGCAGCCAGCCGCCGGGGCGGACGGCCGCCACCATGCGGCGCAACGCCGCCTTCCGATCCGCCAGGTGCACCAGTACCAACCGGGCGTGCACCAGATCGAAGTCGTCCCCGGGCGGGTCGTCGATCGCCACGTCGTGCTGGCGGACCTCCACCCCGCCAGCCGAGTCGGTGTTCATCCATTGCACGTCAAAGTCGGTGGCCAGCACGTATCCGCTCGAGCCGACCCGGTCGCGGAGCAGCCGGGGCACCGACGGGCCGCCCGCGCCCACCTCCCAGCAGCGCCACCCTGGGCGGATACCCAGCGCGTCGACGTTCCCGGCGGTCACCGGGTCGAACAGCGCGGACAGCGCGCCGAACCGCCCGCCGGCGTCCGCGGCGGCGTTGTCCAACAGGTAGCCGGTCTCGGCGTTCACCTCGTTCATGCCGTCCACGCTCCCTCGCCCGGCCGCTCACCGGACTCCAGTGCACCTTCCGTCCAGCCCACTATCGGGCGTGGTGTGCTCCCCGCCAAAGTGCGTCCACGCCGTTGTGCTCCCCGCTCCGGGTAAGGCGCCCGCGGCTGTGCCTCAGCCGGCCGTTCCGCCGCGCCTCGGACCAGGTCGATCAGTGCCAGCGGGTCGGCCGGCGCCCCGGATCCCCGCCAGGCCACGTGCTGATCGGGGCGGACCAGCAGCAGCCGCCACGGCGCGAGAACCGCCGTCAGCTGCTCATCCAGCTCCAGCACGGTCAGTGGCACACCCCGGAACGCGGCCGTGGACACCAGCCCGCCCACGTCAACCGTCCGATCCCGGCGCAACAGCGTGTAGCCCGGCCCGAGCGCGTCGTAGAGCGATCGCCCGTCCGCCAACCACAGGTGCGGCGTGCGGCAGCCCGGCACGGTGGACGGGGTGAAGTGGTACATGGTGTATCCGGGCGCGGTTTCCCCGTCGTAGGCGATGATCGGCGAGGCGTCGTAGAAGTAGCCGAAGTTGAGGCCGCCGCAGCAGAACTGGTTCACGTTCAGCTCGTAGGCCGCCTTGCCGACCTGGGCGCGCACCGCGTCGCCCGCCGGTCCCGGCTCCTCGATCTCCGCCGGCACCGCCCGGGCCTGCGCGTTCACCGCTAGCGCGGTGTCCATCGCGTACCGGGAGACCTGGTCCGTGATCGGCAGCCGCTCGGTCTGGTAAGCGTCCAGGATCTCCGGCGCGGCCCACCCGGCGATCACCCCGGCCAGCAGCCAGGACAGGTTCGTCGCGTCGGCGATACCGGCGTTCATCCCGTAGCCGGCGTTCGGCACCCAGATGTGCGCGGCATCGCCGCACACGAAGACGTTACGGTCCCGGAACCGGTCGGCCACCAACCGCCGGCCGAACCAATCCTCGGTGCCGATCACCTGATACTCGAAGTCGGGAGCCACTCCGAGGATCGCCCGAATACCCGCGTCCCGGTCCACCGAGTCGAAGTCGACCTCATCCGGCCGCAGGTAGTTGTGTACCAGCCAGATCTCCCGCCCGTCGATGGCGTACACGTTGCCGCTCCGCCTCGGGTTCAGCGAGAAGTTGCCCCAGGCCGGCCGGTCGATCAGGGAAAGCAGGCGGGGAGCGCAAATCACCGTGGACTGCACCCGCGACACCACCGGGTCACCGTGGAGCTCCGCGCCGATCGCGCGCCGGATGCCGGACCGACCGCCGTCACAGCCGACCAGATAGCGACAACTGATCTCCAGCCGCTCGCCGGAGTCCAGGTCCTCGGCGCGGGCGGTCACGCTGTCCTCGGACTGGCTGAAGCCCAGCACCCGGGTGCGGTTGCGGATGTCGAGGCCGGGCATGGCGGTGGCGTGCGCGAACAGGATCGGCTCCAGATAGATCTGGTTGATCCGGTGCGGCGGCTCCGGGGTGGGCCACCAGGTGTCCGGCCCCGGGGTGGAGTTGTCGCGTTCCGTGCGGCTGGGGATCGGAATGCGGGCCAGTTCGGTGCCGGTCGTCGTGGTCCGGTACGCGACGTCGTGCGGATAGTCCGGCGGCAGGCCGGCCTCCCGCACCGACGGCGCCACGCCCAGGCGCCGGAAGATCTCCATGGATCGGGCGGACACGTGGTTGCACTTGGCGCTGGGTGGCTCGCCGCCGTATCGCGTCTCGGCCACGGTGACCGCGACGCCGCGCCAGGCCAGGTCCATCGCAAGCGTCAGCCCGACCGGCCCGGCGCCGACAACCAGCACTTCCGTCTCGACCTTGGCCACCGTCGACCTGCTCAACCGCGATCACCGCGAACCCACCGGTCGCCGCGCGGCACCGGCGCCGGGCATGGCGAGAACGTCTGGCAATGCATGGTTTCCCCCTCAGCACGCGCCGGCCCGCACAGTGGCGCTCGCAGACACCGAACCAGGCAGATGTGCCTTGGGTGAATACGCAATTGTGCGTACCACCCGTCGGTGGAAGGGGCGGTGAAGGTGGAGCTTGGGGCTACAACACCCGGCGGGTGGCCCTCGGCCCTCGGGCTAGATCGGCTCCGGGCGGTCGATGGCGTAATGCGCCAGCTTGACCTCGCGGCCGTCGTGTTCGGCGACCTCGTCCCGCTGCCAGCGCATGCCGGACTTCTCCATCACCCGGCGACTGGCGATGTGGTCGGTGACCGTCTCGGCGCACACCCGGGAGATGTCCAGCAGGCTGAGCAGGTGCTCGACCACCGCGCCGAGCGCCTCGGTCGCGTACCCCTCGCCCCAGCAGGGCGGCGTGATGTCGTAGCCCACGGACATCTCCGCCGGGTTGCCCGTGCGGGCGCAGCTGATGGTCCCGATGACCGCGTCGTCGGACCGCCGCAGCAACAGCCACGGGCCCAGGTCCGGCGCGCCCTCACCGACCTCCTGGTCGATCGCCGGGTACAGCGCGACCAGCCGGAGCACCTGGGTGGCGAACGCGGAGGGATACCCGTCGGCGAAGACCGGCAGCTCCGGGTGGCTACCGGCCAACATGCGCTCGGCGTCGTGCGCGGTCAGCATCCGTAGGACGAGCCGTGGACTCGAAATCACCGGAACGTGTCTCCTGCATCAGGGCCGGGAGGCCGGCGGACCAGGCGCACTAATGCGGGCGACACCTTCTAGTGGTCCGAGCGCGGCAGGTGGTACTCGAACAGCAGCCCACCGACCATGAACAGCAGCACCATCGCGGAGATGATGATCGCCCAGGGCATCCAGTACGCCACGCTGAGCGCGACCATGGCGGTGCCGAGGGCCAGCCCGATCGGCCAGTAGCTGCCCGGGCTGAAGAAGCCCAGATCGCCGGCGCCGTCGGCGATCTCCGCGTCGGGGTTGTCCTCGGGACGCGTCTCCAACCGGCGGGACACGAACCGGAAATAGGTGCCGATGATCAGCGACAGACCGCCGGTCAGGGTGAGACCGACGATGCCGACGGGCTCCTTGGACAAGATCCAGTACACGATCGCGCACAGGAAGAAGAACACCGTGCAGATCTCAAAGATCCGGGACTCGACCTTCATCGCGCCACCACTCCCCTTCCGCTCAGCTGCTCGTCCGTTGCGACGCCGAGCGCTCGCCACGGTTGGTGTGGAACGGGTAGGTGGTGATGGCCTCCGGCGCGCACAGCTCACCGCAGTTGAGCGCGGCCAGCGCCTCGCCCGCGGTGTTCGGCACGCCGGTGACCGCGTTGTTCTGGGTACGGAACTGCAGGTAGCGGCCGTAGAGGTCGGGAGTCAGCGCGCGCACCTCGAAGTTCATCGCGGAGTGGTAACTGCCGCACAGCTCGGCGCACCGGCCGACGAACGCGCCCTGCCGCTCGATCCGGTCGATGACGAACACGTTGTCCGTGTCGTTCTTCTCCGGGTCCGGGAAGACGTCCCGTTTGAACAGGAACTCCGGCACGAAGAAGGAATGGATGACGTCCTGGGAGTCCAGGGTGAACTGGATGGTGCGGTCGGTGGGCAGCACCAGGATCGGGATCGTCTCGCTGGTGCCCAGCGTGGTGACCGGCCGGCCGGTGGGGTTGTCCGGATAGTCGAACTTCCAGTTCCACTGGAACGCGGTGACGTCGATCTTCACGTCGGGGTTGGTGATGTGCTTGTCGACGTCGTTCTGTACCACCACCGTGTAGCTGAAGATGGCCGCCACGATGATCGTGGGCAGCACCACGCTGACGATCTCCACCGGCAGGCTGTACTGGAACTGGCGGGGCAGCTCACCCTCGCCCTTCTTGCGGTGGAAGGCCACCGCCCAGAGCGTCATCCCCCACACGATCACGCCCACGACCAGGGACGCGACGGCCAGGATGGTCCACAGGTGGCGCATCTCCTCCGCCTGGGGGGTGACCCCGACCGGCCAGCCGAACCGCAGCACCTCGTCGACCGAGCAACCGCTTGCCGACACCGCTACGACGGCGGCCAGGCCGGCAATCTTGATCGCCCGCCCGAACCGAGCGCGCCTCACCTCGCCCACAGCTCGCTGCCTCCCACACTTGGTCGTCGCGCGCTCGCTCCCGATCAGCTGGGAGACGGCGGCTACCTAGCGCGCAGCCTATAAGAACTGGACGCCACTCTCGCGTCTGGGTACTGAGGCGGCGCCTGCATGTCGCGCGGACCACACCGGCATACTCTGCACTCTCGGAACGGGCACTCTCGGACCGGCGTGAAAGGGGCGAGCACGCGGCGTGTGTGGACTACTGGGACTGCTGAGCGCGCACGGTGACGCGCCGGACCGAGCGGACGCCATCACCGGCGCGCTGCGCTGCTCCCGGCACCGGGGGCCGGACGAGACCGACGTGTGGCACAACCAGGACGTGATTTTCGGCTTCAACCGGCTGGCGATCATCGACCTGGCCAGCTCACACCAGCCGCTGCACTGGGGACCTCACGGCGCCGAGGGGCGCTACACGCTGGCCTTCAACGGTGAGATCTACAACTACCTGGAGCTGCGCGCCGAGCTGATCGCGGAGCACGGCGCCGAGTTCGCCACCGAGGGCGACGGCGAGGTCATCGTCGCGGCCTACCACTTCTGGGGCCCCGCCGCGGTACGCCGGCTGCGCGGCATGTTCGCATTCCTGATCTGGGACGCCGAGCGGCGGGTGCTGTTCGGCGCGCGTGACCCGTTCGGCATCAAGCCGCTCTACGTCAGCACCGGCCCCGCCGGCACCGCGTTCGGCAGCGAGAAGAAGAGCCTGCAGGAGCTGGCCGAGCCGGGCACGCTGAGCCTGGACCAGCCCGCGCTGCAGCACTATCTGCTGCTGCAGTATGTGCCGGAGCCGGCCACCATGCACCGGGAGATCCGGCGGATCGAGTCGGGCACCATGTTCACCCTCCGGCCGGGCGAGGAGCCGGTGTCCGAGCGCTACTTCGAGCCGAAGTTCGCCCCCGTCCCGCTGGTCGGCGTGGACCAGCGGGACGCGCTGCACGGGCGGGTGGCCGACGTGCTGCGCGACTCAGTGGCCAAGCACATGCGCGCGGACGTCACCGTCGGCGCGTTCCTGTCCGGCGGTATCGACTCCACCGCGATCGCCGCGCTGGCCAAGGAGCACAACCCGAACCTGATCACCTTCACCACCGGGTTCGAGCGCGAGGGGTACTCCGAGGTGGACGTGGCCGCCGAGTCGGCCGCCGCGATCGGGGTGCGGCACGTCATCCGCACCGTGAAGCCCGACGAGATGATGGACGCGCTGCCGCTGATCGTCTGGTATCTGGACGACCCGGTGGCCGATCCGGCGCTGGTACCGCTGTGGTTCGTGGCCAGGGAGGCCCGCCAGCACGTGAAGGTGGTGCTCTCCGGGGAGGGCGCGGACGAGCTGTTCGGCGGCTACACCATCTACCGCGAGCCGCTGTCCCTGGCACCGTTCGAGAAGGTGCCGGGCGGGATGCGGCGCGCCCTCGGACGGCTGTCCACCCGGATTCCGGAGGGCACCCGGGGCAAGGATCTGCTGCGCCGGGGCGCGCTGACGCTGGAGCAGCGCTACTACGGCAACGCCCGGATCTTCCGCGACGAGCAGCTCGCCTCGGTCCTGCGCACCTATGACCCGCGCCGCTCGCACACCGAGATCACCGCGCGCTGGTACCGGCAGTCGGCCGAGTGGGACCCGGTGGCCCGGATGCAACACGTGGACCTGTTCACCTGGCTGCGCGGCGACATCCTGGTCAAGGCCGACAAGATGACCATGGCCAATTCGCTGGAGCTGCGGGTGCCGTTCCTGGACCCGGAGGTGTTCCGGGTGGCGTCCACGATCCCGCTGAGCGAGAAGATCACCGGAACAAACGCCTCCGGCACCACCAAGTACGCGCTGCGCAGGGCCCTGGAGGGGATCGTCCCGGCGCACGTGCTGCACCGGCGCAAGCTGGGCTTCCCGGTGCCCATCCGGCACTGGCTGCGCGAGGAGATGTACGACTGGGCGGCCGGGATCATCCGGGACAGCCAGACCGATCACCTGCTCGACCTGGCCGCCGTGCGCCGGATGCTGGACGAGCACCGGGCCGGCCCGTTCGACCACAGCCGCCGGATCTGGACCGTGCTGGTCTTCATGCTCTGGCACGGGATCACCGTGGAAGGCCGGATCCGCCCGGAGATCCCGGAGCCCCGCTACCCCGTCCAGCTCTGAGCCCGTCCGGCTGAGCGTCAGGTGGGGAGGTGGGCGGCGATCTCGTCGGACGCGTCCGGGCCATAGGCGTCCCGCAGCCGGGCCACCGAGGCCTCCCGGTCCCAGTCCCACTCCTGCGGGCCGTCGGTCTCCAGCACGTACACCGCCACCAGTGAGCCCAGCTGGGCGGACCGTTCCAGGGACAGCCCACCGTGTACCCCGGCCAGGAAGCCAGCGCGGAAGCCGTCGCCCACCCCGGTCGGATCCACCTTGCCGGTCTCCGGCACCACACCGATTTTGAGTTCGGCGCCGCCCCGGCTGACCAGCTGCGCGCCGTGCTCGCCGAGCGTGGTGATCCGCACGTCCACCCGCTCGGCCACCTGCGCCTCCGACCAGCCGGTCTTCTGCAGAAGCAGCTCCCACTCGTAGTCATTGGTGATCAGGTAGCGGGCGCCCTCGACCAGCTGGCGGATCTCCGGGCCCTCCATCCTGGCCAGCTGCTGGGACGGGTCGGCCACGAAGGCCACGCCGAAGTCCCGGCATTCCTGGGTGTGCCGCAGCATGGCGCCAGGGTCGTTCGCGCCGACCAGCACCAGGTCGGCGCCCCCAGGCTGGCCGATCAGCTCGGCCAGGGAGATCTCCCCGGCGCGCGCCATCGCTCCGGTGTAGAAGGAGGCGATCTGACGCATGTCCGAGTCGGTGGTGCACATGAAACGGGCTGTGTGAACATCGTCACAGACGTGCACTCGGGTGCAGTCCACCCCGACCCGCTCCAGCTCGGCGCGGTAGTCGGCGAAGTCCGGTCCGACCGCGCCCACCAGCACCGGCCGCTGGCCCAGCAGCCCCAGGGCGTAGCAGATGTTGCCTGCCACGCCACCCCGTTTGATCACCAGATCATCAACCAGGAAGCTCAGCGACACCCGTTCCAGCTGGTCGGCCACGAACTGGTCAGCGAACCGCCCCGGAAACTGCATCAGGTGGTCGGTCGCGATGGATCCGGTGACAGCAATCGGCACGATGGGTGACCTTACCGTCGAATGTCCTGGTCGGGGACGTGATGCGACAAATACGACAACGGCCGGGTCCGGGGAGCCTTCTCCCCGGACCCGGCCGTCGCGAGTCGGTCTAGTTGAACGAGTCGCCGCAGGCGCAGGACCCGCCGGCGTTCGGGTTGTCGATGGTGAAGCCCTGCTTCTCGATGGTGTCCACGAAGTCGATCACCGCACCCTGCAGGTACGGCGCGCTCATCCGGTCCACCCCGACGCGCAGCCCGTTGAAGTCGCGGTACAGGTCGCCGTCCAGCGCGCGGTCGTCGAAGAACAGCTGGTAGCGCAGGCCAGCGCAGCCACCCGGCTGCACGGCGATGCGCAGGTGCATGTCGTCGCGGCCCTCCTGGTCCAGCAGAGCCTTGGCCTTCACCGCGGCCGCCTCGGTCAGCTCCACGCCATGCGTCTGCTCAGTGGTAGTGGTGCTGTTCTCGACGGACATCTGTTCTCCCTTGCAGGTCGCTCACTAAGCGGGTTCTCACCCATTCAACGCTTCCCCCAACACACGTGGTGCGCTGAATGTTCCATACCCCGCCGGTGACATGTTCATCGTGACACACCGGAGGGGCACCCGGCATCGTGAGCCAGTGCACGCCTCGCCGCGGCCGCACGCCAGTCCGCGCGCCAGGAGTCCGCTAGCGCCGCCACTGGCCGGCCAGGTCCTCGGCCAACGCGGCCAGCGTGCCGGCCGGATCAGCCATCGAGGCGTCCACCCCGCCGGCGTGCTCGGCCACCGAGTAGGCCGCCTCCACCCCGGCCGCCGCCGCCTCCCGCCGGCCGACGCTGACCTGGCCGGCCAGCACCAGGCAGGGCAGGCCCCTGGCCGCCGCCGACTCGGCCACCGCGGTGATCAGCTTGCCGCGCAGCGACTGCCAGTCGAAGCTGCCCTCCCCGGTGAGCACCAGGTCGGCGGAGTCCAGCGCGGCGTCCAGCCCGGACAGCTCGCGCACCAGGCCGGCGCCGGAGACCCGTTCCCCGCCGCAGGCCAACAGCGCCGCGCCCAACCCACCGGCGGCGCCGCCCCCGGGCGCGGTGGTGAGCTCGGCCGGATCCTGGTGCACGGCGGCGGCCAGCGCCTCCGCGTAGCGGCCGAGCGCGGCGTCCAGCTCGGCCACTGTGGCGGCGTCCGCGCCCTTCTGCGGCCCGAACACCGCCGCCGCCCCGTGTTCGCCCAGCAACGGGTTGTCCACGTCGGCGGCCAGCACCAGCCGCACCCGCCCGGGCAGCACCGGCGGTCCGGCCAGCCTGGCGCACCGGGCCAGCGCGGCACCGCCGTCAGGCAGCGGCTCGCCGGCCTCGTCCAGCGGCACCGCGCCGAGCACGGCCAGCGCGGCCGCCCCAGCATCGGTGGTGGCCGAACCACCCAGCCCCACCACGATCCGGCTCACCTCGGAGTCGGCGGCCGCGGCGGCAATCAGCTCGCCGACGCCCCGGCTGCTCGCCGCCTTGGCCCGCGCCGGGTCACGGTGCTCCTTGGGCACCAGGTGCAGCCCCCCGGCCTGGGCCATCTCGATGTAGGCCACATCACCGACCTTCAGCCAGGCCGCGTCCACCGGCTTGCCGTCCAGCGGGCCGGTCACCTGGACCTGGTGCAGCTGCCCGCCGAGCACGGCGTGCAGCACGTCCAGGAACCCGGTGCCGCCGTCCGCCAGCGGGAGCTCGCGCAGCTCGTCACCTGGGGCAACCCGGCGCCAGCCCTCGGCGATGGCGGCGGCCGCTTCGGGAGCGGACAGCGTCCCGCCGTAGGAGTCCGGAGCGATCACGATGCGCACCCGATGGACGCTACCTGGCCTGTCGAGCCGTATGGTTGACGACGTGAGGTTCCTGCGCCGCCGCTCCGACAATGAAGCCGCATCGGTGGTCAGTGAGGCCAACGAGTCCGGTACCGCCGAGGACGGCGCCGCCGGTCGAGCGCACACCGCCGGCAAGGGCCGCCCCACCCCGAAGCGCCGCGACGCGGAGAGCAAGCGACGCGGGCCTGCCCCGCCGCCGCCGAAGACCCAGCGCGAGGCGCAGAAACTGGCCCGTAAGAACCGGGCCAGCCGAGACGAGCGGCGCAAGGACGCCGCGGATCGTCGGCGCCGGATGATGGCCGGGGACGAGCGCGTGCTGATGCCCAGGGACCGGGGCCCGGTCAAGGCATACGTGCGCGACGTGGTCGACTCCCGCCGGCACCTGATCGGGCTGTTCATGCCGCTGGCCGGGTTGGTGTTCATCTCCCTGGTACTGCCGATCCCGCGGCTGCAGAGCATGGTCAGCCTGTTCTGTATGGCCATGCTGGCCGCCATCCTGCTCGAAGGGGTGCTGCTCGGTCGGCGGATCACCAACGCGGCCAGGGACAAGTTCCCCAAGGAGCAGATCAGCCCGCTCTCCCTGGGCTGGTACGCGTTCAGCCGGGCCAGCCAGCTGCGCAAGTTGCGGGTGCCCAAGCCACGGGTGAAGGTCGGCGACACCATCTGACCCGGACGGCCCAACCGCCCGGGCCCGCCGCCGCGCGTTCGCACGGCTGAGCGGCGAGGCCGGGCGTAGGGTCGCCGTCGTGGAATTTCGTCGCCTCGGCCGCAGCGGCATCACCGTCAGCGCGATCTCGTACGGCAACTGGATCACCCACGGTGGCCAGGTGGAGGAAGAGCAGGCCGCCGCGTGCGTGCGGGCCGCCCTGGACGCGGGCATCACCACGTTCGACACGGCGGACGTCTACGCGGGCACCCGGGCCGAGGCAGTGCTCGGGCGGGCGCTGTCCGGTGAGCGCCGGGAAGGCCTGGAGATCTTCACCAAGGTCTACTTCCCGACCGGCTCCGGACCCAACGACCAGGGGCTCGGCCGCAAGCACATCACCGAGTCGATCCACAACTCGCTGCGCCGGCTGCGCACCGACTACCTGGACCTCTACCAGGCGCACCGCTACGACCGGAGCACACCGCTGGAAGAGACCATGTCGGTGTTCGCCGACCTGGTGCACAGCGGCAAGGTGCTCTACATCGGCGTCTCCGAGTGGAACCCCGAGCAGATCGCCGCCGGCGCGGAGCTGGCCCGCGAGCTGCGCATCCCGTTCGTGTCCAACCAGCCGCAGTACTCCATGCTCTGGCGGGTCATCGAGCCGGCGGTGGTGCCGATCTGCGAGCGGGAGGGCATGTCGCAGATCGTCTGGTCGCCGATCGCGCAGGGTGTGCTCACCGGCAAGTACCAGCCCGAGGCCGCTCCGCCGCCCGGCTCCCGCGCCACCGACGAGACCGCCGGCGGCGCGCAGATGATCGCCCGGTGGATGCGCGACGACGTGCTGACCAGGGTGCAGGAGCTGCGCCCGCTGGCCGCCGAGGCCGGGCTGAGCATGGCCGCGTTCGCCGTTGCCTGGGTGCTGCAGAACCAGAACGTGGCTTCAGCGATCGTCGGCGCCACCCGCCCCGAGCAGATCAAGGACAACGTGACCGCCGCCGGCGTGCGGCTGGACCCGGAGCTGATGCACCGGGTCGACCAGGTGCTCGGGGACGTGGTGGAGCGCGACCCGGAGAAGGTCACCGGCTGATTGTGACCGGGCTCACGTTCAGAGGAGTGATGCGACTCACTCCCGCCACCGGCGGGGCGGCGGAAAACTGTCTGACCGGCCTGCCAATCTGACCGCATGCACCAAAGCACCCCGCTGGTGAGGCTGGCCGCCGCCCAGCCGTTCGACATGTCGTTGTCCCTGCGCGCGATGGCCGGCTTTGCGCCCTGCGCGGGTGAACAGCGAATATTCGGCTCGCTGTTGCGCAAGGGGTTGACCCTGGCGGACGGTCGCGCGGTGGTCGCCGAGATCGCCCCGGCCCCCGAGGGCGTCTCACTGGTGCTGCACAGCGCCGACGAGTTGACCGGCGCGCAGCGGCACCAGGCGGAGGTGGCGGTCGGGCGCTGGCTGTCCCTGGCCGACGATCCGGCCCCGTTCCTGGCCGCCGCCAGGGACGATCCGGCGATGGCCCCGGTGCTCGCCGAGACCGAGGGGCTGCACCAGCTCCGGTTCGCCAGCGTGGCCGAGGGCGCCTGCTACTTCGTGCTCGCCCAGCGCACCTCGCAGGCGCAGGCCGGCGGGCGCAAGCGCAGGCTGGCCAGGGTGTACGGCTCGGCGCTGGAGCTCGGCGGGTTCACCTACCGGGGCTTCCCCACGCTGGACCGGTTGGCCGGGCTGAGCGTCGGCGAGCTGGCCCCGTTCACCGCGAACCTGCGCCAGTCCGAGTACCTGGCCGCCGTGCTGGACCGGCTCGCCGGCTGGCCGCACGGCTGGGGGTACCAGGTGCCCACCGAGGAGCTGCTCGCCGAGCTGCGCGGCATCCGAGGGGTCGGCGAGTTCACCGCCACCGGGATCGCGCTACGGGTTTTCGGCCGGCTTGATGTGGCGCCCGCCGAGCTGCCGGTATTCAGCCGGGCGATCGAGGCGCTGTACGGGCCCGGGGTCACCATGACCGACCTGGCCGACAGGTACGGCTCGCAGATCGGGCTGTGGGGTTACCACGTGCGCACCGGGCTCGGCTGGCTCGGCGACGACGGTCTTTCGCCCACCGAGGCGACCGAACCGGTCAGGATTGCTCGTGCAGGCTCATCGGCCCGTACACCTCGGCCGCACCGTCGAGCAGGGTAACCGCGTGCACCCCGCCCTCCAGCAACTCCGGCCAGATGTCGGTGAACCACGACTCCGCCTCGGCCTGATCCGAGAAGCTCTCGTCCGGGCCGGTGGTCTGGTTGCCCGACTCGTCCAGGTATCGCCAGCGGAAGCTCACAACGCCGGACGGTAGCGTGCCCCGGTGCCCGCTGCCGCCCGACGCACCCTCGTCCTGGGCGGCGCCAGGTCTGGAAAGTCGGCGCACGCCGAGGGCCTGCTCCCGGCCGATGCCGCGGTGCGTTACCTGGCCACCGGACGGCGCCTGCCGGACGACCCGGAATGGTCCGCCCGCATCGACGCGCACCGTGCACGGCGGCCGCCCAGCTGGCAGACCGTCGAGACCGGCGACCTGGCCGGCGAGCTGCGCCGGCCGACCGATGCATCGGTGCTGGTCGACGACCTGGCCACCTGGCTGACCGGGGTGCTGGACGACGCCGGCGGGTGGGACGGCGGCGCGCCGGAGCTGGCGGTGGCCGGCGCGCGGGTGGACGCGCTGGTGCGCGCGGTCGGTGGCTGCTCGACCCGGTTGGTGTTGGTCTCCGCGGAGGTCGGGCTGGGCGTGATCCCCGCGACCCGCGCCGGTCGGCTGTTCCGGGACCATCTCGGCGCGCTCAACGCCCGGCTGGCCGAGGTGTGTGACGACGTGTTGCTGTTGGTCGCCGGCATACCCCTGCGCCTGCGCTGACCTGGTCATGGCCGGTGCCTCGAAACCGCTGGTCAAGACCCGTGAGTGGTAATGGTCGCTATAGCGACCATTACCACTCACGGGTGCTGAGCTGGGGTTTTGATGCGGCCGCGACCCGGGTGCCGCCGCGGTGGGCAGGTCGGCGATGCTGGAGCCATGGTGGAGTTCCCGGCGATCGTGCCGCCCGACGAGCAGGCCGCCCGGCTGGCCGAGGCCCGCCAGGCCCAGCTGACCAAACCCGCCGGCTCGCTGGGCCGGCTTGAGCAGGTAGGTGTCTGGCTCGCCGCCTGCCAAGGGGCTTGCCCGCCTCGACCGCTGGCCCGCCCGAGGGTGGTGGTGTTCGCCGGTGACCACGGGGTGGCCCGGCACGGGGTCTCCGCGTACCCGCCTGAGGTGACCGGTCAGATGGTGGCCAACTTCCTGGCCGGTGGGGCGGCGGTGAACGTGCTCGCCTCGGTGACCGGCGCCACCGTGCGGGTGGTCGACCTGGCCGTGGACACCCCGGACACCGCGACGGCTGGTCTGCCGGCCCAGGTCACCCGGCACAAGGTGCGCCGCTCCAGCGGCCGGATCGACGTCGAGGACGCGTTGACCCAGGACGAGGTCGAGGCGGCCATCGCGGCCGGCCGGGCCATCGCCGACGAGGAGGTGGACAGCGGGGCCGACCTGCTCATCGCCGGAGACATGGGCATCGGGAACACCACGCCGGCCTCTGTCCTGGTCGCCGCGGTGACCGGAGCCGAGCCGGTGGCGGTGGTGGGTCGGGGCACCGGGGTGGATGACGCAGGGTGGATGCGCAAGGCGGTGGCGGTCCGCGACGCGCTGCGCCGGGCCCGCCCGGTGGTCCGCGAGCCGGTGGCGCTGCTCCGCACGGTGGGCGGCGCCGACCTGGCCGCCCTCGCCGGCTTCCTCGCCCAGGCCGCCGCCCGCCGCACCCCGGTGCTGCTGGACGGGCTGGTGGTGGGCGCCGCCGCGCTGGTCGCCGAGGAGCTCGCCCCGGGCGCGCGGGCCTGGTGGCTGGCCGGTCACCGCTCCGTCGAGCCCGCGCACACACTGCTGCTGGAGCGCCTCGGGTTGGTTCCGCTGCTGGAGCTGGAGATGCGGCTCGGGGAGGGCTCCGGCGCGCTTGCCGCGTTGCCGCTGGTGCTGATGGCCGGCCGGCTGCTGTCCGAAATGGCCACGTTCGCCGACGCCGGGGTCAGCGGCGCCCAACTCGAGGCGGACGAGCAGGGCACCGCCGACCCGGACGGTTCCGGAGCGAACGCTGTCGGCACGAACACTGACGAGCCGGACACTGCCGGCGCGAACATTTCCGAGGCGAACATTTCCGACGCGAACACAGCCGGCCAGAACACGGCCGGCGCGAACAGTTCCGACGCGAACACTTCCAGTCTCCAGCCGCCTGACTCGAACAGCACCGAGCCGGTATCCGGCTGACCGGTGGTCGGCTTGCGGCTGGCGTTCAGCTGGCTCACTGTGCTGCCGGTACCCGGGCCCGCCACGGTGGACCGGCGCACGGCCGGCGCCGCGATCCGCTGGGCGCCAGTGCCGGGCCTGCTACTCGGCGGGCTGGCGGCCGGCGTGCTGTACGGCCTGACCTGGGTCGGGGCGCCGCCGCTGGTCGCCGCGCCGCTGGTGCTGGCGACCACGGCGATGGCCACCAGGGGCATGCATCTGGACGGGCTGGCCGACACGGCGGACGGGCTCGGCTGCTACGGCCCGCCGGAGCGCGCCCTGGCGGTGATGCGGGACGGCGCCGCCGGGCCGTTCGCCGTGGTCACACTGCTACTGGTGCTCGGGTTGCAGGCCGGGGCGCTGGCTCAGCTGGCCACCCGGCCGGAGCGGTGGGCCGCCGTCCTGATCGCGGCGCTGGCCGGCCGCTGGGCGTTCACCTGGTGCTGCCGGCGCGGGGTACCGGCGGCGCGGCCCGACGGGCTGGGCGCGCTGGTGGCCGGCACCCAGCGTTGGCTCGTCGGCGTGCTCGGCGCGGTCCTGCTGGGTGCCGCCGCGGTGGTCGCCGTGCCATCCCGGCCCTGGCAGGGGCCACTCGCGGTGGCGATGGCCGCCGCCGTGGTGGTCCTGCTCTCCGCACACACCCGACGCCGATTCGGCGGCGTCACCGGGGACGTGCTGGGCGCCGCCGCCGAGCTAGCGGGCACCGCCGTGCTGGTGGTCGCCGCCTGCGGACCGCCGTGACGCTCGCCCGCGGCCCGCCCTGACCGCTTAGGCGCTCACCCGCGCCGGGGTGAGCTGATGCATCCACCGATGCGGGTCCGGGCCCGCGCCGAGCTGGATGTCGGTGAGGACCTTGCGCAGCCGGGTGGTGATCGGACCGGGCTGCCCGTCCCCGATGCGCACCGCTCCCCCGCCGTACTTGACCCCGCTGATCGGGCTGACCACCACCGCGGTGCCGGAGCCGAACACCTCGGTGATCCGCCCGTCCGCCGCGCCCTGGAGCCACTCCTCGCCGGACACCCGCCGCTCGCTGACCCGGTAGCCCAGGTCCTTGGCCAACACCAGCAGCGAGTCGCGGGTGATGCCGGCCAGGATGCTGCCGGACAGCTCCGGGGTGACCAGCTCGGCGTCCTCACCCGAGCCGAACACGAAGAACAGGTTGTTGCTGCCCATCTCCTCGACCCAGCGGCGCTCGGCGGCGTCCAGGTAGGCCACCTGGGCACAACCGTTGTCGGCGGCCTGCTTCTGCGGCAGCAGCGAGGCGGCGTAGTTCCCGCCGGCCTTGGCCGCGCCGGTGCCCCCCGGCGAGGCCCGGGTGTAGTCGGTGGCCAGCCACACGTCCACCGGCTTGATGCCGCCGGGGAAGTACGGTCCGGCCGGCGAGGCGATCAGCAGGTACAGGTATTCCGCGGCCGGCCGCACCCCCAGCCCCACCTCGGTGGAGATCAGGAACGGGCGCAGGTACAGCGACTCCTCCCCGCCGGCCGCCGGCACCCACGGCTCGTCCACCCTGACCAGCTCGGACAGCGACTCCAGGAAGAGCTCCTCGGGCAGCGTCGGCATGGCCAGCCGGGTGGCCGACACCTGGAACCGGGCCGCATTGGCGTCCGCCCGGAAGCTCGCCACCGAGCCGTCCGGCTGCCGGTAGGCCTTGAGCCCCTCGAAGATCTCCTGCCCGTAGTGGAAGACCATCGCCGCGGGGTCCAGGGACAGCGGCCCGTACGGCAGTACCCGCGCGTCGTGCCAGCCCTGCTCCTCGCTCCACCGAATGGTCACCATGTGATCGGTGAAGTACCGGCCGAAACCGGGGTCGGCCAGAACCTCCGCGCGGCGCTGCGCTGAGGCCGGCGCGGGATTCAACGTACGGGTGAACGAAGGCAGCCTGCTCGCACTCATAAGTTGTAGGGTATTCGGACTCGCAACTCCGATGGTCGGACCTCCCACCACATGGACACTTTGGTGGTATTTCCTGGTCAAAGCCGCCAGAACGGCCCGGGCACCACCTGCTACCTGCGGGTAAGGCCAGATGGGGGAGCGATTTCCACGACATGGACCTGTGCCAAGTGCCGTCACGTCACGGAGAATGCGAGTTGTCAAGGCAACTTTGGTTGGTGGAGGCGCAGTGCCGGAGGACGTTCCCGTTCGGGGGTTCAGCATCGGCATGGCCGCGCTGGTGGAAGATCTCGGCGCGGACCATGCGCCGAAGGGGTGGGCGGGATCCCCGTCCGATCTGGCCAGGGCCGCCCGGCTGAAGCAGATGCTCGCCGTGCGACAGGCCCGGGCCGGTCAGCTCGAGGAGGCCTGCCAGACCGTCGAGGGTGTGGCCCGGATCTACCGCCGGCTGGCCCGCCCGGAGCCGGCTCGCTACCAGCCGGAACTCGCCGTCACGCTGACCGCCTGGGGGCTGTGGTCGTCCCGGCTGTCCCGGCGTGAGCACGCCGCCGCCGCGCTGTCCGACGCGACCGAGCTGTACCGCGAGCTGCTCACCCGCGCCGGTTGGCCGCGGTTGATGTACCGGATCCGACTGCACGTGGGGCTGGCCGTTGCGCTGAGCAATCTCGGGCTGGCCCGCTCCGAGCTGGGCGAGCACGAGGCCGCCACCGCCGCCGCCGAGGAATCCATCGTGATCCTGCACCGGCTGCGCGCGCACAACCCGCTGTACCGGATGCTGGCCAGGGGGAACCCGGTCGGGTTCGAACACTGCCTCGCCGCCGCGCTGAACAACCTCGGCTTGGTGCTGGCCGCCCGGGGGCACCGGGAGCGGGCCTGCGAGCTGGCCGTGCAGACCACCGAAAGCTATCGTCGGCTGGCTGGCCTGGCCCCGGTGTTGTTCGAGGCAGAGCTGGCCCGCGCGCTGCACAACCTGGGGCTGGCCGCCGCCGAGGCCGCCCAGTTGGACACCGCGCTGGCGGCCAGCCAGGAGTCCGTGTACCTGCACCGCTTACTGGTCTCCTCGGACTCCGCCGGCCACCGTCAGGACCTGGGCCGGGCGCTGTCCGCGTTCGCCCACATTCGCGCGGCCTGTGGCCGGGATCTGGGTGAGGCGCTGGCCGCCGCCGAGGAGGCGGTGACGCTGCACGAGAAACTCACTGCCGACCAGCCGCAGGTGTTCACCGCCGACCTGCACGCGGCGTACCGGACGGTCTCCCAGGTCCGCGCGGCGTGGAGCCGGCGCTCAGGCGGGTCCGCCGACTCGGACGCGGATCGGGACAACAGCCGCTGACCGTGCGCTAGCAGCCGTTCCCGCCGTCCGGCGCGACTCCGGCGCTGCCCTCGAGTGGCCGTTCCCGGGGTTGGACGGGGCGTGGCAAACGGCCCTCTCCCGGAGTTGCCGGCCGGAGATCACCCCGAGTCGCCCGGCCGCCGTCCCGGCGCGGCGGCGGAGCGGCCCCGGGGCTTCCCGCTCCGAGGGTCCGCCGCCGGGACAGCAATGTGCAGGTCACAAAGCCCACCACCAGCATCAGCCCGACGATCACCACCTGGGTGCGCGGCAGCAGCACCGCAAGCCCGAGGCACAGCGGCAGCCCGAGCGCGGAGGTCCATTTTGGCCAGCGCCGCTGCGAGGCCGGCAGCCGCAGCGCGGCCAGGTTGACCACCGCGTAGTAGACCAGCCCGCAGCAGGCGGTGATGGCCACCGCGGCAACCGGGTTGGCGAGCACCACGACCAGCACGGCGCCGGCCACCCCGAGCAGCCCGGAGAACCAGCGGCCGCCACGCGCCCCGGGAGCGCCCAAGCAGCTCGGCAGGTCCCGGTGGGCGGCCATGTCCGCCGCCGTACGGCCCACTCCACCCAGCGCGGCGAACAGGGCACATGCGGTGGCGGCCGCGGCGGCCACCCGGACCAGCACGCCGAGCGCCGGAGTGTCGGCGCCGCCCACCCCGGCGACCAGCGGCGCCGACTCCATGGCCAACCGGGACAGGTCCAGGGTGTGCATCAGCGCGGCCGCCACCAGCAGGTAGCTGACCAATGGAATCAACAGCACCAGCGAGACCGCTAACCGGGGCACCGCCCGGCCACGCTCCTCGCCGACCGCCGAGCCCGCCGGGGCGGAGGCGTCGCGGGACACCGAGGAGAACCCGAGGAAGGCGAAGAACACCAGTCCCGCCGCGGTCAGCACACTGAACGGGGTGACCGGGTGCGCCGCGAGCCCGGCGTCCTCGGTGGGCATCGGCAACCCGCCGGCGGTGGGAACCCCACCCGGCTGCGCCGCCGCGCCGATCCCGTTCTCCGGCATCCCGGCCACCGACCAGTCCACCGGCGAGTGCCGGGTCAGTCCGATCACCGTGACCGCCGCCAACACCGCGAGTACTCCGGCCACCAACACCCAGGCGCCACGCACCGTCCAGCGCATCCCGGTCAGGCTCAACGCTCCGACCACCACGATCAGCGGTACCGCCACGCCGAGGGGGTGGCCGGGCAGGACGTAGTCGCCGAACACCAGGGCGGAGGCGGCCGCCGAGCTGGTCCGGCCGATCAGGGCGGCCAATCCGGCCAGCCGGCCGACACACGGGGCCAGCTGCTCGCGGGCGTATCGGTAGCCCGCGCCGGATCCGGGATAGCGCGCGGCGAGATCGGCGTCGGCGAACGCGGCGCAGGCCGCCACGAGACCGGCGAGCACGATGGCCAACGGCAGCCAGCCCCCGGCCAGCCACGCCGCCGGAGCGAACACCAGGAACACCCCGGTGCCCAGCATCGGCGCGAGCCCGAGCACGACGGCGTCCACCGACCGGCGCCGTGGTGGGAATGTTTCGGGCATTGTTTTAGCCTCGCATTGGATATCGCCCGTTCGGACGCACGCCGGTGTCATTAGCATTTCGAACCGGAGTCGATCCGCCCGAGCGGGCGGATCCTGCCGCATCCGAGCCGCCGCAGGCTGAGCCACAATCCACGAGGAGTCCCGTGAGCGCCCCCGAATTCAGCCTGGTCACCGGATCCGCCGCGACCGCCGAAGCCGACGCGCTGATCGTCGGATTGCGCACCGGCGAAGATGGGCCGGTACTGGCCGGCGGCGCCGAGGACGTCGACGCGGCCTTCGACGGAACACTGCTCGAGCTGCTCACCCTGGCCGGCGCCTCCGGCAAGGCCGACGACGTGGTCAAGTTCCCCACCCGGGGCGCGGTGACCGCCCCGCTGCTGGTCGGCGTCGGGCTCGGTCGGGCACCGGCCGACGCGCCGGCTGGGGGCGAGGCGGAGCAGGTGCGGCGGGCCTCCGGCGCGGCCGCGCGGGCGCTGGCCGGCACCGGGCGGGTGGTGAGCACGCTGTCCCGGCTGGATCTCGCCGCCGCCACCGAAGGCAGCCTGCTCGGCGCGTACGCGTTCACCACCTACAAGACCAACGGCGCCGGCAAGGAGCCGGTGGCCCAGTTCGACCAGCTGGTGGACAAGTCCGACGACGACACCACGGCGGCCCTGGCCCGCGCGGTGGCGGTGGCCGGCGCGGTGCGCACCGCGCGGAACCTGATCAACACGCCGCCGAACGACCTGTTCCCGGCCAGCTTCGCCGACCGCGCGGCGGACATCGGCGCCGGCGCGGGTCTGGAGGTCGAGGTGCTCGACGAGCGCCAGCTGGCCGATGCCGGCTATGGCGGGGTGCTCGGGGTGGGCAGCGGCTCGTCCCGCCCGCCCCGGCTGGTCCGGCTGCGCTGGCCCGGCGGCGACTCCCCGCGTGCCTCGGTGGCGCTGGTCGGCAAGGGGATCACCTTCGACACCGGCGGCATCTCCATCAAGCCGGCGGCCAACATGGACCACATGACCTCGGACATGTCCGGGGCCGCCGCGGTGATCGCCACGGTCGCGTTGGCCGCCGAGCTGAAGCTGCCCGTCACCGTGACCGCCACGGTGCCGATGGCGGAGAACATGCCCTCCGGGACGTCGTACCGCCCCGGCGACGTGCTCACCATGTACGGCGGCAAGACCGTCGAGGTGCTCAATACCGACGCGGAAGGCCGGCTGATCCTGGCCGACGCGATGGTCCGGGCCGCCGAGGACTCCCCCGACTACCTGATCGAGACGTCCACCCTGACCGGCGCGCAGCTGGTCGCGCTGGGCACCCGCACGGCTGGGGTGATGGGCACCGACGAGTTCCGTGACCGGGTGGCCGCGGTCGCCAAGGCCACCGGCGAGGGCGGTTGGGCGATGCCGCTGCCCGAGGAGCTGCGCGGCGACCTGGACTCCCGGCTGGCCGACCTGGCCAACGTCACCGGGCACCGCTGGGGCGGCATGCTCTCCGCCGGGCTGTTCCTGCGCGAGTTCGTCGCCGACGGGCTGCCCTGGGTGCACATCGACATCGCCGGCCCGTCCTTCAACACCGGCGGGCCGTGGGGCTACACCCCCAAGGGCGGCACCGGTGTGCCGGTGCGCACGCTGGCCGCCCTGCTCACCGACATTGCCGAGAACGGCTGACCAGCACCCGTGAGTGGTTTGCGTTGCCAGCCCATGTGCGCGGCAACGCAAACCACTCACGGGTTGTCGGGGCCGGGTCGTAGCGTGGCGGCATGGCGCGCACCCACCGCTACACCGTCGACGTCACCTGGACCGGCGACCTGGGCACCGGCACATCCGGCTACCGGGAGTTCTCCCGCGATCACGAGGTTTCCGGACCGGGCAAGCCGGTGTTGCCCGGCTCATCCGACCCGGCTTTCCGCGGCGACCCGAGCCGGTACAACCCGGAGGAGCTGCTGGTCGCCGCGCTGTCCCAGTGCCACCTGCTGTGGTTCCTGCACCTGGCCGCGGCCAACGGGGTGGTGGTGACCGGCTATACCGATCACCCGGAGGGCACCATGGCCGAAGGGCCGGACGGCGGCGGCGAGTTCACCGACGTGCTGCTGCGCCCCGAGGTGACGGTGGCCGAGCCCGGCATGCTGGCCGGCGCCGAGCAGCTGCACGAGCAGGCGCACGCGCTGTGCTTCATCGCGCGCTCGGTCAACTTCCCGGTCCGCCACCAGCCGAGCACCACCGCGGCCGCGGTCACCGCCCGCTGAGCTGAGTTCAGCTCTCTAGGTCCCGGCGGCGGGCGCGGTCGCGCAGCACGCGCTGCCGGGCGTCGTAGTCGCGCATCCGCCGCGGGTAGCCGAGCACCTGCACGTCGTACACCGGGATGCGCAGCGAGCGGGCCAGCTTGCGGGCCGCGGCGGGGCCGTTCACCCGGCGCCGGGTCCACTCCCCGTCCTGCGCAACCAGCACCACGGTCGTCTCGGTCACCATGGTGCGCGGCTCCACATAGGCCTCCACGCCGACCCGCGCGGCGGTCCACGCCCGGAGGTACTCGGCGTCCTCCGCGCTGGCTCGCCGTGGGCCGCCAGCAGTCCCTGGCCGCACTCGATCCCACAGACTCATCCGCGCACCATCCGCGATCTTGACCGATAGAGCTGATGTCCGTGCAACGTTCCGGACGCGCCGTTTTCTCCCGGCGCGGCATTGGTGACAAGATGGCTGAGAACCTGCTCGCGATAAGGGAGTGCGAAGTGGCCGACAGCACCGCCGACCTGGTGATCCTCGGAGGCGGATCGGGCGGGTACGCCTGCGCGTTGCGTGCCGCCGAACTCGGCATGGCCGTGGTCCTGGTGGAGAAGGACAAGCTGGGTGGCACCTGCCTGCACCGCGGCTGCATCCCCACCAAGGCGCTGCTGCATGCCGCCGAGGTCGCCGATGCCGCCCGCGACGGTGACCAGATCGGCGTGAAGAGCTCGCTGGCCGGGATCGACATGGCCGGGGTGAACAGCTACAAGGACGGCGTGGTCGGCCGGCTGTACAAGGGCCTGCAGGGGCTGGTCAGCTCCCGTGGCATCACCTACGTGGAGGGCAGCGGCACGTTCGTCGGCCCGAACGCGGTCGAGGTGAACGGACAGCGCTACACCGGACGGCACGTGGTGCTGGGCACCGGCAGCTACGCGAAGAGCCTGCCCGGCCTGGAGATCGGCGGCCGGATCATCACCAGCGACCAGGCGCTCACCCTGGATCACGTGCCGGACCGGGTCGTGGTGCTCGGCGGCGGGGTGATCGGGGTGGAGTTCGCCAGTGTGTGGCGCAGCTTCGGCGCTCAGGTCACCGTGGTCGAGGCGCTGCCCCGGCTGGTGCCCAACGAGGACGAGTTCGCCTCCAAGCAGCTGGAGCGGGCCTTCCGCCGCCGCAAGATCACCGCGAAGACCGGCGTCAAGTTCACCGGTGCCAAGCAGACCGACGACTCCGTCACGGTGACCCTGGAGTCCGGCGAGTCGCTCGAGGCCGACCTGCTGCTGGTCGCCGTGGGGCGCGGCCCGAACACCGCCGGGCACGGCTACGAGGAGGCCGGGGTGACCATGGACCGAGGGTTCGTGATCACCGACGAGCGGTGGCGCACCAACCTGCCCGGGGTGTACGCGGTCGGCGACATCGTGCCCGGGTTGCAGCTGGCCCACCGGGGCTTCCAGCAGGGCATCTTCGTCGCCGAGGACATCGCCGGGCTCAACCCGGCCACGTTCGACGACAGCGGCATCCCCCGGGTCACCTACTGCGAGCCCGAGGTGGCCTCGGTGGGGCTCACCGAGGCGCAGGCCAGGGAGCGCTACGGCGAGGTGCAGACCTTGACCTACGACCTGGCCGGCAACGGCAAGAGCCAAATCCTGCGTACCTCCGGCGCGGTCAAGCTGGTCAAGGCGGGCGCCGACGGCACCCCCGGGCCCGTGGTCGGAGTACACATGGTCGGCGCCAGGGTCGGCGAGCTGATCGGCGAGGCGCAGCTGATCTACAACTGGGACGCCTACGCCGAGGACGTGGCGCCGCTGATCCACGCTCACCCCACCCAGACCGAGGCACTCGGCGAAGCGCACCTCGCGCTCGCCGGCAAGCCGCTGCACACCCACGGCTAGGAGCCCCACCCGGCACCCAGCCGAACCCGGCACCCATGCACAGGGGGCCAGACCAACGAGGAGTCAGAAGCGATCATGGCCTTCTCCGTCCAGATGCCCGCGCTCGGCGAGAGCGTGACCGAGGGCACCGTGACCCGCTGGCTGAAGCAGGAGGGCGACCACGTCGAGGTCGACGAGCCGCTGCTGGAGGTGTCCACCGACAAGGTGGACACCGAGATCCCCTCCCCGGCTGCCGGCACGCTCGAGCGGATCGTGGTGGCCGAGGACGAGACCGTCGAGGTGGGCGCGGAGCTGGCGGTGATCGGCGACGGCGCCTCCGGGGACGGCTCGGGCGACGGATCGGCCCCGGCGGAGCAGCGCACCGAGGCGCCCGCCGACGAGTCGAGTTCCACCGGGCAGGCAAGCCAGGCCGAGGAGTCTGGCTCCGCCGAAGCGCCCGCTGAGCAGTCCGAGCCGGCGAGCGAGCCGGAACCGGCCACCGCCAGCTCCGGGGACGGCTCCGGTGGGAGCTCCGGGGACGGCTCCGGGACGCCGGTGACCATGCCAGCGCTCGGCGAGAGCGTCACCGAGGGCGTGGTGACCCGCTGGCTCAAGCAGGTGGGTGACCACGTGGACGTGGACGAGCCGCTGCTCGAGGTGTCCACCGACAAGGTCGACACGGAGATCCCCTCGCCGGTTGCCGGCACCCTGCTGGAGATCACCGCGGGCGAGGACGAGACCGTCGAGGTGGGCGGGCAGCTCGCGCTGATCGGCGGCGACTCCGGTGCGAGCGGTGGTTCGGCGCCCAGCCAGTCGACGGCGGCGCCGAAGGAAGAGGCGCCGAAGCAGCAGGAAGCCCCGAAGCAGGAGGCCCCGAAGCAGCAGGAGCAGCCGTCCGGCGGCTCTCCGTGGCGGGAGCCCGAGCAGCGCCAGCCGGCCGCCAGTGCCCCGTCCGGCACCCAGGTGCAAGCCGCCGACACCAACGGGACCAGCCCGGACGTGGATGCCAACGGCAGCCCGTACGTCACGCCGCTGGTGCGCAAGCTGGCCGCCGAGCACGGCGTGGACCTGTCCTCGGTGCACGGCACCGGCGTCGGCGGTCGGATCCGCAAGCAGGACGTAATGGCCGCGGCGAAGCCGGCCGCGCCGGCCAGTGCCCCCGCCGCGCCGACGGCCGCCCCGGCCCCGGCCGCCGCGAGTGCGCCCAGCGCGGCCGAGCCGTCCGCCGCCCAGGCCGCCCAGGCCGCCGAGCTGCGCGGCACCACGCAGAAGCTGTCCCGGCTGCGCGGGGTCATCGCGCAGCGGATGGTGGAGTCGCTGCAGGTCTCCGCGCAGCTGACCGCGGTGGTCGAGGTGGACGTCACCCGGGTGGCCCAGCTGCGCCAGCGGGCCAAGGCCGCGTTCGAGGCGCGGGAGGGCGTGAAGCTGTCCTTCCTGCCGTTCTTCGTGAAGGCCACGGTGGACACGCTGAAGCTGTTCCCGCAGCTCAACGCGTCCATCGACACCGAGGGCAAGACGGTCACCTACCACGACGCCGAGCACATCGGCGTCGCGGTGGACACCGACAAGGGCCTGATCGTCCCGGTGCTGCACAACGCAGGCGACCTGAACCTGGCCGGGCTGTCCCGGGGCATCGCCGATCTGGCCGAGCGCACCCGCACCAACAAGATCAAGCCGGACGAGCTGTCCGGCGGGACGTTCACCATCACCAACATCGGCTCCAGGGGCGCCCTCACCGACACCCCGATCATCAACCAGCCGCAGGTGGGCATCCTGGGCACCGGCGCGGTGGTGAAGCGCCCAGTGGTGGTGACCGACTCGCTGGGGCAGGACTCGATCGCGATCCGGTCCATCGCCGCCCTGGTGCTGACCTACGACCACCGGCTGGTGGACGGTGCCGACGCCGCCCGCTTCCTGTCCGCGGTCAAGGCCCGGATCGAAACCGCATCCTTCGAGTCCGACCTCGGCTTATAAACCCTGTGAGTGGTATTGGTCGCTATCGCGACCAATACCACTCACAGGTTCTGAGCTGGGCTTTTACAGCAGGGTGCGGACGCGGTGCAGGCGGTCGAGCCACCAGCGGGTGCGGGCCGGGTCGGGGTGGGCGAAGCGTTCGAGCAGCTCCGGGTCGGGCTCCGGCGGGCGCCGGGGCACCGGCAGGTAGCCGCCGATGACCTGGGGTGAGTCGGCGAGCAGGTCGCCGGTGAGCAGCGACAGGGTGCCCAGCCCGCAGGCCAGCTCGAGCTCCGGGAGCGCCCCGGCCAGCGCCAGTTCGGCGGCCAACCCGACGCCGGTCTCCAGTGCCGAGGACACCACACACGGCAGCCCGGCCTCGGCGGCCACCCGCAGCGCGCGGCGCACCCCACCCAGCGGCATGCACTTGATCACCGCGATGTCCGCGGCGCCGGCCAGCGCGACCCGGGTGGGGTCCTCGGCACGGCGGATGGACTCGTCGGCGGCGATCGGCACCCGGACCGCTCGGCGCACGGCGGCCAGCTCGCTGACCTCGGCGCAGGGCTGCTCGACGTACTGCAGGCCACCGGCCGCGGCGTCCAGCGCTTCGATGTGGCGCACCGCCGTGGGCACGTCCCACACGGCGTTCGCGTCCACCCGGATCGCGCCGGCCGGCCCGAGCGCCTCCCGCACGGCGGCCACCCGGGCCCGATCTTCGTCCAGCGAACCCGGGTGGTCGGCCACCTTGACCTTCGCGGTGGCGCAGCCGGAGCCGGCGACGATCTGGTGCGCCCGCCGAGGGTCGACCGCCGGCACCGTGACGTTCACCGGGATCCGGTCCCGCACCGGCGCCGGCCAGCCCAGCGCGGCCTGCTCGACGGCGGTGGCCAGCCAGCCCGCCGCCTCGGCGTCGTCGTACTCCGGGAACGGGCAGAACTCGCCCCAGCCGGCCGGGCCGCGCAGCACCACGCCTTCACGCAGCAGGATGCCCCGGAACTTGGTGCGCAACGGAATCGCGTACACACGCGCGGTGTCGAAGTCGATCCGGTCGCGCGCCGAGCGGACGGTATCGGCCTGTTCGGCCAGCTCACCGGTCATGATCGGATGAGCTTACCCGGGGGCGGCTGGCCACCCCGCGGTCGCGCCGGCCCCCGAGGTAGGCCACCATCAGCGCATGCGCGTCATGATCGCCGGGTCCTCCGGCCTCATCGGCACCAGCCTGGTTCCGCACCTGCGGCACAGCGGGCACGAGGTGCTCCGATTGGTCCGTCGCGCGCCCCGAGCCCCCGACGAGCGCGGCTGGGACCCGCCCGCCGGACGGCTGCAGGACGGCGCGCTGGACGGGGTGGACGCGGTGATCAATTTGTGCGGAGTGGGCATCGGCGACCGCCGCTGGAGTGGGGCCCGCAAGCAGGCGCTCAAGGACAGCCGGGTGGAGCCGACCGAGGTGCTGGCCGCCGCCGTGGCCGCCCACCAGGTGCCCGTGCTGATCAACGCCTCCGGGATCAACTACTACGGCGACACCGGCGACCGGGAGGTGGACGAGACCGCGCCGAGGGGCCGCGGCTTCCTCGCCGAGCTGTGCGAGGACTGGGAGGCCGCCACCGCCGCCGCCCAGCCGACCAGCCGCGTGGTGCGGTTGCGCAGCGGCGCGGTGCTCTCCGCCTCCGGCGGGCTGCTCGGCAAGCTGCGCCCGGTGTTCCGGCTGATGCTCGGCGGCCGGATCGGTACCGGCCGCCAGTACCTGCCGTGGATCTCGCTGGACGACGAGGTGGGCGCGATCGCGTTCCTGCTGGAGCACCCGGAGGTCTCCGGACCGGTGAACCTGGTCGGACCGGACCCGGTGACCAATGCCCAGTTCACCGACGCGCTGGGCCGGACGTTGGGCCGGCCGACGCCACTCCCGGTGCCTGCGGTGGCGCTCAAAGCGGTGCTGGGCGAGGCGGCCAACGAGCTGGTGCTGACCGGGCCGCGCGCGGTACCGGCCGTGCTGCAACGCACCGGTTACCAGTTCCAGCACACCACCGTGACCGAGGCGCTGACCGCCGCAACCTAGCCACCGGCCGAGCGGCCCCGCCGGCCTGTGCGCGGTCGCAGCGGCGGCGCCGCCGGGCGTACCGTGAGCGGGTGACCGACGCCCTGTCCTGCCGCGCCAGCACCGCACCGCTCACCCCGCTGTACCGGGGCCTGGTGGACTACCGGATCGCCTGGGACGAGCAGCGCGCGCACGCCGCCGCCCGCGCCGACGGCACCGGCCCGGACGTGTTGATGCTGCTGGAGCACCCTTCGGTGTACACCGCCGGCCGGCGAACCCGGGACCACGAAAAGCCCCTCGACGGCACCCCCGTGGTGGACGTGGACCGAGGCGGCAAGATCACCTGGCACGGGCCAGGGCAACTGGTCGGCTACCCCATCGTCGGCCTGACCGACCCGATCGACGTGGTCGACTACGTCCGGCGGCTGGAGGAGGCGCTGATCGCGGTGTGCAGCCAGCTCGGCGTGCCGGGCGGACGGGTGGCCGGCCGCAGCGGCGTGTGGCTGGCGGCCGACGAGCGCCGCCCCGAGCGCAAGATCGCCGCCATCGGCGTGCGGGTGCAGCGCGGGGTGACCTTGCACGGGTTCGCGCTGAACTGTGAGCCGGACATGACCGAGTTCAACCGGATCGTGCCCTGCGGCATCACCGACGCCGGCGTCACCTCGTTGACCGCCGAGCTGGGCCGACCGGTCCGGGTGGCCGACGTCATCGACCAGGCCGCCGAGGCGGTGGCCGCCGCACTGGACGGCAGGCTGCCGGTCCACGAGCACCCGGTCGCCGCGGCCCGCCAGCCCGCGCTGCACTGACCCGTGAGTGGTTAACGTTGCCAGCGCAACGCTAACCACTCACGCGCTATCACATTTGGGGCATAACCTCGGCGGCGATCAGCTCGACGTGGTCGAGGTCGGCGATGTCCAGCACCTGCAGGTAGATCCGGGTGATCCCGGTGCGCTCCCGCCAGATGCCCAGCCGCTCGACCGCTTCCTCCGGGGACCCGGCGACGCCGATCTCGCGCAACCGCTCCACCGGCTGGCCGATCGCGGCCGCCCGACGGGACAGCTCCGCGTCATCCCTGCCGATCGCCACCACTAGCGCCGCCGAGCGGCGGATCTCCGCCGGATCCCGGCCGATCCGCCCGCAGGCTGAAGCAACCCGCTCGAACTGCGCCGCCGCGTCGTCCACGGTGGAGAACGGAACGTTGAACTCGTTGGCGAACTCGGCGGCCAGCGCCGGGGTGCGGGTGGCACCCTTGCCGCCGATGATCACCGGCGGAGTGGGCTGCTGCACGGGCTTGGGCAGCGCCGGGGAGTCGGTGAGCTGGTAGTGCTTCCCGGCGAAGTTGAACCGCTCCCCCGGCAACGTGCGCCACAGCCCAGTGATGATCTCCAGCTGCTCGGCGTAGCGGTCGAACCGCTCGCCCAGCGGCGGGAAGGGGATGCCGTAGGCGGTGTGCTCGTCGGCGAACCACCCGCTGCCCAGGCCCAGCTCCACCCGGCCGCCGGACATCTGGTCCACCTGCGCGACCGTGATCGCCAGTGGCCCGGGCAGCCGGAAGGTGGCGGCGGTCACCAGCGTGCCGAGCCGGATGGTGCTGGTCTCCCTGGCCAGCCCGGCCAGCGTGATCCAGGCGTCGGTCGGGCCCGGCTCGCCGGACACGTCGCCCATCTTGAGGTAGTGGTCGGAGCGGAAGAACGCGTCGAAGCCGGCGTCCTCCGCGGCGCGCGCGATGTTGAGCAGGTCGTCGTAGCTGGCCCCTTGCTGGGGCTCGGTGAAGATCCTGAAGTCCACGTTGAATCAGGCTAGGGTATTTTCGGCCGCAGCCCCTCCAGCAACCTGGCAATTACCAGTTCGAACTCCGCGCGCACCCGCTGTGGATCCGAGGCGACGCTCATCGCGGTGGCCGCCCCGGCGAGCGCCCCGGAGAGGGTGCGGGCCAGCGGGTCGATCGGCAACCGCTCGATCTGGCCGGCGTCCATCAGCTTGCCCAGCATGGCCGCGATCATGCCCAGCGAGTAGCGCTCCTCGCACTCCCACCACGGGCCGAAGCCCATCACGTGTGGACCCTCCTGCCAGACCACCCGGCGGTAGACCGGCTCCAGGCAGATGTCCAGGAACCCGCGCAGGCCGGCGCGGGCGGAGTCCCACGGCGAGCCCCCTTGGGCGGCCGCCACCGCCATCAGGCGCTCGTGCACCTGCCGCTCGATCTCGTCGAACGCCGCGATGAACAGCGCCTTCTTGCCACCGGGGAAGTGGTGGTACAGCGCACCCTTGGTCACCCGGGCGGAGGAGGCGATCGCATCCAGCGCGGTTTCCGCGTAACCACGCTCGGCAAACATCTCGATAGCACTCGTCACCAGGGCGGCACGAGTGGTCTCGGAGTACTCCTCGCGGCGGGAGCGCCGAGCCATCGGGCGCCGCGACTTCGTCGTCGACATGATGCGGATCATATTACGTACCGCCGGTACGTACCGCTGGTATGTTGGTGACATTCGGTACGGAATCACCCCTAAACCTAAGGGAACCGACCGGATCGAAGCGTTTGAAGGGGGTAGGAACCCATGACCTTCACCACGAGCACCACGTACGCGGAGCTCAACGCGGTCCTCGACCAGGCTCGCCGGCCCTCCGCCAACCCGGTCCCGGTCACCGACGCCCAGCTGCTGGGATTGCAGCACCGCTGGACCACCGCGCTCTCCGCCCGGCTGGACGAAGCTATCGAGTTCGCCGAGCCGCGGCAGGAGGTCGAGGCGGTGGCCAACGCGTGGCGCACCCTGGCCTCCGACCTGGACACCCTTCGCCGAGTGCTGGACGCGAACGAGACCAGCTCCGAAGCGCTGGCCAACGCCATGCGCCCGGAGTTGCGGATGCTGGCCATCACCGCCGGGCTCAGCGGCCTGGATGCACCCAGTGAGGAGAGCGTCCGGGTGGGCCACTCGCTCCGGCGGGCGATCCGCTCCGGTAACGGCAAGCTGCCCCAAGAGCTAGCCCACGCCAGCTGACCGGAAGCCCGCCCACCACCGCCGCACGGGCCCGTCAGGTCACCCCGCCGCGTACAGTGGCGGGGTGACCGTGACCCCAGCGGGAGTGCAGCCAGACGGACGCAAACTGCTTCGGCTCGAGGTCCGCAACGCCGAAACACCGATCGAGTCCAAGCCACCGTGGATCCGCACCAGGGCGCGGATGGGCCCGCAGTTCACCGAGCTGAAGAGCCTGGTGCGGTCCGGCGGCCTGCACACGGTGTGCGAAGAGGCCGGCTGCCCCAACATCTACGAGTGCTGGGAAGACCGCGAGGCCACCTTCCTGATCGGTGGCGAGCAGTGCACCCGCCGCTGTGACTTCTGCCAGATCGACACCGGTAAGCCCGATCCGCTGGACCGCGACGAGCCGCGCCGGGTGGCCGAGTCGGTGCGCACCATGGGGCTGCGCTACTCCACGGTCACCGGAGTGGCCCGCGACGACCTGCCCGACGGCGGCGCCTGGCTCTACGCCGAGACCGTCCGGCAGATCCACGCGCTGAACCCGGGCACCGGCATGGAGCTGCTGATCCCCGACTTCAACGCGCGCGACGACCAGCTCGGCGAGGTCTTCGGCTCCCGCCCCGAGGTGCTCGCGCACAATCTGGAGACGGTGCCCCGGATCTTCAAACGGATCCGCCCAGGCTTCCGCTACCGGCGCTCGCTGGACGTGCTCAGCAAGGCCCGCGCCGCCGCCCTGGTCACCAAGTCGAACCTCATCCTGGGCATGGGCGAGGAGCCGGCCGAGGTGACCGCCGCGCTGCGCGACCTGCACGACGCCGGCTGCGAAATCATCACGATCACCCAGTACCTGCGCCCATCCAAGCGCCACCACCCGGTGGAGCGCTGGGTCAAGCCCGAGGAGTTCCTGGCCCACGCCGCCGACGCCAAGGCCATCGGCTTCTCCGGGGTGATGGCCGGTCCACTGGTGCGCTCGTCCTACCGGGCCGGCCGGCTCTACGCCCAAGCCATCGGTCGGCGCGGCGAAGAGCTGCCCGAGTCGCTGGCCCACCTGGCCGCCGAGGGGCCGGCCGCGCAAGAAGCCGGTTCCCTGCTCGCCCGCTGATCTTCCCTCGGCCTTATCCTGGGTATATGGCCGCCCAGTCCCAGCCGTCCAAAGCGAGAGCCAAGCCGGACAAGGCCGCGCGCAAGGAAGCGAAACTCCTCAAGCGCGCGGAGTCCAAGCAGCGTCGCCGGCAGATCTTCCAAGCGTTCAACATGCAGCGCAAGCAGGACAAGGCGCTGATCCCGATCATGGTCGGCGCGTTGCTGCTGTGCACCGCGGTGGTCTTCGGGATCGGCCTGATCTTCCACATGCAGTGGATGGTGCTGCCGCTGGGCGTGGCGCTGGGCGTACTGGCCGCGATCTTCCTGTTCGGCCGCCGCATGCAGCGGAGTGTCTACGGCCAGGCCGAGGGCCAGCCCGGCGCGGCCGGCTGGGCGCTGGACAATATGCGCGGCCAGTGGCGGGTAACCCAGGGCGTCGCGGGCACCACCCATCTGGACGCGGTACACCGGGTGATCGGCCGTCCCGGAGTGGTGTTGATCGCCGAGGGCGCCCCGCACCGCACCAAGGGCCTGCTCGCCCAGGAGAAGAAGCGCACCGCCCGGCTGATCGGCAACATCCCGATCTACGACGTGCAGGTCGGCAACGATGAGGGCCAAGTACCGCTGCGCAAGCTGCAGGCACACCTGACCAAGCTGCCGCGCAACATCACCGCCAAGCAGATGGACATCGTGGAGAGCCGGCTCACCGCGCTCGGCGCTCGCACCGCCGCGCTGCCCAAGGGCCCGCTGCCGCCAGGGGCAAAGATGCGCAGCGTGCAGCGCTCGGTACGCCGCCGCTGAGCTCACACCGGCACTTCTGACCGTCGGCGTCGGCCGCGCGGCGCACTTCTCGCGCGGGGCGGCCGCGTGCGGGTGGCCGCGAACAGCACGCCCACCCCGCCGAGCGCCAGCCCGACCAGCTCCAGGGTGGACAGGCCGGTACCCAGTACCCACCAGGTGAGCACCGAGGTGACCACCGGGGTCAACCGGGCGAAGGTCAGCAGCAGCGGTGGCGCCGCGCCGACGCCGATCACGGCCGCCACGAAGGCGCTGCTCCACAGCAGCACAAAGACCGGCGGCAGGACGGCGTCCAGCCCAGGCCTGCCGACCCGCTCGAGCATGTCGCCCTCCCCATTGAGTAACCAGTCAATCTGGTTACGAAGCTAGGCCGCTGGTCGTAACCTGTCAATGCGGTTACACTCTGCGGTATGGGCTTCACGTTCACGTCCGGACACCCGGCGCTGGACCTGGCCGGCACGGTGGGGCATCGGAACGGCCCGGACCGGGTGGACCTACTGGACTCGCCGGCCTCGGTTGGCCGTTGGCTGGTCGAAGCGGGCCTGCTGGACACCCCGCCGGCGGTCGACCCCGAGGGCCTCGCCCGCACCGTCGCCCTGCGCGAGGCGATCTACCGGCTGGCCAGGGCGCGCGTCCGGGACGGGGATGCGGAGCGAGCTGACCAAGCGGAGCTGAACCGGCCCGCCGAGCCGGCGCCGGTCAGCATCCAGCTGCTGCACCCCGCGCGGGTGGCGAGGCGCGGCGACCTCACCGCCGCGCTGTCCACGCTGGCCCGCGCGGCCATCGAGCTACTCGGTGGCCCGGCGGCCGAGCAGCTCAAGGCCTGCCGGGGCGACCCGTGCACCCGGCTCTTCCTGGACTCCTCGCGCCGCGGCGACCGCCGCTGGTGCGACATGCGCGACTGCGGCAACCGAGCCAAGGCCGCCGCCTACCGCGACCGCCAAGCCTCCGGCGCACCCCACTGACCACCGCATACCCGGAGGCAGCGCCGGTGCGCCGGCGCCCAGAAGTCAGCGGTAGCGGAGGACGATGACGCCGGTGGCTCGGTCATGCAGGCCACGGCGGTCGGTGTCGGTGATCGCGGCCGGGACCAGAAAGAACAACAGCACCGTGCGCAGCAGGGCGCGTGGGAGGCCGACGATTGTCCGACCGTCCAGGCGCGCCACCCGCAGGCCCAGCGCGGTCATCCCGGGGGTCATGCCGAAGGCCGCGGTGGGCAACACTGTGAGTAATACCCAGGCCAGCAGGCTCCAGTTTTCCGGCAGCCGCGGCGCGGTGAACATTCCGGCGACGAATGCGCTCAGCAGCAGATCCAGCGCAAACGCCGCCGTGCGCCGACCGAAGCCGGCGACCGAGCCCGGCCCTTGCTCCGGAAGGCCCAGTCGCTCTCCGGGATGGCGCGCTGCTGCATTCGGCGGACCCGCATTGCCCCGGTCGGACCCAGGCAGCCACGATCCGGTCCATCTGGTCACGGAATCCAGCCTATGGCGTCCCCCGAACGGTACGGTCACCAACGTCAGCCGCGGGCCCGTTAACATGCGCGAAACCCCTCGGTGATGGACGGGCAACACGACCGACATACGTTCGCCCAAGTTGGGACCGGCGGCGAAGTGGCCTGCGCACCGTCGGAGTACACCAGAGTCGAGCTAAAGGGAGCCACCGAGAGTGTTCAGTAACTCCGACGAGGTTCTGCGGTTCATCTCCGACGAGGAGGTGGAGTACGTCGACATCAGGTTCTGCGACCTGCCCGGCGTCATGCAGCACCTGACCGTCCCCGCCTCCGCCGTCGACCAGGACTTCCTGGACGATGGCATCGCCTTCGACGGGTCCTCGGTCCGAGGCTTCCAGGCCATCAACGAGTCGGACATGGCGCTGCAGCCGGATCCGGCTACCGCACGGCTGGACCCGTTCCGCAAGCACAAGACACTCAACATGAACTTCTTCGTGCACGACCCGTTGACCGGTGAACGCTACAGCCGCGACCCGCGCAACGTGGCCCGCAAGGCCGAGGAGTACCTGACTGCCTCCGGCGTGGCGGACACCTGCTTCTTCGGCGCGGAAGCCGAGTTCTACATCTTCGACTCGGTGCGCTTCGGCTCCGACCCACACCAGCAGTACCACCACATCGACTCGGTCGAGGGCTGGTGGAACACCGGCCGCGACGAGGTCGGCGGCAACCTGGGCTACAAGGTCAACTACAAGGGCGGCTACTTCCCGGTGCCGCCGGTGGACCACTACGCCGACCTGCGTGACGACATGGTCAGCAACATGATCGCG
>DASWST010000040.1:0-52200 GCA_036402515.1 Pseudonocardia sp.
GCGGCCGTGCAGGGGCTGCTGGTCGCGCTGGCCGCCGAGGGGCTGGGCTCCTGCTGGATCGGCTCCACGATCTTCGCCGAAGAGACCGTGCGTGAGGTGCTCGGCCTGCCGGGGCACTGGCGCCCGCTCGGTGCGGTCGCGATCGGGTACCCGGCCGCTCCGCCGGCGCCCCGCCCTGGCGTGGACCCGGCCGCTGGGCTGCTGGAGTGGTGACCGCGGTGGCCGCCGGGGCCGCGTTGCGCGACTGGCGGCCGACCGACCCCGGTCAGCGCGCGCTGCGGGAGGCATTCCTGGGCTTCCTGGCCGCCCGCCCGGCGGACGCCTGCCTGCGGTCCTGCGAGCCCGGCCACCTCACCGCCTCCGCCGTGCTCCTGGACCACGATGGGCGGAACGTGCTGCTCACGCTGCATCCCCGGGTCGGGCGGTGGATCCAGCTGGGTGGGCACTGTGAGCCGGAGGACGCCACGCTGGCCGACGCGGCGCTGCGCGAGGCGGAGGAGGAATCCGGCATCGACGGGCTGATCCTCGACCCGGGACCGCTGCATCTGGACGTGCACCCGATCACCTGCTCGCTCGGCCTACCCACTCGACACTTCGATGTGCGGTTCGTGGCCAGGGCGCCGGAGGGCGCTCAGGAACGGATCAGCGAGGAATCGGTGGACCTGCGCTGGTGGCCGGTGGACCGGTTGCCGACTGACACCGACTGCATCCCGGAGTTGGTCTCCCTGGCGCGCACTCGGATCCTCCCGGGATCAGTCCGGCGATAACGGTAAGGGTCGTTTTTGGCCAAATTTCCGAAATGTCGCCCTCAATTACCGGGAACAGCCTGCAAACGAATAATGATCATGCCTCCGAGTGGCTCGCCGGGCCGGGCTCAGCGGCGCCAGAACAGGAACTGAGAGTAACCGGCGAAGGCTGCCTGTGTGCTTCCGCCGACCAGGGTGAAGAGTACCGACCCCGCGGAGAAGAGCGCCGAGGAGACCTCCGGGACGCCGAGCAGCAAGACGAAGAAGGCCAGCGGCGCCCACGGTCTGATCTTGTCGGTCATCTCGCGGGTCTGCTTGGACAGGTACGGCTCGAGCACGCCGAACCCGTCCAGCCCCGGGATCGGCAGGATGTTCAACAAGAACGCCAGCACTTGCACCAGGGCGAGGTAGGACAGCCCGATGAGCAACCCGAGCGGCATTGACACGATCTGTGTGACGACCGCCAGGATGATCCCCAGGACAAGGTTGATCAAGGGTCCTGCCAGCGAAACCATGCTCCGGATCAGACGGGAGCGGAGCGCCCAGTTGTTGATCCAGACCGCGCCGCCGGGCAACGGGATGCCGCCGATGATCAAGAAGATCAGGGGTAGTCCGAAGGAGAGCATCGGGTTCAGGTACCGGCGGATGTCCAGGGTTAGGTATCCCTTATTCGCGACCGACGTGTCGCCCCCCCGGTAGGCCACCGCCGCGTGGCCGAACTCATGAAGACACAAAGACACCGCCCACCCCCCGAGCACCAGCAGCACCACCCCGATGGTCACGATCAGGTCGCTCGTCCCGGTGGCGAGAGCTCCGCCACAGAGTGTGATCGCGAGGAGGAGGAAGAAGATCGGGCTGACTGGGGAGCGAAGCTGCTGGCGCGGCACGTCTCCAGTGTGCCGATCCGTCATCAACCGGGCGAATTGCCCTCCGCATTCGGTGGCTCCAGCTTGACCTATTAGAATCCCCCCGGTGTAATCACAGTGGTGTCATTCGGCGGCCGCGCTGAACCCGGAACGGTGGTCTCGAACGATGGTTCTCGAGCGGGGAGCACGGACGAAGTTGCTCCGGGGGAAGGCGGGCGTGCGATGACCGGCGCTGAAGATGGGCGGGTGAATGTGATCGTCGGGGCGGCAGGCCGCAGCGAGCAGGATGACGGGGCCGGCCCCGAGAGATCCGACTCGCTGCCCAAGGTGGATGCGTTCGAGATGCTTGAGGTCATCGACGACGCCGAGGAACAGGAGTGGCAGGACCGCGCCCTGTGCGCGGAGACAGATCCCGAGGCGTTCTTCCCAGAGAAGGGTGGTTCCACTCGGGAGGCGAAGCGGATCTGCAGCGGGTGCGAGGTGCGTTCCCAGTGTCTGGAGTACGCGTTGGCCCACGATGAGCGCTTCGGCATCTGGGGCGGTCTGTCGGAACGGGAACGCCGCCGGCTCAAGCGCCGGGCCGGCTGACCCGTCCCGGCCGCCGCCGGGCGGTGTGTTGATGTGTTGATGGCGGGCGGCCCGATCGGGGCGCTAGCTACCGCGAGACCTTGGCGCCGGCCTCCCCGAGCCGGCGCCGGGGCTCGCTCGTGAACCGCGCTCGGTCGCGGCGTGGCTGTGGCGCTGGGCCGTTAGCTTCCGCCCGCTTCGAGTGAATCCGGCTCGACCCCGAGGTAGCAGGCGACCTGCTCGATGAGCACTTCGTGCAGCAGGTCCACCAGGTCGATTCCATCCCGCGAGCGTGCCTCCAACGGCCGCCGGTACAGCACTATCCGGGCCCGGGTAGGTAGCCCTCGGCGGTCCACCCCGGCCGGCACCAGCTGCGCCAGCGGGACCCCCAGGTCCTCGACCACCTCCGGCGGCCAGTTCATCGCGTCCGGGTCGGTCTGGTCGATCTCCGGCACCATGTCCACCGCGAGGTCCAGCTCGGTGAGCTCGTCGCCCCAGCGCTCCTCGATCGGCTCCAGCGCCTCCAGCACCATCTCGTCGAACCGCTGCGCGCGGTTCTTGAAGACCGGGGCGGTGACCGGGTATCGCAGCCCGCGCAGCCCTCGGCCGCGCCGGTCCCGGCGGGGCGCATGGCCTCTCAGTCCGCTGCGTACTGACCTCACTGGAGTGAGGGTACGCGTCGCTGCCACGTCCCGTGCGTCACAGGAGATATGGTCGCGCCGTGCGGGATGTGCGGGGGTGTTCACGGAGCGGATGCACCGAACTCGCGGTGGCGACGTTGACTTATGTCTACGCCGAGTCCACCGCGGTGGTCGGTCCACTCGCGACGCAGGCTGAGCCGCACTCCTATGACCTGTGCGCCGCGCACGCGAAGCGCCTCACCGTGCCGCGCGGGTGGGACGTGGTGCGATACGAGGGCGATATGCCGCTGCCACCGCCGTCCCCGGACGAGCTCACCGCGTTGGCCGAGGCGGTCCGGGAAGCCGGCCGCGCGGTCCAGGCCGCCCAACCCACCCACGCCATGGGAGCCGGTCGCCACCTGCGCATCCTGCGCGACGACTGACCCGCCCGGCCCCGTCCGTCGGATAACGGCCTGATCAGGGCCGCAGGCCGTTGAGCAGGGCCAACATCGCGGGTTCTACTTCCGCTCTGGCCTGCTCGGGGTGCTCCGCGTGGGCGATCAACTGGGCGGCCTCACTGAGCGCGGCCAGCAGGAGGTGGGCCAGCGGCCGGACGTCCTGTCGGCGCAGCTCGCCCGCCTGCATAGCGAACTCCAGGCCGGCGATCACCAGGCCGAGGCCGTAGCGCTCGCCCACCTCCCGCCAGCGCGCCCAGCCCAGCACGGTCGGCCCATCCAGCAGCGAGATGCGCAGCACCGCCGGGTGCGCGCAGGCGTCCAGAAACGAGCGCATTCCGATGATCAGCAGCTGCACCGGGGTTGCGGTGTCCCGCGCGGCGGCCATCCGTTCGCCGATCGTGGCTACCAGCTCCTGCTCCACACGTTCGTGTACGGCGGCGAACAGTTCCCGCTTGTCGGCGAAGTGGTGGTAGAGCGCACCCCGGGTGAGCCCGGCCTGGCGCACCACGTCTTCGGTGCCCACCGCCGCGTAGCCGCGACTGGCGAACAGCTCGGCGGCCACATCGAGCAGCTGGGCACGGGTGGCCTCGGCTCGTTCTTCCCTGGTTGCCATAGCCGCTTCCCTGGTTGACATACGGGCTGTATGTTAGCTGCAAAGTTCAGATACAACTTGTATGTGACGATGGGGTGGATGCAATGGAGCAGGTAGAGCTAACCCAAGGCGCGGTGCGGTACACCGACACGGGTGGTCGAGGCCCGGTTGTGGTGCTGGTGCACGGGCTGTTGGTGAACGGTTCGCTGTGGCGGGATGTGGTCGGTCCGGTCAGCCGGCACGCCCGGGTCGTGGTGCCCGAGCTGCCGCTGGGCTCGCACCGGCTGCCGATGCGCCCGGACGCCGACCTCTCGCCGCCTGGGCTGGCCAGGCTGGTCGCCGATCTGCTCGAGGCGCTGGACCTGCGCGAGGTGACCCTGGTCGGCAATGACACCGGCGGGGCGATCTGTCAGCTGGTGGCTACCCGGCATCCGGAGCGGCTGGCTCGGCTGGTGCTGACCAACTGCGACGCCTACCGGAACTTCCTGCCTCCCGCCTTCCGTCCGCTGCAACTGCTGCCGAGGATCCCCGGTGCGCTGTGGCTGACCGCCCAGACCATGCGCTCCCGCCTAGTGCGCAAGATCGGTTTCGGTCCGCTCGCCAGGACCGGCATCGACGCTGAGCGGCTGGCGGACTGGGTCCAGCCGGTGCTCGAGGACGCCCGCGTGCGGCGCGACGTCGCGAAGGTGCTGCGCGGGATCTCGGTGCGCTACACGCTGGAAGCCGCCGAGCGACTGCGTGAGTTCGACCGGCCGGCGCTGCTCGCCTGGGGTCGGCCAGACCCGTTCTTCAAGCCGGCCTTCGCCGAGCGGCTGGCCTCGGACATCCCCGGCGCCCGGCTGGCCTGGATCGATGACTCCGCCACCTTCGTCCCGGTGGACGCGCCCAAGGAGCTGGCGGAGCTGATCGTGGACTTCGTGCAAAACGGCAAGAAGGGAGCCGATAGGCTCGTCGGGTGACCGATCTGGGAGTCCGGGACCTGTCCGCGATCGTCAAGGCCTACGACATCCGTGGCGTCGTGGGAGAGCAGCTAGACGTGGAGGTGGCACGGCGGTTAGGTGCCGGGTTCGCCCGTCTGGTCGGCGGCGACCCCAATGCCAGCGCCGTGGCGGTCGGTCGGGACATGCGGGACAGTTCGCCCGAGTTGGCCGCCGCGTTCGCCGAGGGGGTGACCGGCCAGGGCCTTGATGTCGTCGACATCGGGCTGGCCAGCACCGATCTGCTGTACTTCGCCGCCGGGAGACTGCAGCTGCCCGGCGTCATGCTGACCGCCAGCCACAACCCGGCGCGGTACAACGGCTTGAAGATGTGCCGGGCCGGCGCCGTGCCGATCGCCGAGGACACCGGCCTGCGGGAGATCAAGGCGGACGCCGAGCGCGGTGTCCCGGTGGACCCGAGCGTGGCCAAGGGCAGCGTGACCGAGCGGTACCTGCTCCCGGACTACGCCGACTACCTGCGCAAGCTGGTCGACCTGTCCAACATCCGGCCGCTGAAGGTGGTGGTGGACGCGGGCAACGGGATGGCCGGCTACACCGTGCCCGAGGTGTTCGACGGCCTCCCGCTGGACCTCGTCCCGCTGTACTTCGAGCTGGACGGCACGTTCCCCAACCACGAGGCCAACCCGCTGGACCCGAAGAACCTGGTCGACCTGTGCGCCAAGGTGGTCGAGGAAGGCGCCGACCTGGGCCTGGCCTTCGACGGGGACGCTGACCGCTGCTTCGTGGTGGACGAGCGGGGCGACCCGGTCAGCCCCAGCGCGATCACCGCGCTGGTCGCGGTGCGCGAGCTGGCCAGGGAGCCCGGGTCCGCGGTGATCCACAACCTGATCACCTCGCGGGCCGTGCCGGAGATCATCACCGAGCACGGTGGCCGGCCGGTGCGCACCCGCGTGGGCCACTCGTTCATCAAACAGACCATGGCCCAGACCGGGGCCATCTTCGGCGGCGAGCACTCCGCGCACTACTACTTCCGGGATTTCTGGCGGGCCGACTCCGGGATGCTGGCCGCGCTGCACGTGCTGGCCGCGCTGGGCGAGCGGGAGCAGCCCCTGTCCGAGCTGATGGCCGACTACGCACGGTACGCGGCCTCCGGCGAAATCAACTCCACCGTGTCGGACCCGGCCGCGCGGCTGGCGGTCGTCAAGCGGCACTACGGCGACAACGATGGCGTTCAGGTCGACGAACTGGACGGACTGACCGTAGCGTTCCCGGATGGGTCCTGGTTCAACCTGCGTCCGTCCAACACCGAGCCGTTGCTGCGGCTCAACGTGGAGGCCGCCGACGCCGGGGCCGTCGCGGCGCTGCGTGACGAGGTCCTTGCGCTCGCCCGCGACTGAGTGCCGGACGGGACATCGCCGGATGGGACAGCACAGAAAGGGGTCGAGCGTGGCCGTCGAGCTGGATCCGCAACTGTTGGAGATCCTCGCCTGCCCGTCTCCGGACCACGCCCCGCTGCGGGTGGGGACTCCGACCGACCCGGACGCCGAGGTGTTGACCTGCACGTCCTGCGGGCGTGGCTATCCCGTGGTGGACGGCGTCCCGGTGCTGCTGCTGGACGAGGCGCGGCTGCCGGACCCGCGGCAGGACACGCCGGACGGTCCACCGGGCGAGAAGTGATCGCGGTGCTTGACGACAGCCTGCTGGAGGACTCGGCGGCGCTGGCCGAGGCGGACACCGCCGGTTTGCTCCGCTCGGCGGCCACCGCCGGAGCCCAGTTGCGCTCGGTGGCCCAGAGCGCCGAGGAGGCCGGGCTGCCCCGCCTGTCCGGCAGCCGCCCTCGCGCGTTGGTGCTGCTGATCAGGCCGGGTAGCTCGGTGCACGCCGTGCCGCTGGTCAGCGCGCTGCTCGGGCCGGAGTGCCCGGTCCCGGTGGTCACCGCGGCGGAGGCGCCGAGCTGGATCGGCCCGCTGGACGTACTGGTGGCGCACACCGCCGACGCGGCGGACCGGGAGCTCGCCGACTCGGTGGGCCGCGCGGTGCGCCGGGGCTGCGAGGTGGTGCTCTCCGCGCCGCCCGAGGGCCCGGTGGTGGCGGCCGGCGCCGGATCGGCCCGGCTGCTCGAGCCGAGGGTCCCGGTGCCACCTGGTTTGGACTTCCCCCGTGCCCTGGCCACCGTGCTGGTCACCGTGACGGCGCTCGGCCTGCTTCGCGCGGACCTGGACGAGTTGGCCACCGACCTGGACCGGGAACTGGAACGCGACCACCTGTCGCACGAGTCGTTCGTCAACCCCGCCAAGGCGCTCGCACTGCGGCTGGCCGACCACACCCCGCTGCTCTGGGGCACCGACGCGCCGGGCACCGCGCTGGCCAGATACGCGGCCGCCACCCTGGCCGCGCACGCGGCGGTGATCGCGCACGCCACCGATGTGGCGGAGGCGGCCAGTGCGACCGGCCTGCAGCGGGTGCTGGCCAGCCCCAGGCAGGCGGACATCTTCCACGACCCGTTCGACGACCCGGTGGAGGCGACCGGCGGTGGCGCCGCGCTGCCCGCGCCTCCGCGCATCCTGCTGCTCGCCACCGAGGACACCGATCCCCGGGCGGCGGTGATGCGCCGGGCTGGACGGGACTGGCCTTCGGCGGACACACTGCACCCAGTGGAGGAGATCCCTCCGGGATTGCCGAACGCTGCCCTGCGACGCGCGGCGGTGCTGGCCACCCGGTTCGACCTGGCCGCCCTCTATCTGGGGTTGGCCGGGGCGGTACTGGGTCCTGATCTGAATGCCGATCTGCACACTGACCCGGACGGAGCGAGGCAGCTCTCCGGGCCCGCGTGACGAGCGCGCGGATCCTCCACGATCGAGTACTTCCCACATACCGTCAGCGGTTAGGTTTCGGATAACGATGGAGCTACTGGACAACCCGGTACGCAGGTACGCATGGGGGTCCCGGACAGTGATCGCCGATCTGCTGGGCCGAGAGGTGCCCTCCCCGCACCCCGAGGCGGAGCTGTGGCTCGGCGCGCACCCCGGCGACCCGTCCCATCTGGTCGCTGCCGACGGGCAGCGGCGGTCCCTGTTCGAGGAGATATCCCGCGACCCGGCCGGCCGGTTGGGCGAGGACGGTGCCCGGCGCTGGGAGGGTCGGCTGCCGTTCCTGTTCAAGGTGCTGGCCGCCGAGGAGCCGTTGAGCCTGCAGGCACACCCGACCGAGGCGGATGCGGCGGCCGGCTATGCCAGGGAGGATGCCGAAGGCGTCCCGGTGGACCACTCCCGGCGCAGCTACAAGGACCCGAACCACAAACCAGAGCTGGTCTGCGCGCTGGGCGAGTTCCACGCGCTGACCGGTTTCCGCGAGCCCGCGACGACCGTCGAGTTGCTCCGCGAGCTGGACGTACCGCAACTGTCCGGGCACGTCGAACTGCTCGCCGGCCAGCCCGACCAGCACGGGCTGCGGGCGCTGTTCAGCACCTGGATCACGCTGCCACAAGGGGTGTTGGACCAGCTGGTGCCGGCGGTGCAGGAGGGCTGCGTCGGTCTGTTGCGCCGGGCCAGTTCCGGCGAGTCGCCCACCGCCGCCCGGTTCATCGCCGAGGCGCGCACCGTGCTGGAGCTCTCCGAGCGCTATCCCGGGGATGCCGGAGTGCTGGCCGCGCTGCTGCTCAATCGGGTCACTCTGGCCCCCGGGGAGGCGCTGTTCCAGGATGCCGGGGTGCTGCATGCCTACTTGTCCGGGGCGTGCATCGAGCTGATGGCCAACTCCGACAACGTGCTGCGCGGCGGGCTGACCCCCAAGCACGTCGACGTGCCGGAGCTGCTGCGGGTGCTGAACTTCAGCGCCGGCCCCGCGCCGCACGTGTTCGGCGTGACCGATGGCCCGATCACCCGCTACGACACCAAGGTCGAGGAGTTCCGGCTGTGGCGGCTGGACTGGGCCAACGGGAACGAGGGGGACGTGGTCTCGCTGCCCGAGGCCGGGCCCAGGATCGCCCTGTGCACGGCCGGTTCGGTCAAGGTGTCGGCCGGCTCGGGTCGCTCGATCAACCTGCGCCGAGGCGACTCGGTGTGGCTGGACGCGAAGGACGTGGAGGTCAAGGCCGCGTCGGTGGACGGGCCGGCGCAGCTGTTCCTGGCCACCGACGGGTTGTACCGCCCCGCGCCCTCGCCGGGGCGGTCCACTTAGGATCACCGGTACCAAGCGATCAATCCGAGGAGCGCCAGCATGTCGGCCGGATCCGGTTCTCGAGCGATCATCGCCGCGCTGGCGGCCAACGCGGGCATCGCGGTGGCAAAGTTCATCGGGTACCTGGTCACCGGGTCGTCCTCGATGCTGGCCGAGTCGGTGCACTCGGTGGCGGACACTTCCAACCAGGGGCTGCTGCTGCTCGGTAAGAAGCGCGCCGAGCGGGAGGCCACCGCGGAGCACCCGTTCGGCTTCGGCCGGGACCGCTACTTCTACTCGTTCGTGGTGGCCTTGCTGCTGTTCAGCCTTGGCGCGGTGTTCTCGTTGTACGAGGGCGTGCACAAGATCGCCGACCCGCACCCGGTGGAGTCCCCGCTCGTGGCCATCGGCATCCTGGCCGTGGCGATCGTGTTGGAGTCGTACAGCTTCCGGACCGCTATCCACGAGTCGCGCCCGCTCAAGGGCAACCGCTCCTGGTGGCGGTTCATCCGGGAGTCCACCCAACCGGAACTTCCGGTGGTGCTGCTGGAGGACTTCGGCGCGCTGGTCGGCCTGGCGCTCGCGCTGGTCGGGGTCGGGCTGGCGATGATCACCGGGAACGGCGTGTGGGACGGGCTCGGCACGGTCGGCATCGGCCTGCTGCTCGGCGCCATCGCCGTCGTGCTGATCATCGAGATGAAGAGCCTGCTGATCGGCGAGGGCGCGGGCCCGACCACTCTGCGCACCATCACCCAGGCGCTGGAGGGCGGCCGGGTGGAGCGGGTGGTGCACATCAAGACGCAGTACCTCGGCCCGGACGAGCTGCTGATCGGCGCAAAGATCGCGATGCCCCCCGGGCTGCGGCTGGAGGACGTCGCCCAGGCCATCGACGACGCCGAGCAGCGCATCCGAGCCGCCGTCCCCGAAGCCCGCATCATCTACCTAGAACCAGACCTAGACCGCTCCCAACACATCTCCTAGTCCCCACCCCGCGAGTCGCCGTGCCCGCTCACCCCGGCCAGTCGGGGATTCTGTCAGGGCGCGTCGCGGAATTTGTTAGCCGCGATGGCGGGCCGGCGAGCGGTCGGCGAGCAGATCGTCGATCCGCTGGTAAGTCGGAGCGGCGCCGACGTCGTCCGGCCCGAGTCGCAGCGTCAGCCAGCCGTAGCCGGCCAACGCCGCGTCCCGCTGCCGGTCGGTCTCCCCGCGCCGCCGGCTGAAATGGGTGTCGCCGTCGTACTCGATGGCCAGCTTGGCGGACGGGTAGGCGAGGTCCGCGCGAGCCAGCACGAAACCGTGCTCGTCCTCGATCCGCTACTGCACCTCGGGCGCGGCAGCCCGGCACGCACCAGACTTACTCGAAATCGGGTCTCCGTCGGCGACTCGGCCCGTGGATCGGCCAGCTCAACGATCGCGGTGAGCCGCCTGCTGTGCTTCGTGCCGGGGCTGGCGGCGCGTCGGGCGAGGAGTGCCGCCGGGAGGAACGCACCGTGACGGGTCAACGCGTCGAGGGCCACCACGGCCTCGACCAGCGGCAACCGGCGGGCCAGATCCCACGCCGTGCGCTCGGCTGTGGTCACCCGGCAGCCGCCGGCCTCGGTCAGGTCGGCCGCCGAGGGCGTGCCGTAGTACACGGACAGCCGCGGGTGCACGCGGGTGTTGCGGGCGACGAGAACCTCGGCCGATGCGAAGCGGGGTGCGCAGTCGACGAGCCGCTTGATCAACAAGCCGTGGCGTTAAATCGGGCGTGCCTGAAGCCGGGCTCTCGCCTGAAGCCCGACGCGCTTGAAGCCCGACGCGCCTGACGCCCGACGTTCACGCGCCGCTGCCCGCCGGCAACCGGAGCGGCGGCTGCTCAGCCGGCGGCGGTGATGAACGCGGCGAACAGCGCGGCTGTCTCCGAGTCCTCCTCGGGGTGCGCCTGGACGCCGACGATGAACTCCGCGGACGGGTCTTCGGTGCCCTCGATGGTGCCGTCCTCGGCCCAGGCCACGGCTTTGAGCCCGTCGCCGACCTGGTCGATGCCCTGGTGGTGGGCGCAGCACAGGCTGGCGGACTCACCGAGCGCATCGGCCATCCGGGACCCGGCGGCGATGCGGATCTCGTTCCGGTCGTAGCGGCCGGGGGTACGGGGCGCGTGCCCGGGCAGGTGCTGGTGCAGCGTGCCGCCTCGGGACACGTTGAGCAGCTGGGCGCCCCGGCAGATCGCCAGCACCGGCAGCCCGTGCCGTTCGGCGGCGGCCAGCGCGGCCAACTCCGCCTCGTCCCGAGCCACCCGGGGGGGCTGGGTGGCCGGGTCACGGGGCGCTCCGTAGCGCTCGGGGTCAATGTCCGGCCCACCGGTCAGCAGCAATCCGTCCACCCGGACCAGCACGTCCGGCACGGTCGACGGGACTGGCGGCAGCAGGATCGGCACCCCGCCGGCGTCGCTGACCCGCTGGACGTACGCCCAGGGCAGCAGCGCGGCCGGCACATCCCGCCACACACCCCAGGTGCTCGGCTCGTGATAGGTGGTCAGCGCAATCAGCGGGCGGCGGCCGTCTCCCATGGCGGTCACAGCGGTGTGGTGTACGCGCCGGAAATGCCCCCGTCCACCAGGAACTCCGAGGCCGTGATGAACGAGGAGTCGTCGCTGGCCAGGAACGCGATGGCGCCGGCGATCTCGGTGGCCTCGGCGAAGCGGCCCATCGGCACGTGCACCAGCCGGCGCTGCGCCCGCTCCGGGTCCTTGGCGAACAGCTCCCGCAGCAGCGGGGTGTTCACCGGCCCGGGGCAGAGCGCGTTGACCCGGATCCCCTCCCTGGCGAACTGCACGCCAAGCTCGCGGCTCATCGCCAGCACGCCACCCTTGGACGCGGTGTAGGAGATCTGCGAGGTGGCCGAGCCCATCACCGCGACGAACGAAGCCACGTTGATGATCGAGCCCGTGCCGGCCCGCCGCATGTAGGGCAGCACGGCCTGGCAGCACAGGTACACCGAGGTCAGGTTGACCTCCTGCACCCGGCGCCAGGCATCCAGGCCGGTGGTCAGGATGGAGTCGTCGTCGGGCGGGGAGATGCCGGCGTTGTGCAGCGCGACGTCGATCCGCCCGTACGTCTCGTCGGCGGTGGCGTAGATCCGCTCCACGTCATCCTTGACGGTGACGTCGGCCCGCACGGCCAGCCCGTCGACCTCCTTGGCCGCGGCGGCGGCGCTGTCCCCGTCGATGTCCACACAGACCACGCGGGCGCCCTCGCTGGACAGCCGTCGCGCGGCGGCCAACCCGATTCCACTGCCCGCCCCGGTGATCACCGCGACCCGATCGTCAAGCCTGCTCACATCGACAACTTAATGCCCGGGCCGGGCGCGGCGGTACGTGGTTACCTGAGGCCCGGTCAGAGCCGCTCGAACCCCCGGACCCGCTCCCAGTCGGTCACTGCCGAGTCGAACGCGGCCAGCTCCACCTTGGCCATATTCGCGTAGTGCGCCACCACGTCCTCGCCGAAGCACTCCTTGGCCAGCTCGCTGGACTCCCACTCGGCGAGCGCCTCGCGCAGCGTGGTGGGCACGGTGGGCGCGCCCGAGTTGTAGGCGTTCCCGACGCAGGGGTCCGGCAGCGGCAGCTCCCGCTCGATGCCGTGCAACCCGGAGGCGATCACGGCGGCCAGCCCGAGGTGCGGGTTCACGTCGCCGCCCGGTACCCGGTTCTCCACCCGCAGCGACGGCCCGTGCCCGACCAGCCGCAGCGCGCAGGTCCGGTTGTCCCGGCCCCAGGCGATCGCGGTCGGTGCGAAGCTGCCCAGCGCGTAGCGCTTGTAGGAGTTGACGTTCGGCGCGAACAGCAGGGCGAACTCCCGCAGCGCGGCTAGCTGACCGGCCAGGAAGTGCTCACCGATGGTGGACATCTCGCCGTCCGGCCCGGACAGCACCGGGTTGCCGGCGTGGTCGCGCAGGGACAGGTGCATGTGGCAGGAGTTGCCCTCCCGCGCGTCCACCTTGGCCATGAAGGTCAGCGAACAGCCCTGCTGGGCGGCGATCTCCTTGGCGCCGTTCTTGTACAGCGCGTGGTTGTCCGCGGTGACCAGCACTTCGTCGTAGCGGAAGGCGATCTCCTGCTGCCCGAAGTTGCATTCGCCCTTGGCCGACTCCACGTACAGCCCCGCGCCGCTCATCCCGGCGGTGATCGCGTGCAGCAGCGGCTCGATCCGGGAGGTACCCAGGATCGAGTAGTCCAGGTTGTACAGGTTGGCCGGGGTGAGGTCGCGGTAGCCGGAGCGCCAGGCGTCCTCGTAGGTGTCGGTGTAGACGATGAACTCCAGCTCGGTGCCGGCCAGGGCGTGCCAGCCCCGCTCGACGAGCCGCTCGCGCTGGGCCTGCAGCACTTGGCGGGGCGACGGCGTCACCGGCTCCCCGGACGACAGCCGCAGGTCGGCGAAGACCAGCGCGGTGCCTGGCTGCCAGGGCACCCGGCGCAACGTGGTCAGGTCCGGGACCAACTCGAAGTCCCCGTAGCCCTGCTCCCAGGAGGTCAGCGCGTACCCGTCCACGGTGTTCATCTCCACGTCCACCGCGAGCAGGTAGTTACACGCCTCGGCGCCGTGCGGGAGCACCTCCTCCAGGAAGTACCGGGCCGAGCAGCGCTTGCCCTGCAACCGGCCCTGCATGTCCACCAGCACCAGCAGGACGGTGTGGATGCTGTGCGTGTCGATGGTGGAGCGCAGCTCGCCCGCGGTGAGCATGCCCTCGCGATGGTGCAGCGATCCGGTCGCGTTCAGTGGCCCGGCGGTGGTTGATGCCTTCTTCACTCGCGTTCCCCCACATGGCTTTCCAGCTCGATCAGTTCGTCGATATTGCCCTGCCGACGCGGCCCGGTGAACCACTTGCGGGCCGAAACGAGCCACCAGATTCCGGCGAAACCGAGCACCGCGAGCACCGCCAGCGGGGTGTAGTTGAACGTCGCCGCGGTCACCGGGCTGGACGTGGGCAGCATGAACAGGATCACGATGACGACCACCCAGCCGACTGCGACCATGGCCACCGGGCGCCCCCAGCGGCCCAGGTTCCACGGACCGGGCTGGAAGGTCTCGCCCGCCCGCAGCCTCAGGTACGACGGGATCACGTAGGCGATGTACAGCCCGATCACCGCGATCGAGGTGACAGCCGCGTAGGCGGTGGAGTTCCATAGGTAGGGCAGCCCGAGCACAAACGCGGAGGCGGCGGCCAGCCACACGGCGTTGTTGGGCAGCCGAGTCTTGGTGCCCACCTTCCGCCACACCCGGGAGCCGGGCAGCGCGCCGTCCCGGGAGAACGCGAAGATCATCCGGGAGTTCGCGGCGACCGAGGCCATCCCGCAGAACAGCTGCGCGACGATCACGACCACCAACAGCACCGTGCCCAGCGCGTTGCCGGCGGCATCGATGAAGATCTGCGCCGGCGGCACCCCGGTGGCCGAGGTGCGCTCGGCGTCGTAGTCCTGGATGGCGAAGGTCAGCCCGACCAGCAGCACCCACCCGGCAATGAGCGAGACCAGGATCGACATCACGATGCCACGCGGGCCGGCGGTGGCCGCCCCCTTGGTCTCCTCAATCATGTGCGCCGAGGCGTCGTAGCCGGTGAAGGTGTACTGCGCCAGCAGCAGACCCAGCGCGGCCACGTAGATCGTGGAGCCCCAGCCGGTCTGGTTCTCGAAATGACCGAACACGAAGCCGGCCGACTGGTGGTGCTCGGGCACGACGGCGAGCACCCCGACGATGAACAGCACGCCGAGCACGTGCCACCACACGCTGATCGAGTTCAGCAGCGCCACCACCTGCACGCCGACGGTGTTCAACAGTGCGTGCAGCAACAGGATGAGCCCGAAGAGCAGGATGGTGTGTTCCTTGGTGGCCCCGAAACCGAACTGCAGGTCCAGCAGCGCGTTCAGGAAGAACGCGGCGCCGAAGTCGATCCCGGCGGTCACCGCGACCTCGCCCAGCACGTTGAACCAGCCGGTGAACCAGGCCCAGGCCGCCACGTTCTTCCTAGCCAGCTGGGCGGCGAAGAAGTACAGCCCGCCCGCGGTCGGGTAGGCCGAGCACACCTCGGCCATGGCTAACCCGACGAACAGGGTCAGTAACCCGACGCCCAGCCAGCCCCAGACGATCACCGACGGGCCGCCGGTGGCCATCCCGTAGCCGTACAGGGTCAGGCAGCCGGACAGGATCGAGATGATGGTGAACGAGACCGCGAAGTTGCTGAATGCGGACATCGAGCGGCGGAGCTCTTGGGCGTAGCCGAGCTCGTGCAGCCGGCGCTCGTCGGGATCTTCGGGCACCGCGGTGTGCTGGACCGCGGCACGCGCGTCGTCGGGCGGTGGCGTCATCGGATAATTGGGCTCGTGGTGGCGACCCCCGTCAAGGTCTGCGCGGGCATTGATCGTCGGGAAATTGCGCCAACCGCGGCTTAAGTCCAGCTCAAGTCTGCATCTGCTGGAAGGCGGCGACAACGCCGTAGGCGCCCAGTGTGACCCCGCCGGCGGCCATCCAGAGCAGCCCTCGACGCCTAGTCGAGCTGCTCCAACAGTCGAATGAGCAGCTCGGCGAGCTGGTTGGCGTCCCCGATACCCAGCGCGTCGGCGAGCTCCCGTTCGGCCACCGCCACGTCCGTGCCGACCAGCCGGTAGAGCTCCGTGCCTCGGGAGGAGAGGAACACCAGCACCCGCCGGCGATCCTCGGTGTCCACCCGGCGGTAGACCACGCCCCGGTCGATCAACCGGTCGACGATCTTGGTCAGGGTGGGAGCCGGCACCATGGCGAACGTGGCGATCTCGCTCATCGGGTGACCCGCGCCATCGGCCAGCAGGGTGAGCACCCGCCACTGCTCGGCGCTCATGTCGGCGGCGCGCAATGCGCACTCGATCCGCCGGCCGACCCGGTGCTGTGCCTGGGCGAGCAGTCCGGCCAGAGAGGTCTGAACTGGTACGGACACCCGTCTTCCGCCTTTCGCCGAGCAACCCCATCAGGATAAACATTTCCGAAACGAAGTAGCGTCACAATGGTGAAGTGACCTCGACCAGTCGTCGGAGGCGGTAGTGGCCGCACGGGCTGAGGGGCGGGCGGGGTGGCGGCCGAACTGGCCGCCGGGCCGCTGGTCGGAGGCTGCGCCGGACCGCGGTGTGCCCCACCGCGGTGTGCCGGACTGCGATATGCTGGACGTGGCCTTCGTGGTGCCACTGGACGGACCTGCTGGCATGTTCGGGCCGTCCTGCGAGGCGTGCGGAGTGCTCGCTCAGGAGGAGATCAACGCCGGCGGCGGGCTGCTCGGGCGGCAGCTGCGGCTGCGGGTGGTGGACGGTGGAGCGCCACCCGACGTGGTGGCCTCGGAAGTTGCCGGGCTGGTCGCGGACGGCGCCGTGCAGGCGGTCACCGGCTGGCACATCTCGGCGGTCCGCCAGCGCATCGCGCCGCTGATCGCCGGGCGGGTGCCCTACGTGTACTCGCCGCTGTACGAGGGCGGCGAGACCACTCCGGGGGTGTTCCTGGCCGGTGAGACCCCGGGCCGCCAGGTGCTGCCCGCACTGCGCTGGATGTCCACCGAGCTGGGCGTCCGCAGCTGGTGCATCGTCGGCGACGACTACGTGTGGCCGAGGGTGTCAGCGGCGGCGGCCCGGCGGTATGCACCGAGCTGCGGGGCGGTGATCGCCGACGAGGTATTCGTCAAGCTGGGCACCCAGGACTTCAGCGCGGTGCTGCGTCGAGTGGCGCGCAGCGAGGCGGACGGCGTGCTGATGTTTCTGGTCGGGTCGGACGCGGTGCAGTTCAACCGGGCGTTCGCGGCCGCCGGGCTGGACGCCAGCTGCGTGCGGTTCAGCCCGCTGATGGAAGAGAACATGCTGCTCGCCACCGGCGCGGCGAACGCGGTCGGGCTCTACGCCTCGGCCGGCTACTTCGAATCCCTGCCCACGGCCGACAGCCTGGACTTCTCCCGCCGCTACGTGGGCCGCTTCGGCGTGCACGCTCCGGCGCTGAACTCGCTGGGCGAATCTTGCTACGAAGGGATCATGCTGCTGGCCCGGTTGGCCGAGCGGGCCGGCGCGCTGGCCCCCGCCCCGATGATCGCCTCGGCCGAGGCGTTGGCCTACTCCGGGCCGCGGGGCGACGTCCGGATGCACGGCAACCACTTGCTGCAGAACATCTACCTGGCCCGGGCCAACGGGCTCGAGTTCGACGTCCTGGCCGAGCTGACCAGCGGCGGTTAGTCGCGGAGTAGTCGGCGCCCCGCACAGCGTTGACTCCGGCGCCTGGCTGTGCGGCGCGTGGCTGTGCGGGGCGTGGCTGTGACGGCGTGCGGGGGCGCCGTGCGTGTGCGGGGCGACGGGTGGTGTGGGCCTCACCTGCACCTCGGCGCGCACTCTTGACGATGCAAGTCCACATGAATACTTTCTAATGACACTATTTCTGATGACAGTCATGTGGATTGAGGTGACGCGGTGCCGACGTACGGCTTCCGGTGTGCCCGGTGCGGGCCGTTCGACGTGCGGCGCAGCATGACCGAGTTGTCCGAGCTCGAGCGGTGCCCAACCTGCGCGGGGCCCGCTTCGAGGGTGTTCGGTGCCCCTGCCCTGCGCGCGGTAGCCCCCGCGATGCGCCGCGCGCTGGATGCACAGGAGCGCAGCGCACACCAACCGGCGGTGGTGACGTCGACGCCGCCGTCCCACCGCCGGACCCCGATCAGCACCGACCCCCGGCATGCCCGGCTGCCCCGTCCCTAACTCGCACCTACCCGTGCCGACCGAGTCTGGCGGCGCGTGCTTCGGAGGTTCGCCATGCCCGATGTCGTGTTCAGTGTCGACCAGGCCAAGTCGATGGCCGAGCAGGCGGTGCCCGGCCACAACCGGTGGCACCCGGACATCCCGCCGGCGGTGAGCGTGCGCCCCGGCCAGGACATCCGGGTGGAATGCCGGGAGTGGACCGACAACCAGATCGGCAACAACGACTCCGCCAACGACGTCCGCGACGTGGACCTGACCAGGGCGCACATGCTCAGCGGGCCCATCTACGTGGAGGGCGCCGAGCCGGGCGACCTACTGGTCATCGACATCCTGGACCTGGGACCGGTGCCCCAGCAGGTCGGCGACGCGCCCGGCCAGGGGTGGGGCTACACCGGCATCTTCGCCAAGGCCAACGGCGGCGGGTTCCTCACCGACCGGTTCCCGGACGCCTACAAGGCCATCTGGGACTTCTCCGGCCAGGCCTGTACCTCGCGGCACATCCCCGGGGTGAAGTTCACCGGCATCACCCACCCCGGGCTGTTCGGCACCGCGCCGTCGGCCGAGCTGCTGGGCAGGTGGAACGCGCGCGAGCGGGCGCTCATCGCTACCGACCCGGACCGGGTACCGCCGCTCGCGCTGCCTCCGCTGGAGGACCAGACGCTGCCCGGTGGCGCCACCGGCGACGTGGCCGCCGCGATCGCCCGGGACGGTGCGCGCACCGTCCCCGCCAGGGAGAACGGCGGCAACCACGACATCAAGAACTTCACCAGGGGCTCCCGGGTGTTTTACCCGGTGCACGTGCCCGGCGCGCTGTTCTCCGGTGGCGACCTGCACTTCAGCCAGGGCGACGGGGAGATCACCTTCTGTGGCGCCATCGAGATGGGCGGCTTCATCGACTTCCACGTGGACCTGATCAAGGGAGGGATGGCCACCTACGGGGTGAGCACCAACCCGATCCTGATGCCGGGCAACGTGGAGCCGCGCTACTCGGAGTTCGTCACGTTCATCGGCATCGGGGTGGACCACACCACGGACACCCAGCTCTACAACGACGCCACGGTCGCCTACCGGAACGCCTGCCTGAACGCGGTGGACTACCTGATGAAGTTCGGGTACAGCGGCGAGCAGGCGTACCTGCTGCTCGGCGCGGCGCCGATCGAGGGCCGGGTGAGCGGCGTGGTGGACATCCCGAACGCGTGCTGCTCGCTATACCTTCCGACGGCAATATTTGACTTCGACATCAAGCCGTCGGCCGCCGGCCCGATCACCGCCGACCGGGGAAGCTGCGCGGTCTCGTCATGACCGGCCCGGATGCGCCCTACGAGGTGCACGAGATCCCGGATTTCACCCTGGAATGCGGAGCCACGCTGCGCCCGGCCCGGGTCGCCTACCAGACCTATGGCACGCTCAATGCGGACAAGTCCAACGCGATCATGTACCCCACCTGGTACTCCGGGCGGCACTGGGACAACGAGTGGCTGATCGGCGAGGGCATGGCGCTGGACCCCGAGCGGTGGTTCATCATCGTGCCGAACATGCTGGGCAACGGCCTCTCCAGCTCGCCGTCCAACACCCCGCCGCCGTGGGACCGTGCCCGGTTCCCCCGGATCAACGTGCGGGACAACGTGGAGTCGCAGTATCGCTTGGCGACGGAAGTATTCGGCATCGAAAAGTTGCCGCTGGTAGTGGGTTGGTCGATGGGCGCGGGGCAGACCTACCAGTGGGCGGTTAGCCATCCGGAGATGGTGGAGCGCATTCTGCCGTTCTGTGGCTCGGCGCGCACCGCGCCGCACAACAAGGTGTTCCTGGACTCGCTGCGCGCGGCGCTCACCGCGGACGCGGCGTTCGCCGGGGGCTGGTATCCCGAGGACCAGTGGCCGGTGCGCGGGCTGCGGGCGTTCGCCCGGATCTACGCCGGATGGGGCTTCTCACAGGCGTTTTACTGGAACGAGGCATGGCGCGAGCTCGGCTACACCTCGCTGGAGGATTTTTCGGTTGGCTTCTGGGAGGGTTTCTTCCTGGACGGCCGGGACCCGAACAACCTGCTCACTATGCTCGACACCTGGTGGAGCGGTGACGTGGGCAGCACTCCGGGGTTCACATCGGTGGAGCAGGCTCTCGGCTCCATTCGGGCGAAGGCATTGATCATGCCGGCGGAGAAGGACCTCTACTTCCCGCCGGAGGACGAGGCGTGGGCGGTCAGCCACATGCCGAACGCTGAGCTGCGGGTGATCCCGGGCGTGTGGGGGCACTTCGCGGGCGGCGGCCCGAACGCCGTGGATACCGCGTTCATCAATGCCGGAGTGGCCGAGCTGCTGGCTGCGGATCCCGACTAACCGCCTTATCAGAACGTAGTTTTCTCACCACAATAATAGATCCACAAACATAGTGTGACCCACATCACAACGCGGCTTGCTAAGCGATTTTACGGGGAAATCGTTACGCATGAATAGTGGCACACTAATTATTGTGATCGTCATTGCGGTGATCATAATCGCGGCCATCGGCGTGGCGATCTTCCGACAGGGACAGAAGCGGCGATCGGAGCGGCTGAGAGAGCAATTCGGGCCCGAGTACGACCGGGCGGTCGACCAGAAGGACGACCGCCGCTCCGCGGAGTCCGAGCTGCGCGCTCGAGAGAAGCGCCAGCGGGAACTCGAGCTACGCACCCTCGACCCGGGCCAGCGGCGGCACTTCGAGCAGCGCTGGTCGGACGTGCAGCGGGACTTCGTGGACGGTCCCGGGAAGGCGGTGCACCAGGCCGATCTGCTGGTGGTCGACGTGATGACGGCCCGCGGCTACCCGGTGGACGACTTCGATCAGCGCGCCGATGACCTCTCGGTGCGCTACCCAGTGGTCACCGCCCGATACCGGGAGGCCCGCCGGATCTCCCGGGCCAACGAGCGCGGTGAAGCCAGCACCGAGGATCTGCGCGGCGCGGTCACGTCGTACCGGTCCCTGGTGGAGGCCCTGCTCGGGGACGACGACCGGACCGAGCAGCACAACGAGAACGAACCCGCTCGTGGCACCGGTGGCCGGATTGCCGATCGCCGGGACAGCGATGACCGGGTCAGTGACAGCCGGCGCGGCGATCGCGAAAAGTTCGCTGACCGCGAGCCCGGTGACCAGAGGACCGCTGACCGGGAGACCGTCGATCGGAAGACCGCGGACCGTCGCACTGGTGACCGGGAGACCGGTGACCGGAAGACCGCGGGCCGAGGGCTGAACGGGCAGGGGCGGACTACCCCGGACCGGAACGGGCGGGAGGCCGGCGCATGACCACCCAGGACAGCACTCGCGAGGCAACCGGCACCGTCGAGGGTGGCCCGAAAGACGCAGCAGAGCAGCTGGCCAGCGGTGAGCACGCGGAAGACCGCGCCATGCAGTCCGAAAGCGGCGACGTGCACACGGAGACCCGCACGGACAGTTCCGGGACAGGAGACGAGCAGTTGGCCGGCGGCGCCGAGCGGTCCGAGGCCGATGCGATGGGGCGTGGCGGCGCGGAGAGCAGCGCCAGTATGGGAAGCGACACCTACCGCGGGGCAGACGGCACCGACGAGTCGAGACCTGGTTTCGACCAGGTGGGACGCGACGCGGAGACCGCCGACGATGCCGGCGACCAGGGAGCCGGCGGCACCGAGTTCTCGGATCGCGGCGGTGACGGCGCGAGCACCGGCCGCGGTGATCAGGCGAATGGCACCGAGCCTGGCACTGGCAGCGGCTCCGGCAGCGAGTCCGCCGCGGGCACCGGGTCTGCGGCGGGCACCGGGTCTGCCGCGACCGAGTCTGCCGCCGGCGCCGAGGGTGGCGCTGGAGGCGCGGCCGCGGACTCGCGGGCCAGTGCCCTGATCGCGCCGGACCGGGCGCGCTCCTACCGGGACCGGTGGAACGAGCTCAAGGGCGATTTCGTCGACGACCCTCGGCACGCGGTGCGGCACGCGGACGGTCTGGTCGGTGACGTGCTCGACGAGCTGGAGGAGGTATTCCGCCGCCAGCGGGGCGAGCTGGAGCGCGGATTGGATGACGACCAATCCTCGACCGAGGACCTTCGGCTGGCGTTCGGCCGGTATCGGGAGTTTTTCGACCGGCTGCTGTCGTTCTGACGTTTCCATCAGGCCGGCTCGGCATTCCGCGAAATCGCGGTGCCGAGCCGGTTTCTTATCTGCTGATCGCCGTGAGGCATTAGGCCAAATGTCGTAATGTCTGGCTGCATGAATGGTCAAGAAAAGGCCCACGCGGCCGGGTGATCTCGCCTGCACACGGTGGGGGAGAACCCTACTGGGACTAGGGGGTACCGCTCAGCGTGCTCGGGGGAGCACACCATCGAATCAGCGCGGCTCCGGTGACACCGTTTCTAGCAACAGAGCTGGGCAACGCACCGCACCGAGGAGCCCCTAAATGACCGTCGATCCCTACGGCCCGCCGTCCCCGCCGGGCCCCCCGCCTCGCGGCCGATCAGGTGGCCAGGGGATCTCGGTCCGCACCACGGTCGTGGTCCTGCTCGCCGCCTTCGCGATCCTGGTCGGCGTGGGCGCGCTGATCGCCGGTCCGGCGGCCCCCGCGGGGAAGATCTCGGCGAAGCCGACCAAGTCGGCCTCCGAGGTGCAGCTCGAACCGACCTCGTCTGCCGGGGATAACCCGTTCATGACGCCGGTCGGGACAGATCAGACACTCACGACTCCAGTGAGCACCGGCGGTCAGTTCACCAGCGACACCCCAGGGCTGTATGGGGATACCGGCAACCAGACCAGCTGTGACGTGCAGTCGATGACGACGAATCTGCAGGCGGACCCGCCGCGAGCCTCCGCGTGGTCCAGCGCCATGGGCATCACTCCGGACAAGATCTCTGATTTCGTCGGCACACTCACCCCGGTGGTGCTGCGTTCGGACACCTCGGTCACCAGCTACGGCTACGCGGAGGGCACGTTCAGCCCGTACCCAGCTGTGCTGCAGGCCGGTACCGCGGTGTTCGTGGACAGCTACGGCGCCCCCACGGTGAAGTGCTACACCGGCAACCCGCTGGGCCCGCCGCCCGCGCAGCCGGCCGCCAAGTACGTCGGCACCGCTTGGAAGACCTTCCAGCCGACCACCGTCACGGTCATCCGGCCGACCACCACGGTGATCGCCAAGTACACCTTCATCGACGTCCACTACGGCAAGAAGGTGGAGTGCCCCGGTAAGCGCTGGTGGCCTTGGCGACACCACCCGGACTGGGACCACGACGATGAGTACTGCCACAAGCACAAGTGCCACGGCAACGGCAACGGCAACGGGAACGGGAACGGCAACGGGAACGGCAACGGCGGGGGCAAGGGCGAGCCTGGTAAGGGTGGCGAGGGTGGCGAGGGTGGCGAGGGTGGCGAGGGTGGCAAGGGTGAGCCTGGTAAGGGTGGCGAGCCTGGTAAGGGTGGCGAGCCTGGCAAGGGTGAGCCTGGTAAGGGTGGCGAGCCTGGCAAGGGCGGGACTGGCAACTTGGGCACCGGAACCGGCAACCTGGGCACCGGACCTGGAATCCCGGGCAAGGCCACCGGTACCGGCGGCACAGGCGGCAATCCGAGCCACGGTGGCAATACCGGGACGGGCGAGGCGAAGAAGTCCGAGACCAAGCGGGTGATTCAGCCTCCGGCACCGGGTCCGAAGGCCGAGCTGCCGACGGGGCCCCGCACGGTTGACCAGCCTCCGCCTCCAGGCCGCGGCCAGATCCTGATCAAGGGTGAGCCCAAGGTCGAGAGCAAGAGCAAGGACGACAGCAAGAGCAAGAGCGAGAGCGAGAGCAAGAGCGAGAGCAAGAGCAAGAGCGAGAGCAAGAAGAGCGAGAAGAGCGACTCCGACAACTAACCGTGTCGAACGGCCCGCACACCGCTTGTGCCCCGCACACCCACCGCAACGGGTGTGTGGGGCACAAACGGCAGTGCGGGCCGACGCATGTCGCACTCGCGCCGTCGGCTGGGTGCTCGATGTTGTCCGATCAGCCCGTTGGCGCGGAGAGCAGCTCTTCGCAGGTGCGCACCAGGACCCGCGCGGCATCCCGCACCGCCGAGGTGGTCGCCGGGTGCGAGGCAAGGCGTTGCCAGTGCATCAGTCGCTCACCGGCGGCATCCTTGATGGCCGACGGGCTGGCGTCCTCGGCCAGCCCCAGCCGGGCTCGTGGCTCCGCGCCGTCGGCGCCGAGTAGCTGTTCTGCCGCGTGCCGGTCCACATCGGGCAGCCGCAGTGTGCCGGATTGCAGCGCGTCCGCGAGATCGATCTCGATCAGCTCGTGCGCCCCGAAGCGAGTCCGCTCGAGCTGATACAGCAGGTCACCGATGCGTGGGCCACCCTCCGTGGAGGTCCGCACCAGGGTCTCCAGCTCGGCCAACGTGGCACGCACCCGGAGCGCCTGAGTCGGCCGGGCAAACCGCCAGACCAACAACTCGTGCAGCCGAGTCAATCCGCTGAGTCGCACCAGCTCCTCCCCCAGCGTGGCGGGGTCGGGCGCTTCGCCGCCGCGGATCAGCCGCACGGCCTGCTCCACGCCGAACCGGCCGAACTTCGCCAGCAGCTCCGGGCTGATCTTCTCGGGCATCCCCGCCGACGACCGCTCGCTCAGCTCGCACAGCGTCCGGTACGCCGCCTCGTCGAGGTTGCTGCCAGCCAGCGCGAGCAGCCCGGCCACCGGGACCAGGGCCTGGCAGTGCCGGCGAATATCCGGGTCCTCACGGTACTCATCGGCAATCTGGTTCGCCCGCTGCAGCGCGTCCGCGCCCGAGCCGCCGAGCTCGTCCGCGCGGGCCAGAACCCCAACAGTGGGCAGCGGTCCGGGCAGGGTGGACCCCGCTGGCGGCTCGAACAGCGCGGCGTCCTCCCGGCCCGGTCCGCGAAGCACGGCGATCCGCGCGACCGGAGACTGGTCTGGCGCCTCCCGGTCGAGCAGCTCCAGCGGCGGGTTGAACGGCTGCCGGCGCAGTGCCCGGAGCAACGTCGACGCGCCCGATCCGACCACCCCCAGAACCCCTACCTGGTACGGCTCGCTCAACTGCCTGGCCAACTCGGCCAACCGCACGCTCTCGGGCCCGGCCGGATAGATCGCCTGCGCGGCCCGGATGAGCCCAAGGGCCTGGCCGCGTAGCGAGCGATCCCCATTTGCGGGTTGGGTTCCGATCACCGTTGGGCTCGGTTTGGGTGCGCCGGTTGGCCGTGGGGTCGGGGTCGGCTTGGGGGAGTCCGTCGTCCGAGGGGCCGGGCTTGGCTTGGCTGCGCCGGTTGGCCGTGGAGTGGGGCTCGGGTTCGCCGTGCGGGGCAGTGGCGGGGCGGGGCTCGGCTTGGGCCCGTCGGCGGCGCGTGGGGTGGGGCTCGGTTTGGCTGCCGGTGGCAGCGGTGGGACAGAGCCCGCTTTGGCCGCGGGAGGGAGCGGTGGGGCGGGGCTGGATGTGGGTGTGGGTGTGTCGGCGGTGCGTGGGGTGGGGCTGGGCTTGGCCGCCGGAGGGAGCGGTGGCACAGAGCCTGGTTTGGCCGTGGCGGGCCGCGGTGGGACGGGACTCGGTGTGGCCGGGTCGGCGGCGCGTGGGCTGGGACGTGGTTTGGCTGCTGGGGGCAATGGTGGGATAGCGGTCGGTTGAGCCGTTGGGGGTAGCGGTGGGACAGCGGCCGGCTTGGCCGTCGGGGGTAGCGGTGGGACAGAGCCTGATTTGGCCGTGGCGGGGAGCGGCGGGGTGGCGCTCGGTGTGGGTGCGTCGGCGGTGCGCGGGGTGGGGCTCGGCTTGGCTGCAGCTGGCAGCGGTGGGACGGAGCCGGATTTTGCCACGGCGGGCAGTGGCGGGGCGGGGCCCAGCTTGGGCCCCTCGGCGGTGCGCGGGCTCGGGCTCGGCTTTGCCGTCGGGGGCAGTGGTGGCACAGCGCCTGGCTTGGCTGCGGCGTGGAGCGGTGGCGCAGCGCCTGGTTTGGCGGCGGCGGGCACTGATGGCACAGCGCCTGGCTTGGCTGCGGCGGGGAGCGGTGGGGCAGCGCGTGGTTTGGCGGCGGCGGGCAGCGGTGGCACATCGACTGGCTGTGCGGCCGCGGCGGGTCGCGGTGGGGCGGCGCCTGGTTTGGCCGCGGCGGGTAGCGGTGGGGCGGGAGTCGGTTTGGGCGCGTCGGCGGACGGCTGGGCGGGTGAGGCGGGCTCGGGTGGGGCTTGCGGATTGATCTGTTGAGTCGCCTCGGTCGCCGCCTGGCCGATGACCTGCGTGGCAGCGTTGGCCTGCGCGGCGGCCCACCCCGGCGAGGCCTGGGCATGGATCGGCTCGGTGATGGGCTCGGGCGGCCGCGCTGGCTGGCCGGGTTGGGTGGCGATCCACTGGGTTGTGTCGGCCGCGGCGAGCGGCGCCGCCGTCCGATCGGCCGGCGGCCGCGCCGTCCGATCCGCTGGCGACGGCGGAGCCAGTTGGGCCGGCGCCGGACGGGCATCCAGGGTCTCGGGTTGCACCGGCTGGGTCGCTCCGGGCGGCTGCTCGGCGGGCACCGGCACCGAGCCTTGCACGGTGGTGCCCGCCCCGGGAGCGGAGATCACCTCGATCCGACCGCTCACCCCGGCGATCCGGGTCTGCAGGTTGCGCTGCCCTCGCCCGCCGGACTGTGTGCTCGCCGCGGCGTCGAAGCCGGGGCCCTCGTCCCGGACGCTGAACCGCAGCGCGCCGTCGCTGAGCCAGATGCGGACGGCAATCGGCGCGCCCGCCCCATGCTTGCGGGCGTTGTTCACCGCTTCTAGGCAGCAGAAGTAGACCGCCGCCTCGATGTCCGGCGGATAGCGGCGCTCGTCCACGCCGCCGTCGAGGCTCATCGCGATGGGTGGGTCCGCGCCGGCCAGGTCGGCGGCCAGCGCGGTGGGCAGCCCGCGTTTGGACAGCACGATGGAGGACACCCCGGACGCGGTCTTGGCCAGTACCGCCTCGGTGGTGCCGATCTGGGTGTTCAGCTGGTCCAGCCGCTCCCTGGCCTGCGCGAGCTTTCCGCTGCCCACCTCGTGCTCGACCAGCCCCAGCGTCAGCCGGAGGGAGACCAGGTGGTGTTGCGCGCCGTCATGCAGGTCGCGCTCGATCATCCGCCGCTCGCTGTCCATCTCGGCGACCGCCTGCCGGCGGGACAGCGCAATCTCCTCCGCGTGCGCCAGCGCCGCGCGCAGCTGCCGTTCCAGCTCGATGCCCAGGCGGCTGGCCTGCAGGATCGCCCCGAGGCTGTCGGCCACATCGTCCAGCAGCGTGCGGCGCTCGGTGTGCAGTCCGGCCACCGCGCCCCGGTCCACCGCGATCGAGCCGATTTGCTCGGAGCCCTGCCGGATGGGCAGCACCACATGATCGTCCGCCGCACCGCCCTGCTCGCTGTCACTGCCGTCCGACCAGGCGTAGGTGCGGTCCCGCAGCCCGGGACGCAGCACGGTCAGCCGGCAGGAGCGCGCGCCGAGCCCCCGGCCGATCGCCTCGGCCACGCCGGCCAGGTTGGGCCCCTCGGTGGAGCTGCTCCTGGATAGCGCGGCCACGTCGGCCAGTACGCTGTACGGGGTGGGCCGGCGACCGTAGAGCAACCGATCCACCAGCCGTTCGGCGCGCAGATACGCCGGCAGGAACACCAGCGCGGCCAGCCCGGTGGCCGCCGCCGCGGCAATGACCTGGCCAGCCGAGCTGTCGGTGCCCGGTAGCCAGCCGGCCACCGCGCTGATCACCACGTAGCCGCCGCCGATCAGGACGATCACCATCATCGACGCCAGGCCGCGGCTGAACATCCGCTCCGCCTGCCACAGCCCGCCGCGCCGGATGGCCACCAGCACGGCGGCCGCGATGCCGGCAGCGGACAGCCGGGAGAACCAGAACAACAAGGCGGTGGGCTGCCCGGATGGGGCGTCCTGCACCGGTGCGGCCGCGACGGCGGCGGTGTGTGCGGTGGGGTCCACCAGCATCAGCCCCGGCTCGCCCAGGTACCACAGCAGCACCGTGAGCACACCGAGCACGACGCAGGTGACGAAAGCGGCCAGCAGCACGCTGAACAGCAGCCGGGCCTGGGTGCGCCGCTCGGCCGTCGCGCCGTTCTGGATCCTGTTCGGCAGCACCGCCAGCCCGGCCAGCGGTACCACGAAGCCGAAAAAGAGGATGCAGCTGATCGTGTGCGGGAGCAGCGCGGTGCCGAACCCGACCACGACCAGGGTGCCGACCCCCACACCGACCACTGCCCACCGGCTCATCCCGGACCTGGGGCCGATTTCCCAGTGGCCCGCTGGAAGCAGCAGCAACGCGACGACGTAGGCCGCGCACGCGACCCCGTGCAGCAGGATCTGGTGGACAGTTCCGATGTTCAGCCCGGTCGCGGTCTGCATCGCGACCGCCGCCGCGTGTGCCTGCAGGTTGAACGCTCCGGCGGAGCCGATCATGGCGATGGCGAGCAGCTGGGTGACCCAGGTGCGCATCCCGAGGAACAGCAGCACCGCGGCGATCACCAGGTTCAGCCCGGAGAACAGGTAGTCCATCACCGCTTGGCCGAGTGGCTCGCTGCGCGGCACGGCTTCGAGCACGCCAGCCGCCCACGCACTCCCGGCGGCGGCCTGCTCGCTGACCTGGGCGGCGATCGACGGCACGTAGGTGGCCAGCGCCACCAGCGCGCCCAGCGCCAGCCAGCCGATGGACACCACCACACAGGCGGTGAGCAGCAGGGAGTACCCGGTGGCCAGCGCGACCTCGGCCCGACGAGTGGTCATGACGCGCCCGGCCTTGCGGTGACCGAGCTCATCAGGTCCACCGACGGCTCCAGCCGGTCGGGCAGCCACGCGCGCAGCCGGGTACCGCCCGACTCGTCCTGGAACATCACCATGGCGCCGCCCAGGGCGGCCAGCCGTTCCGCGTCGTGGGCCAGGCCGGCGCGCAGCTCGTCCAGCGAGGTGTCCGGCGTCGGATCCTCGAGCTCGACGGAGAGTTGGTTGTTCTCGTGCGCCAGGTGCACCCGCAGCGGCTGGTCCCCGTCCCGCGCGGCCAACTGCTGCATGGCCGACGCGGCGAGATAGTAGATCCCGGACTCGACCTCCCACGCCAACCGATCGGTCAGGGCGCCGGTCAACCGGACCAGCCGGGGCATATCGGTGGCCAACTCGTCCAGCGCGCCGTACGGGCCCTGGTCGCGCAGCACCGCCGGGTACACGCCCCTGGCGATCACCCGGAACCGGTCCAGCAGCTCGTCCAGCCGGACCCGGGCACGCTGGATGGCCCGCTGGGCCGCCTCGGCACCCGTCGAGGCCGGCTCCTCGTCCTCGTCCTCGTCGTCTTCGTCTTCGTCTTCATCGGAATCGTCGTCGGAATCGTCTCGAGCGGAGCCGTCCTTGGCGGACGCTCGGGCGGCCGTCTCGCCGGTTTCGGACGCTGCCCGCTCGTCCTCGTCCTCGTCCTTCGGCTCTTCCTCGGGCGGAGCCAGCGCGCTTTCCGCGTCGGCCAGATCGGCGCGCAGGGTGGCCAACCGGTCGGTGGTCGCGTTGCCCAGCTCGCTGATCAGCCGACGCCGCTCCACGTGCCTGGCCTGGGTCAGCCGCTGCCGAGACGCATGCAGCTCGGCCGCCAGCTCGTCCGCCCGCCGGACGCGCTCCTCCAGCTCCGCGTTCAGCTGTACGCCGCGCAGCAGCATCCCGGCGCCGTTCGCCACGTCCTGCATCAGCCGCAGGTCGGCCGGAGTGACCGGGCGCCCCGGCTTACCGATGGCCAGCACGGCCCGCAACACCGGCCCGTCGAGCACCGGGACCACGTGGTCGGTGTCCGGCCGGCTGAGCAGCATTGCCAGGTTGGAGACCGTGCGCGGCTCGGCGCCCTCCGCCAGTGGCGGGTAGCTGGCCGCGCTCACCAGCTTGTCCTCCACCACCAGCCACAGCTCGGCTCGCTGGGCGTCGGTGCCCTCGGCAAGCACCCTGGCCAATCCGGGCAGCGCCTGTTCGAGGGACCCGCCGCGGATCCGGGCGGCCGCCTCGGCCAACGCGGAGTACGGGGTGGTGGTGGAGTCCCTGGCCAGCTGTCGCACCAGCCGGTCCACCACGGACAGCACGATGGGCAGCGCGGCGACGGCGGCGCCGGCGGCCACGAACGGCACCAGCACCGCGGCCGTCCCCGTCTGCCCCACCAGGGCGCTCAGCGCGCCGATCACCAGTGGAAAGGCCACCGCCACGAAGCACGCCACCAGGAGCAGACGCAGCGATCTCGCTACGAGCGTCCTATTCATCGCGCACCCACTGGTCAGAGCCGTCGGGCACACGCTAAGGGGCCAGGCCCGCGCAGCCAAGCTCGATGTGTGGACGGGTGACACGCGATGGTGTCAACCCGCCCTCCTGGGCCGCCGTACCTACCGCTTGGCCACCCTTACACCTCGGTGCGCTGGGAGCGCAGGTAGGTGAGTACGGCGAGCACCCTGCGGTGGTGCTCGGAGGTGTCGGTGTGCAGCCCGAGCTTGCCGAAGATGTTCGCGATGTGCTTTTCCACCGCCTTCGGGGTGACGAAGAGCTGCCCGGCGATGCCGTTGTTGGACCGGCCCTCGGCCATCAGCCGCAGTACGTCCGTCTCCCGATCCGAGAGCGAGGCGACCACGTCCTTCTTTTCTCCCCTTGGCCGCTCCACCAGCCGTTTGGCCAGCACCGGTTCGATGACGATCTCGCCGTTGTGGATCCGGTCCAGCGTGTCGGTGAGCACGTCGACGCTGCCCACCTTCTCCTTGAGCCGATAGCCGATGCTCTCGGTGCCGATCTCCAGGATCCGCATCAGATAGTGCGTCTCGGCGTAGTGCGACAGGAACAGCAGGCCCATCTGCGGGTAAAGACCGCGCAGCCGCTCCGCCGTGGTGAGCCCACCGTCCGGCTCGGGTGGCATCCGGATGTCCAGAATCGCCACATCCGCCTGTTCGGTGGCCAGCAGCGCGACCATCTCGTCGCCGCCGGCAACCGAGCCGACAATCTCGTGACCGGCGGCCCTCAGCAGCATCAGTAGGCCCTCGCGGAACAGGGCACCGTCCTCGGCCAGCGCTACTCGCATGGAATCCTCATTGTGATCGTTCCTGTCTCCGGAGTGCCGCCCTCGGCGAGGTCGGCCGTGCCGCCCAGCGGGCGGGCCTGGTCAAGCATCAATCGCAGGTGTCGCGCTCCGACCCCGGAAACCACCATGACCAGGTCGTTCTCGTCTCGGCTGATGCTCACCCGCAGCGCCGGCAGGGCCTCGTCCGGCCGCGCGGCCAGGCACTCCGCCACCGCGAAGTAGGCCGCGCCCTCGGCCACCGGCCCGAACCGCCGCCGGGGGAGTTCGGGCGCCACCTCGATCTCCAGCTCGGCGCCCAGCCGGTCGGCCTCCTCGCGGATCGCCGGACCGAGCCCGGCCTGGTCCAGCAACGGGGGATAGATCTTGCCGGCCACCTCCCGGAGCTCCTGGAGTACCGCGTGCAGCTCGTCCTGCAGCTGGCCGATCCGGTTCTCCCAATCCGCCTCGTCGAACGGGGCCTGGTCCCGCAACAGGCCGAGGCGCAACGCCAACGCGGAGATGCGCAGCGACGCCCCGTCGTGCAGCTGACGCTCCAGCAGCCGCCGGCGCAGCCACTGATCGGATTCCCGCCGTCGCTGGGCGTCACCGGTGTTCTCGTCCGGATCCTCGCCCGGGGCCTCGCGCAGCCGGGTGACCGGCCCGGCTACTGGCAGCATTTGTGGGCCCCCGACCGGCAGGCCATTCGGGGACCGCTCGCCGTCCTGCCGGGGAGACGCCGGGGTCATCGATCAAGTGTCCCGGCGACGCGGCGGGACGGAAAGGGTGCCAACCCCCCCAGCTGGTGGGGTAATCCCCACCCTCTTTGGTGTACCGCTCTGATAACGGCGATGAACTCGCTGGTCAGACGGCTGCGGTTGGTTCGCATTTGACTCGATCTGCTGGCGCGGCCCCGGCTAGGATGGGTCCCCATCCAGGGAGGGGTGAAGTGGCCTACAACCTCGGCGTCGACCTCGGTACCACATTCGTGGCGGCCGCCGTAGCCCACCCTACTCAGGTGGAGATGTTCACACTAGGTGACCGCTCGGTGGTCGCCCCCGCTGTGGTGTACCTGCGCGACGACGGCGAGCTGGTCACCGGTGACGCGGCTGGACGGCGCGCTGTGAGCAGCCCGGACCGTGTCGGTCGTGAGTTCAAGCGGCGCCTCGGTGACCCCACGCCGGTGATGCTGGGCGGCGAGCCGCACGCGGTCACCGGGTTGCTCGGCTCGCTGCTGCGCGACGTCATCCGCAAGGTGACCGAAACCGAGGGGGTCCCGCCGGAACGGGTGGTGCTGACCCACCCGGCCAACTGGGGCCCGTTCCGCCGGGGTCTGTTCGAAGAAGTGCCGAATCTGGCCGGCCTGTCCGACGTGACCTTGGTCACCGAGCCGGAGGCGGCCGCGGCGCACTACGCGGCCTCCCGCGAGCTGGACGACGGGGAGATCGTCGCGGTGTACGACCTCGGCGGCGGCACGTTCGACGCCACCGTGCTGTGCAAGCGGGCAAATGGCGTGGAGATCCTAGGCACCCCGGAGGGCATCGAGCGGCTGGGCGGGGTGGACTTCGACGAGGCGATCCTGTCGCACGTCAACTTCACCGCCGGCGGCTCCCTCAGCGAGCTGGACATGCGCGACCCGCAGACCACGATCGCGCTGGCCCGGCTGCGCCAGGACTGCATTCTGGCCAAGGAGGCGCTCTCGGCGGACACCGAGACGGTGCTCCCGGTGTTCCTGCCCGGGCGGCACTTCGATGTCCGGTTGACCCGTTCGGAGTTCGAGGACATGGTCCGCGCTCCGATCGAGTCGACCATCGGCGCGCTGTCCAGGACGTTGCGTTCGGCGGGGGTGTCGCCCGACCAGCTCAGCGCGGTGCTGCTGGTGGGTGGCTCGTCGCGAATTCCGCTGGTGGCCCGGATGGTCTCCGAGGAGATGGGCCGCCCGACCGTGGTGGACACCCACCCCAAGTACGCGGTCGCGCTCGGCGCGGCGACGCTGGCCGGGGTCCCCTCCGGTGCCGCGGTGCGCGCCTCCAAGGGCACGAACCGATCCAACGGATCGAACGGAAACGGCACCCGGATCGGTCACCTGCCCGGCGCGGACGGGGCCGAGCCGGCCTGGGCGGTGTCGGGCGTCGACGTCGCCCCGGCTCGTCAGGAGCCGAGGCCGCCGGACCTGCCGAGGGCCGGCGCGCCGCCCCCGGCGACCGCCTCGGCCGCCCCGCCCGCCGAATCGCCGCCGAGGGCGCCCATCGATCCGCCCACAGCGGCCATCCCCACCCAGAGCTCCGGCTCTCCGGCGGGTCCGCCGTCCGGGGGCTGGGGGCCGCCCGGGTATGCCGGTCCCGGCTCGGGGCGCCCACCCGGTCCGCCCCGCGGCGGCCAGCCGATGGGCGGCCCGCCGGGCGGACGTCCGCCCCCCGGCCCTCCGCGCGGCGGGTACGAGCAGCGCGGGCCGGCCTCGGGGCCCCAGCACGAGCGCCCCGGGGTGCCGAAGTGGCAGCTGGTCGCGCTGGGCATGCTGGCCCTGGCGGCGGCGCTCGCGGTGGTGTTCGGCACCGTCTTCGTGATCAATGCGTTCCGCTCCACGCCGCCGGAGGGGGACGCCACCTCGGTGTCCAACCCGGCCGCGGTGGCCCCGCCGCCGGCCGCGCAGACCGTGGTGGCCAGCGTGCCGATTCCCAGCCTGGACGCGCCGATCGCGATCGGGGCGACGCCGCAATTCGCCTCGGTGTCGCCGAACGGCCGCCTCATCTACGTGGCCAACGGAGCCGCGAAGATCGTCACGGTGATGGACACCTCGATCAATCGTGTGATCGCGACGATCCCGGTGGATGCCGGCCCGCCGCAGTTCCTCACGTTCTCACCGGACGGGCGTCGCATTTACATCAGCATCTTCGACGAGGCCAGGACCATCGCGATCGTCGGCGTGCTGGACACCACCACCAACAAGGTGGTGGCCACGATCCCAGTGCGCACCCGGCCGTTTCGCTGCGCCGTGACCCGTGACGGGCGGCTGCTGTACGTGCCCAACCACGACTCGGGCACCCTCTCCGTCATCGACACCGCCTCGCTGAAGGTGACCAAGGAAATCAAGGTCCCGGCGAACCCACACTGGATCGAGCTCTCCAAGGACGGCACCAAGGCCTACATGGCCAACCACGAGTCCAACGTGGTCTCGGTGCTGGACATGACGAACGACACGGTCACCGCGCAGGTCCCGGTCGGCACCAGTCCGCACGCGCTCTCCGTACACCCCACCAAGCCGCTGGTGGCCAACGTCAACTACGACTCGCAATCAGTCACGATGATCGACACGAACACCGACAAGGTGGTCGCGACGATCCCGGTCGGGAAGAATCCGCAGTCGATCGGATGGTCGCCGGACGGCCGGTTCGCCTACGTGGTGAACAACACCGACTCGTCGGTCTCGGTGATCAACGCGGAGACCAACCAGGTCACCGCCACCATCCCGACCGGGCCCAGCCCGACCAGCGTCACGGTGCTGCCGGACGGCCGGCACGCCTATGTCACGAACCTGAACAACGGCATGCTGACCGTGCTCAATCCCGGCGGCTGAATTCCGCCGACCCCGTGACGCGGGGGTGAGCCCTACCTTGCATTGACGGGTTGACCCAGCCCGGTGTGGGGGCTGCTCGATGGTTGCGGCGGCCGGCTCGGAGCATTCTTCAAAGGTCCGGAAACCACGGACCTCAGCTTCGAGCAGACGGTTCATCCAAGGGGTGTTGGCCATGATGACAACAGCGACCACCACGGTCCGTGTCCAGCTGACCAACCGGGACCGCGCCGTGCTCAAAGCCGTCGCCGAGGGACGCTGCCAGGTCTCGCACGGCCACGGCACCCCGCTGGTCATCGACGGGTTCTGCTGCTCCGACCAGTTCGTCGGACCTCGCCTGGCCAGCGCCGGCTTGATCTCCGTCGCCGGCACCGCGCCGGGCCCCGCGCGACTCACCGCCACCGGCATCGCGCTCCTCCAAGCGGCCTAGGAGCGCCCGATGTGCTGGCCCCTCCTGACGAATGGTCGGAGGGCCAGCTCTGTGCGCGAGGAGAATCCGGGCCCGCGCGCCGCGCGCAGGGGTGCTGCCGGGCGCCTCGGTCGGGTCGAGGCGTCCGGCAGCTCCTGGTCGCCTACCGGCGTCCCCCACGGCGCCGGTAGGAGCTTGTCCGGACCGGCGCGGCAGGTCCGCCGGACCGGTCCGTGGTCAGGCGGCGCCCTCGGGCACCACCGGGTACGGGTGGCGCACGATCGCCTGGGTGGGTATGGCCCCGGTCGCACGATGTGCTCGGGGGCGGTGGCGAGTGATGCGCACGAAGAACAGAGTGCTCTCCGTAGCCTGGTCACACGATGGTGTGGGCCCCCGAGCCGGTGGCGAGTACCCCCGTCTTCAGGTAGGGCCCACCCCCGTGCGACCGGCCCGACTCGCTCGGACCGGGTAAATCTCTTCCCCGACGGAGGCCGGCTCGGCAGGATGGCCCTCGATGAGCGGCGACGGGCGCAAGTTGCTGGCGGCGGTGCGGGCCGAGCTGGCCCCGAGGGACGATGAGAACGAGCTGGTGCCGCTGATCGCCGACGGCACCGCGCCACGGTCGGTATTCGCCGTGCTCGCGTCCGAGGAGCTGCGCATCGTGCCCAGCGACTGGCGCAGCCTGCACACCCTGGCCGCACGCTCCGACGAGCCGGCCGCGCGCAGCTACTTCGGCGGCCTCGCCGCCGGCGAGGAGCAGGCGCTGGCCACCCTCGGGCCGCTGGCTCAGGAGGCCGGCCTGACTCCGGACGCGGTGCGCGACCACGAACCGCTGGCCGGCTGCCAGGCCTACCCCAGCTACTTCGCATGGCTTGCGCTGAACGCGGCGCCGGCCGAGGTCGCCGTGGCGATCACCGCGAACTTCGCCGCATGGGGCGGCTACTGCGCCCAGATCGTTCGCGGCATGCGCACGCACTACGGATTCAGCCCAGCCGCCATGGCTTTCTTCGAGTTTTTCGCCGAGCCGCTGCCGGACGACGCGGCGGTCGCGGCGATCCAGGCGGGCCTGAACGCGGGCACGCTGGACGAGCGGCGAGCTCGGCGGTACGCGAGGCTGTTCCAGGCCTATGAGTTGATGTTCTGGAACACCCTCGCCGACCCGGTGAGCACGGCGTCCGCGCCTTCGTAGCCCCCGATGTTCTCAGCTTGGTGGCGCACCGGACAGCTGCGACCGGTGTGACGAAACGGGCTGCTTGATACCGTGCCTTCCATCGGCCCCGCGCGTTGTGCTGAGCAGACCGGCCGCGCGGGCGGTGCGGAGATGCGCCGCCGATTGCGGCGCGGTGCCGGCTGAGTGCGCGGGGTGTGCCGCTCCGGGGGGTGTGGCACAAATGGATGGGGGCAGCCAATGAACTTGCGCGAGGCTTTCGCGATCGCGATGAGCAGCCTGCGGGTCAACGGCCTGCGCTCGGCGCTGACCACCCTCGGCATCATCATCGGCGTCGCGGCGGTGATCGTCCTGGTGGGGCTGGGCGACGGCATCAAGGCGGGTTTCAACACCCAGTTCGGCGCGCTGGGTAACCAGATCAACGTCGCGAAGATCAACGGCTCGGTGCCCGGCGGTGGCGAGGCGAAGGATCTGAAGGACAGCGACGTGACCGCGCTGCGCAACACCTCGGCCGCGCCGGACATCGCCAGCGTCACCCCGGTGGTCAGCGGCTCGGAGATGGTCACCGCCAACCAGCAGCAGTTCCGCGCGGCGATCCAGGGCTCCACCGCCGACTACCTCACCATTGTCGACCGGGCCGTGGTGGTCGGCTCGATGTTCACCGCCGAACAGGCCCGTGGCAACGCCCGCGTCGTGCTGCTCGGGCCGAACGCGGTGGCCACACTGTTCGGCGGGGATGCCGGCTCGGCGCTGGGTACCACTGTGCGGATCGGCCGGAGCAACTTCCAGGTCATCGGGGTGCTGAAGAGCAACGGGCAGTCCGACGACGCCGCGGTGATGCCGCTGGGCGCCGCCCGGGCGTACCTGGTCGGCGGCAACGACACGATCAACTCGATGATCGTGAAGGCGACCAGTACGGACACCGTGCCGGCCGCGCTGACCGAGATCTATCAGGTGATGGACAACCGGCACAACATCAAGGACGCGGCTTCCCGGGACTACAACGCCACCGCGCTGCAGAGCCTGCTCGAGCAGGCCGACCAGTTCCTCACCTATCTGACGCTGTTCACCGTGGCGGTGGCGGCAATCTCGCTGGTCGTGGGCGGGATCGGGGTGGCCAACATCATGCTGGTGTCGGTCACCGAGCGGACCAGGGAGATCGGCATCCGCAAGGCCATCGGCGCCCGACGCAGCGCGATCCTCAAGCAGTTCTTGATCGAGTCGACCATGCTTTCCGGGATCGGTGGCCTGATCGGCATCGTGATCGGGGTCGTCATCGTGGTCATCGGCATGATCGTGATTCCCAAGGTGGCGCCCACCTTCGGCGCACCCGACGTCTCGCTGCCGGCCGTCGCGGTGGCCTTCTTGGTCAGCCTGCTGATCGGGCTGATCGCCGGCGGCTATCCGGCCAACCGGGCCGCTCGGCTGCGTCCGATCGAGGCGCTCCGGTACCAGTAGGGCCCCGCTCGCCCCATGATGGGCTGATGGGGTTGCAGCTCACCGTGCCGGGCCTGGCCGAGGTGCGACGCCGCGCCGGCGCCGGGTTGTTCTCCCGGGTGGCCGGTCCGAGCGGGGCGGAGGACCGAGATCGGATCCACCTGGCCTCCGGCGAGCGGTGGTTCGCCCCGGATCGGCCGATTCGGCGGGTGCACGCGGACGCCGCGATGTTCGTGGGTGGGCTGCGCGCGCTGCTGCTGCAGTCGCTGCATCCGCTGGCCATGGCCGCGGTGGCGGCACACTCCGGTTACCGCGGTGACCCGTGGGGCCGGCTGCAGCGCACCAGCCTGTTCCTGGCGGTGACCACCTTCGGCACGGCGGAGGATGCGCAGCGCGCGGTGCAGCGGGTGCGCGGGGTGCACGAGCGGGTGCGCGGCATCGCCCCGGACGGCCGGCCGTACCGGGCCAGCGATCCGCACCTGGTGCGTTGGGTGCACATCGCCGAGGTGGACAGCTTCCTGCGCTGCTACCAGCGCTACGGGGAGCGTCCGCTGAGCGACGCGGAGTGCGACGGCTACGTGGCGGACGCGGCTCGGGTGGCTATCGCGCTGGGGGTGGCAGACCCGCCGCGCACTCGGGCCGAGCTGAGCGAGCAGCTGGCCGCGTACCGGCCGGAGCTGGCGGGCACCCGGGAGGCTCGGGAGGCAGCCCGGTTCCTGCTGGTGCACCCGCCGTTGCCGCTGGTGGTTCGGCCGCCCTACGCGGTGCTGGCGGCCACCGCCGTGGCCTCGCTGCCGAGCTGGGCGCGCTGGCCGTTGCGGCTGCCCTACCTGCCGGTCGCTGAGATGACCGCTGTGCGGTTGGCCGGCCACGGCCTGGTGGCCGGCATCCGCTGGGCGATGGCGGGACCGGACTAGGGCGGGCCCGGCACCGCCCTGGAGCGTCCCCGTAGGGTCTGGCGCCATGGTGATGTACGTCCTCGGCGTGGTGCTGTTCGCACTGGGCATTGCGTTCACCGTGGCCTGGCACGAGCTCGGGCACTACGCGACCGCCCGACGCTTCGGCATCCGGGTGCCCGAGTTCATGGTCGGCTGGGGGCGCACGCTGTTCTCCCGGCGGGTGGGCGAGACCGAGTTCGGCTTCAAGGTGGTCCCGATCGGCGGCTACGTGCGCATGGTCGGCATGCTGCCGCCGAAGGCCGGTGAGCGCTACGGACGCACCCGCAAGAGCGGCCCGTTCCAGGGACTGATCGAGAGCGCCAGGGCGGAGTCGGAGCTGCAGTGGCAGCTTGGCGACGAGACCCGGCAGTTCTATACCCGGGCGCCGTGGCGGCGGATCGTGGTGATGGCGGCCGGACCGCTGATGAACCTGATCCTGGCGGTGGGGCTGCTGGCCATCTCGCTGCTGGCCATCGGCACCCCCGGCACCCTGACGGTGGCCTACGTGGCCCAGTGCATGCTGCCCGCGCCGGTGGGTGGCTCGCCGAGCACCAGTGAGTGCCCGGCCGACGCGCCGCCCACCCCGGCCGCCGCCGCCGGCCTGCGCCCCGGCGACACCATCCTGAGCCTCAACGGCGTGCGCTACGAGCGGTGGGAGGACTTCCGCCGGGCGGTGCGCACGGTCGGCGGCACGGTGCCGCTCGTGGTCTCCCGGGGCGGCCAGGAGCAGACCTTGTCCATCACCCCGGTGCAGACCGCGTTGGCCCGGTTGGACGGGGAGCCCGGCACCGAGCGCGCCGCGTTCCTCGGCTTCGCGCCCACCACCGACTACCAACGGCAGAGCATCGGGTTCGTGGGCGGCGAGATCAGCCGGTACGTGAGCCGGACCGGCGCCGCGCTGGCCGCGCTGCCCGGCCGGGTGCCGGAGTTGTTCGGCCAGGCGTTCCTCGGCCGGGAACGCGGGCTGGATTCACCGGTCAGCGTTGTCGGGGTGTCCAGGCTGGGCGGCGAGATCCTCGGGCACGACAGCCCGCTGAAGCCCCGGCTGGTGTTCTTCCTCAACCTGCTGGCCGCGGTGAACGTGTCCATGTTCCTGATCAACCTGCTGCCGCTGCCGCCGTTCGACGGCGGGCACATCATGGCGGCGGCCTGGGAGTCGGTGCGCCGGCGCCTGGCCCGGTGGCGAGGGCGGGCCGACCCCGGGCCGGTGGACCTGGCCAAGCTGATGCCGGTGGCCTACGTGGTCGGGGTGCTGTTCATCGGCTACAGCGTGCTGGTCGTGCTCGCCGACGTGTTCAACCCGCTGCGCCTGTCCTGATCGGGACCCGGCCCGGTGCGACGCCGCCGCGGCGGCCTTTGCCGACCTCCTGGGGCAGGTCCAGACGCATCCCGGACCGGTCGAAGAAAGCTCAGGCCACTAACGCCGGACCGGGACACGTCCCAGGACGCGGGTGCGTCAGGCGCGTTTGCGGGCGCGCAGGACGGCATCCTGGATGGTGATCTCCCGCCCGTCCGGGTCGGTGGTGGGCCGCGCTCGGGTGTCCGTGACGAGGACGTCCCACCGGGCCGGGTCGAGCTGCTCGGCCAGCTGCTCGGCGGTGAAGAACAGCTCGGGCTCCCGCGGCCGGTGCATTGTGGTGTGCATGTCGGACGGGTGGTGGCCGACGATCAGCAGCGTGCCGCCGGGCGCGACCGATCTGGCCAGGCAGGCGTACAGCGGGTCGCGCAATGCCGGTGGGAAGTGCATGAACTGGGCGTTGACCAGGTCGTAGGCGCGGGGTTCCGGCACCCAGGTGAGCAGGTCCACCTGTTGCCAGGTGATCCGGCCGGCGATGTCCGGCTCGGCGCTGCTGGCGCCGCGGTCCAGCGCGACGGCGGAGACGTCCACCGCGCTCACCCGCCAGCCCCGCCCGGCTAGCCAGTGGCTGTCCGCGCCTTCTCCGCAGCCGGCGTCGAGTGCGGTGCCCGGTTCGAGGTCGCCGGTTTCCTGGACGAGCCACCGGTTCGGCTCGCCGCTCCAGATCCGGGTGGACGAGCCGTAGCGCTCGTCCCAGAACCCGGCGGTGAATCGTTCGTCCATGGTGGGTGTTCCCCTCTCTATGTCTGGTCAGGCTGTATGTCTGGTCAGGCTCTGTGCGTTCGGTCAGGCTCTGTGCGTTCGGTCAGGATCGGGCGGCGGTCATGTCGTCGAGGCCGTGGCGGCGCTCGCCGAGCACGCGTTCGCAGTTGCGGGCCTCGGACGCCGCCGCGAACGGGTCCGCGCGCCGCGCGACGGCGCGGCGGGCGTCCTCGGTGACGAGGTCGAGGTTGATCGCGGAGGCCGCCGTGACCCCGCCGGCGGCGGCGCCGATCACCGGGGCGACGAGATCGGTGATGTTGCCGGCCACCCACACGCCCGGCGCGGCGGTCAGCCCGGTCGGATCTGACTCGATGTAGCGGCCGACTCCTCGCGGGTGCTCGGTGCTGACCAGGCCGAGGTCGTCGAGGATCTCGCCGCGGGCGACGAACCGGGGCATCAGCGCCAGCGCCCGCCGAGGGACGACCTGGCCGGAAGCCAGTCGGACACCGGTGAGCTGGTCGTCGGTGATCTCCAGTCCGGCGACCTCGCCGTCGACCACCGCGATGCCCAGCGCGGCGAGCTGCTCCCACTGCTCGTCGGTGGGATCGGGCGCGGTGTGCATGAACAGGGTCACATCCGAGCTCCACTGGTGCAGCAGCAGGGCCTGGTGGATGGCGTGCGGGCCGGTGGCGAGCACTCCGATCGGCTGGTCGCGGACTTCCCAGCCGTGGCAGTAGGGGCAGTGCAGCACGTCGCGGCCCCAGCGCTCCCGCAGCCCGGCGATCTCCGGCAACTCGTCGACGAGGCCGGTGGTGACCAACAGCCGCCGCGCGGTGAACTCCAGCCCCTCCCCGGTGCCCACCGCGAACCCCGGCCCGTCCCGGCGCGCGGACCTGGCGACGCCGCGCCGGACCGTTCCGCCGTAGTGGGTGACCTCGTCGGCGCCCAGGCTGATCAGCTCGGTCGGGGCCAGCCCGTCGCGGGAGAGGAAGCCGTGCACCCCGGCGGCCGGGGCGTTGCGCGGCTGGCCGGCGTCGAGCACCAATACCGAGCGGCGCGCCCTGGCCAGGGTCAATGCGCCGCTGAGACCGGCGGCGCCGCCGCCGATCACGATGACGTCGTAGCTGTTGTCCTTCATGTCGTTCACTGTCTGCGCGGGCTGGCGGGATTGACAAGTAATGTTGCCGCTATGGCAAGTGCTGAGATGGCCGACCGGACGCCGGACCTGGACGATGTGCTGCTCGCCGTGGGTCCTCGGCTGCGCGCCCTACGCCAGCGGCGGGGTGCGACGCTGTCCCAGCTCGCCGCGAGCACCGGCATCTCGGTCAGCACCCTGTCCCGGCTGGAATCCGGTCAGCGGCGGCCCACCCTGGAGCTGCTGCTCCCGCTGGCCCGCGCCCACCAGGTGCAGCTGGACGAGTTGGTCGGCGCCCCGCCCACCGGGGACCCGCGCATCCACTCCCGCCCGATCATCCGCAACGGCTCCACGTTCATCCCGCTGACCCGACGGCCGGGCGGGCTGCAAGCCTTCAAGCAGATCATGCCGCCGGGCCGGCCAGGGCGGGAACCGGACCTGAAGGTGCACGAGGGCTACGACTGGTTCTACGTGCTGTCCGGCCGGCTGCGCCTGCAGCTCGGCGACCAGGATCTCATCGTCAAGGCCGGCGAGGCGGCGGAGTTCGACTGCCACATCCCGCACTGGTTCAGCAATCCTGGACCGGAGCCGGTGGAGATCCTCACTATCTTCGGGCCGCAGGGCGAGCGCGTGCACGTGCGCGCCCGCCCGGCCAACGGAAAGGGACAGGATGGCTGAGCTGTACCCGCCGATCGAGCCGTACGAGCACGGCATGCTGGACGTCGGGGACGGCCAGCGCATCTACTGGGAGATCTGCGGAAACCCGGCCGGCAAGCCCGCCGTGATGGTGCACGGCGGCCCCGGGTCAGGCTGCTCGACGGGTCACCGCCGCAGCTTCGACCCGGAGCGCTACCGCGCGGTGCTGTTCGACCAGCGCGGCAGCGGGCGCAGCACCCCGCACGCCAGCGACCCGGCCACAGATCTGAGCGTGAACACCACCGACCACCTGATCGCTGACATGGAGCGGCTGCGTGAGCACCTCGGCATCGACCGCTGGCTGCTGTTCGGCGGCTCCTGGGGCTCCACGCTGACACTGGCCTACGCGCAGCGGTATCCGCACCGGGTGACCGAGATCGTGATCGCCAGCGTCACCATGACCCGGCGTTCGGAGATCGACTGGCTCTACCGGGGGGTCGGGCGGTTCTTCCCCGAGGCGTGGGAGCGGTTCCGGGACGGGGTGCCCGAGGCGCACCGCGACGGCGGCCTGCTCGCCGGGTACGCGCGCCTGATGGACAACGCCGACTCCGCCGTCCGGGAGCAGGCTGCCCGCGACTGGTTGACCTGGGAGGACGCGGTCGTGTCGGCGGAGCCGAACGGGCGGCGGAACATCTTCACCGACCGCCCGCCGGCAGCCGTGCTGGCCTTCGCGCGCCTCTGCGCGCACTACTTCTCGCACGGCGCCTGGTTGGAGGAGGGCGCCCTGCTCCGGGACGCGGGCAAGCTGGCCGGCATCCGGGGTGTGCTGGTACACGGCCGGCAGGACCTGAGCGGGCCGGCGGGCACCGCGTGGGAGCTGGCCCGGGCCTGGCCGGACGCCCAGCTGTCGATCATCGAGGACGCCGGGCACACCGGCAGCGACGCGATGCGCGCCCGGATCCTGGGCGCGCTTGATGCCTTCGCCCGCTGACCGGCGGCCCCGCCGCAACCCGAGGGCTACTGCTTGGAGTAGGCGAACGGGCGAACCGCGATGATCACCCGGTCCGCCGAGTCGGGCGGCGGGGCCGGGTTCTCCATCCCGTACCGCTCGGCCAGCTTCACGTAGAACGCGCCGGTCGGGTCGGGCGTGACGCTCTCCACCACGCCCCGGGCCTGCAGGTACTGGTAGGGCTTTGCGGCGTCCAGCACCGAGACGGCCACATGCGGGTTGTGCTCTATGTTGCGCAGCTTGGCCCGGCGGGTGGTGTGCGTGAATCGCAGCAGCTCGCCGTCCCACTCGAACCACATCGGGGTGACCGCCGGGTCGCCGTCCGGCCGGACCGTGGCCAGGTGCCCGAAGTTGGGCTGCGTCAGAAGTTCCTCGTACCCCTCGGGGATCGCGTTCATAGCGCCATCTTGCTCCCGGAGCCTCCGCCGTGCACCCCGGCGATCATGCCCTGAATCTGGCACCCTCAGCCCTCAGGCTGGCCCCCTCGGCGTCTTGCCATCCCGGGGTACGGTCTGCCTGACTTGCCCCTTTACGCCTCGCTGCCGACCAATGACGCGACAGGAGACCAATGATGCTCGGGCTGATGCAGGACCGTCCGCTTGTGCTGCCGCATGTGTTCCACCGGGCCGAGCAGCTGTTCGGGCACAAGGAGATCGTCACCGCCACGGCCGGCGCCGAGCAACGCACCACCATCGCGGAGTGGGCCGGGCGGGTCCGCCGGCTGGCCACCGCGCTGGACAGGTTGGGCATCAGCGCCGACGGCCGGGTGGCCACCTTCTCCTGGAACCACGCGGCGCACCTCGAGCTGTACATGGCCGCCCCGTGCACCGGCCGGGTGCTGCACACGTTGAACATCCGGCTGTTCCCCGAGCAGCTCAGCTACATCGTGAACCACGCCGAGGACGAGATCATCTTCGTGGACCGGTCGCTGCTGCCGTTGCTGTGGCCGCTGACCGACAAGATGGACACCGTCAAGCACTTCGTGGTCAACGACGACGGGGCGGACGCGGACATCCCGGACGATCCCCGGATCCTGGACTACGAGCGGCTGCTCGCCGAGTCCGAGCCGTACCAGGGTCGCTTCGTGGTGGAGGACGAGAACAGCGCGGCGGCGATGTGCTACACCTCGGGCACCACCGGCAATCCGAAGGGCGTGGTCTACTCGCACCGCTCGTCGGTGCTGCACTCGTTGATCTCGCTGACCGCCGACGGCGTGGCGCTGTCCGAGCGGGACGTGGTGATGCCGATCGTGCCGATGTTCCACGCGAACGCCTGGGGGCTGCCCTACGGGTGCCTGCTGGCCGGCTCGAGCATGGTGTTCCCCGGCCCGAACATGACGCCCAGGGCCATCCTGGAGCTGCTCGCGAAGCACCGGGTGACGGTGACCGGCGGGGTCCCCACCATCTGGATGGGCGCGCTGCCCATGCTCGAGCAGTTCGACCTGTCCGCGCTGCGGACCGTCCTGTGCGGCGGGTCCGCCGCGCCCAAGTCGCTGTCCGAGGCCTTCCGGGAGAAGCTCGGCATCCCGATGCTGCACGCCTGGGGGATGACCGAGACCAGTCCGATCGCCACCATGTCCACCCCGCGCAGCCAGCACGACCCGCTGAGCGAGGACGAGCGCGCCGACGTGCGGGCCAGGCAGGGCCAGGCGGTGCCGCTGGTCGAGCTGCGGCTGGTCGATCCGGAGACCGGGGACGAGCTGCCCTGGGACGACCAGCACACCGGCGAGATCCAGGCCGCCGGGCCGTGGATCGCCAAGGAGTACTACCGGGGCGAGGGTGGTGGCGCGCAGTTCACCGAGGACGGCTGGCTGCGCACCGGGGACGTGGCCGCCGCGGATCGGTACGGGTTCGTGCGGTTGGTGGACCGGACCAAGGACCTGGTCAAGTCGGGCGGTGAGTGGATCAGCTCGGTGGACCTGGAGAACGAGATCATGTCGCACCCGAAGATCGCCGAGGCGGCGGTGATCGCGATCCCGCACGAGCGCTGGGTGGAGCGGCCGATCGCCTGCGTGGTGGTCAAACCGGGCGAGACGCTGACCTCCGCGGAGGTGTTGGACTATCTGCGGCCGCGAGTGGCCAAGTGGTGGTTGCCGGACGCCGTGGAGTTCATCGAGGAGGTGCCCAAGACCAGCGTCGGCAAGTTCTCCAAGAAAACCCTGCGGGACAAGTTCGCCGGCTACAAGCTGCCCGGCGCCGAAGGGTAGAACCATGGGTGGACCGCTTCGCCTACCCGTTCCGCTGGTTCCCTAGCGCGGTGAAGGCTCTGGAAGTCAGAGTGGCTTGATGTTGACGTTGTGGTGGAAGATGTTGCCCGGATCGTATCGGCCCTTGATCCGGGCCAGTCGCTCCAGCTTCGCGTCGCCGTACGAGGCCCGCATCCGGTCCTGGTCGTCGTCTACCGCGAGTGCGTTGATGTAGGTCGCGCCGCCCATGCTCAATGGGCGCATCGCCGCAAAGAACTCGCGTGCCCATGCCCGGTCGGCAACCAGGAGCTCCGGGGTCGGGCATACGCCGAGAATGAACATCGCGTACCTGGTGCCCCGGCCGCCGCCGAAGGCGGTCGCCGTCTCACCGACCTCGGAGTACGCCTCGTCCAACCGGTAGAGCAGCATCAACGACAGCGGCGAGCGCTTGCCCGGCATCATCTCGGTAATGACCGAGATGGCGTCCTCGGTGATCTCCTCCAGGTAGAGGCTCTTTTCATAGTTGTACTGGCCCCACGCGCTGGCCTCGTCAAACAGCTGCTGCAGCGCGACATACGGCATCGGGGTCACGAAGGCGAACAGCGGCGGCAGCTCCTCGCGCACCCGTGCGACCAGGTCGGCGTGCTCCTGCTCGCCGCCGTAGCCGGCGATCATCAGCACGAAGCCGGGCTGCAGTCGGTACTGCTCGGGCACGAAGTCTTCCGGCGGAGCATGCACGCCACCGGGCATGACATAGAGGCTGCGCGGGAGGGACTCGTTCAGCCGCTGAGCCAACCGCAGCACGTCCGCGCCCTGCTCCGGGCCCCAGAAGAGCAGCCCGAACTGGATCAGTGGGCCGACCTCGTGCAGCCGGAACTCGAACTCGGTGACCACGCCGAAGTTGCCACCCCCGCCGCGCAGCGCCCAGAACAGCTCGGGGTTCGCTTCCTCGGTGACCCGCAGAACTCGGCCATCGGCGGTCACCACCTGCGCGGACACGAGATTGTCGCTGGTGAGCCCACCCAGGCGGGTCAGCCAACCCATGCCACCGCCGAGCGTCAGGCCGCCCACTCCGGTGTGGCTCACGATGCCGGTCGGGACGGCCAGGCCGTGTTCCTGAGTGGCGGCATTCAGGTCCGCGAGCAGGGCACCACCTCCGACAACGGCCCGTCTGGCAGCGGGATCCACCCTCACCTGGTTGAGCGGGCTCAGGTCGATCACCAGCCCGTCATCCACGGTCGACATGCCCGGGAAGCTGTGCGCCCCGCCCCGGACCGCGATCTCCAGCCCATGCTCGCGGGCGTAGCTCAGGGCGGCGACCACATCGTCCGGGGAGGCGCATCGAGCGATCACCGCGGGGCGCCGGTCGTGGTCGGCGTTCCACACCCGCCGAACGTCGTCGTAGTCCGGCGAGGTCGAGTCGACCACCGCGCCAGACATCGCCGCTCGTAGCTCGTTCAGTCCCACGCTTCGAGTCATGACGTCTCCTCACACCCCGGCCGGACCGACCGCCGGACCGGGACACCCGACGACGACGCGACCACCTGTCGCGCAGTGCCACCTCCGAAGTCCCAGCACATCCTCGACCCAGTCAGGACGCGCGTCACGCGTAGTGCACTACTCGACTGCGCGTCGTTCGCCCGCTGTCGAGCTCATCGAGCAAGGGGTTCACGCGGTGAGCGGGAGATCGAGGGCGACCAGGCGGCGGAACAGGCGCGAGGGCTACCGGCCGAGCGCCCCGGCGAGCCAAGGTTTTCACTGGTCACCGCCCGCGATCCGGGCCGCGGTGGCGGCTTTCTGACAGCGTCCCCAGGCACGAACTGGAATAGATAGGCAGGTAGGGCAGCTTTCTTGACCGATCACGGATAGTCTCCACGGCCATGACCCGGCCCACCGTCTGCCTCGACGTGGGTTCGGGCTGGGTAAAAGCATTGGGCATCGACGGTGACGGCGAGCCGACCGGATGCGCCCAGCACCTCACCACCCCGCACGACCTGTTGGAGGGTGTGCTCGCGGCGGCCACCGCTGTCGGCCTGGACGGCCCGCTGACCCCGCGCCGGGGTGTCGAGGCCGATGCCGAGCTGCTGGCCTGCTCGTCGGCGGGTGGCGGACTGCGGCTGGCCGTGGTCGGACATGACCGGCTGGCCTCCACCGAGGCTGGGTTCCGGGTGGCCCGATCGGCCGGGGCTCGGGTGGTGCACGTGCACGCCGGGTTGCTGGAGCCCGCCGGGGTGCGTGCGCTGCGCTCCAGCCGACCCGACGTGGTGCTGCTGTTAGACGGGGCGGACGCGGCCGCGGAGGGCATCCTGCTGCGCAACGCCGCCCGGCTGGCCAGGGCCCGGGTGCGCGCGCCGATCGTGCTCGCGGTGCACATCCCGGTGCGAGCGGACGCGCTGGCGCTGCTGAAGGCCACCGGCCGGACCGTGCTGGCCACCGATACGGTGCTGCGCTCCGGCGGCGAGATCGTGGCCGAGCCGGCCAGGGCGGCGGTGACCGAGCTGCTCGCCGGCCATTTGGTCGGCGGGCGCGGGACGGCCACCACCGCCCGATTCCGCCGACTGGCCAGGCAAGCCACCCCGGGCGCGGTGCGCCGAGGCGCGGTCGAGCTGGTCCGGGCCAGGGGTTCCGGCGGCGGGGCGGTGCTGGTCATCGACGTGGGCTCGTCCACCACGGACGTCTACTCGGTGCTGCCACCGCCAGGGCCGGCCGACGAGCCCGAGGTGAGCTGGTCGACCGCGGAGGCGGATCTGGGCATGCGGCCGACCTCGGGGGGCATCCTGACCGAGGGACAGGCCGAGGGTCTGCTCGACCCGGTGGAGGCGGACCTGCTCAGCCCCGCTGTGGAGCGGCTCGCCGAGGAGACCGACTTCGTGCCCACCGACCCCGGTGGCCGAGCCGAGGACCGGCGCCTGGCCGCGCTCGCCTCGGTACTCGCCGCGCGCCGGCACCTGCGGGTGGCCGGACAGCAGCTGGTCGACGCGGGGGTGGGGTTGGTCGTGCTGACCGGCGGGGTGTTCCGCCAGCCCGACCAGAACGGGATGGAGGCGGTGCGCCGCACGCTGCGCACCGACCCCGTGCTGCGCGGGCTGCTGGAGCACTGCCCGATGGCGGTGGACGACGGCTTCGCGCTCGCCCCGGCCGGGTTGCTGGCCTCCCGGGGGCGCACCAAGGCGGCGCGCACCGTGCTGGACGCGGCGATCGCACCGGATGCCGGCTGAGCCAGGCGTGGTGAATGCCGCTCACGGAGATCCTCCTGGCCTCCTGTGGTCAGCCGCTTCGCCAGGTAGCGTGACAGCGGTTCGGACGAAGAGGGGGAAATATGAGCGCACCGACGACTGACATCGACCGTTCCGGCGGCCGGTTCCAGCGGCGCAACGGCATTGACTTCGCGGTGGCCAGTCTGGGCCTAGCCGAGTTCGGCCGCAAGGAGATCCGGCTGGCCGAGCACGAGATGCCGGGCCTGATGGCGCTGCGCCGGGAGTACGCCGAGGCGCGGCCGCTGCACGGGGCGCGTGTGTCCGGGTCGCTGCATATGACGGTGCAGACCGCCGTGCTGATCGAGACGCTGGTTTCGCTGGGTGCCGAGGTGCGGTGGGCCTCGTGCAACATCTTCTCCACCCAGGACGGTGCGGCGGCCGCCGTGGTGGTGGGCCCGCACGGCACGCCGGAGGAGCCCGGCGGGGTGCCGTGTTTCGCCTGGAAGGGCGAGTCGCTGGAGGAGTACTGGTGGTGCACCGAGCAGATGCTCACCTGGCCCACCTCCGCTGATGGCACGGACGGCGGCACCGAGGGGCCGAACATGATCCTGGACGACGGTGGCGACGCGACGCTGCTGGTCATCAAGGGTGTGCAGTACGAGGCGGCCGGGGTGGTGCCGCGGCCCGAGGACGACGACTCGGACGAGTACAAGGTCATCCTGGACACGCTGCGCGCCTCGCTGGAGGCTGATGGGCAGCGGTGGACCAAGGCGGCGGCGCAGATTCGCGGGGTGACCGAGGAGACCACCACCGGGGTGCACCGGCTGTACCAGTTCGCCGAGCGCGGGGAGCTGTTGTTCCCGGCGATGAACGTGAACGACTCGGTGACCAAGTCCAAGTTCGACAACAAGTACGGGATCCGGCACTCCCTGGTGGACGGCATCAACCGCGGCACCGACGTGCTGATCGGCGGCAAGGTCGCGGTGGTGTGTGGCTACGGCGACGTGGGCAAGGGCTCCGCCGAGGCGCTCTCCTCGCAGGGCGCCCGGGTGATCGTCACCGAGGTGGACCCGATCTGCGCGCTGCAGGCGATGTTGGAGGGCTTCCAGGTCACCACGCTGGACTCGGTGATCGACAAGGCGGACATCCTGATCACCACGACCGGGAACAAGGACATCGTCTCCGCCGCGCAGATGGCCCGGATGAAGCACCAGGCGATCGTCGGCAACGTCGGGCACTTCGACAACGAGATCGACATGGCCGGTCTGACCCGCTACCCGGGGATCCGGCGGATCAACATCAAGCCGCAGGTGGACGAGTGGGTGTTCCCGGACGGGCACTCGATCATCGTGCTGTCCGAGGGGCGGCTGCTGAACCTGGGCAATGCCACCGGCCACCCCAGCTTCGTGATGTCCAACAGCTTCTCCAACCAGACCATCGCCCAGATCGAGTTGTTCACCCGCCACGGTGAGTACAACAACGACGTCTACCGGCTGCCCAAGGCCCTCGACGAGAAGGTCGCCAAGATCCACGTGCTGGCCCTGGGCGGCGAGCTGACCAAGCTCACCAAGGACCAGGCGGAGTACATCGGCGTCGACGTCGAGGGGCCGTTCAAGCCCGAGCACTACCGCTACTGACGTCCAGGTAGCAGCTGGAATCGGCGAGGGTGCCGGCCGGGGACGGGTGGGCGCGGTGCGCGCGCGGCCACCGGCATTGGGGCGTATACGGCGCGGCCGGCCTGCTTGCGCTGCATCGCGACCCGGACGGCGTGGCCTGGCTACTCATGCAGCACCGGTCCTGGTGGAGCCACCACGGTGACACCTGGGGCCTGCTCGGCGGTGCCCGCGCGCCCGGCGAGACCGCGGAGCAGGCCGCCGGGCGGGAGGCGTGGGAGGAGGCGTCCCTGCCCACCTCGGCCTACACCGTCAACGGTCGGTTCGTGGACGACCACGGCGGCTGGTCCTACGTGACCGTGCTGGCCACCGCCCAGCAGCGGGTGCGGATCACCACGCTGAGCGCGGAGAGCACCGACGTCGCCTGGGTCCGCCAGGACGAGCTGCGCCGGCTGCCCCTGCATCCCGGGTTCGCCGCCAGCTGGCCCTCGGTGGCCGCGCTCCTGGACGCGTAACCGGCGGGCTAGTGTCTGGGCGTGGGGCGGCTGGTGGTGATCGAGGGGCTGGACGGGGCCGGCAAGCGGACCCTGGTGGATGCGCTGAGCGAGGCGCTGACCGCGCGCGGCGCCCGGGTCACGCGCGCGGCGTTCCCGCGCTACCAGACCGACGTGTACGGCCCGCTGGTGGCCGACGCGCTGCACGGCCGCCTCGGTGACCTGACCGACTCGGTGCACGGCATGGCGGTGCTGTTCGCGCTGGACCGTCGGGCCGCCGGCGACGAGCTGCGGGCCGCGCTGGCCGAGTCGGACGTCCTGCTGGTGGACCGGTACATGGCGTCCAACGCGGCCTACGGCGCCGCCCGGCTGCACCAGTCCGGCGAGGGTGAGTTCGTCTCCTGGGTGCGCGAGCTGGAGCTGGAGCGCTTCGGCATCCCGGTGCCGGACCTGCAGCTGCTGCTCCGGGTGCCGACCGAGGTGGCCGCCGAGCGGGCGGCGCGCCGGGAGACGCTGGACGCGGCGCGGGCACGGGACAGCTACGAGTCCGACGACGAGCTCCAGCGGCGCTGCGGGCGGGTCTACGATCAGCTGGCCTCGCTCGGCTGGGTGAGCTCGTGGCGGGTATTGGACGGGGCGACCCAGGCGCCGGTGGACGTACTGGCCAAAGACCTGCTGGCCTGAGCGGCGGCCCCCGTCACAGGATCAGCCCTGGGTGATGTCGGCCAGCCGGCGAAGTTGATCGACATTGGACGAGCAGGGGAACAGCAGCAGCTCGTGGCACCCGGCGTCGGCGAACTGGGCCACCGTGTCCTTGATCGCGCTCTCAGTGGTGAGCGCACCGGCGGAGATGCTGCTGGCGCGTTCGCCGGCAAACGCGTAGTAGTCATGCAGGTAGATCTTCGCCAGCGAGGTCGCGTCCGGGCCGAGCGCGTAGTAGGCCAGCGAGGCGAACCTGGGCGTGTCCTCCCTGCCGGCCTCCGACCAGGCCTGCCGGACCCGCTCGGCGCCCTGGGTGAACACCGGCAGACCGCCTCCGCCGGAGATCCACCCGGCGCCGTGTTGGGTCACCCTGCGCACGGCCGCCTTGCTCATTCCGCCGATCAGCAGCGGCGGACCACCGGCCTGCACCGGCGCCGGCCCGATCGCACCTTGACCGCTCCGCGCCGCCGCACCCCAGATCTCCCGGAACCTGGTCAGCTGGGCGTCGAACACCGCGCCCCGGCCGTCGAAGTCGGCCCCGGTCGCCTGGTAGTCGTCCGGTCGCCCGCCCACCGCGATGCCGACGGTGAGCCGACCGGCGGAGAAGCTGTCCACCGTGGCCAGCTGCTTGGCCAGTAGCGCGCCATTGCCCCGGTACGGGGCGATCAGGATCGCGGTGGTGAGCCGCACCCGGCTGGTCACCGCCGCCGCGGCGGCCAAGGCCGGAATCGTCTCGTGGTTGCCGTAGACCACCCGGTCCAGGGTGCCCACGCTGGCGAACCCGGCGGCGTCGGCCTCGCGCGCCCAGGTCACCACGTCCGCTCCGGTGGCGGTGGGGATGGTGGACGGCAAACCAACGCCAAGATCCATACCGCCGATCCTAGCCCCGCCCCAAAACCGCACGTCAGACCTCGTGAGTGGTTGGCGCGGCTATAGCAACGCAAGCCACTCACGGGTGCTGAGCAGGGGTTTCCGCGGTAAGTTACCGGCG
>DASWST010000041.1:0-26307 GCA_036402515.1 Pseudonocardia sp.
CTGCTTGCCGCCTGGGAGCTGGACGCCAATACCAACGCCTACTTCGGGAACTTCTGGAACAACGCGACCACCACCGACATGTGGTGCAGCGTGGTCAAGACGGCGCTGTTCGGCCTGATCATCGGGGTGGTCTGCTGCTACAAGGGCTACCGGGCCGAGGGCGGCCCGATCGGTGTGGGGCGCGCGGTGAACCAGGCCGTGGTCATCGCCTTCGCCGGCATCTGGATGTTCAACTTCGCCTTCACCACCCTGATGTTGGGGCTCAACCCCGACATGCAGGTCTACCGGTAGGCGGCGGCGATGACCACAACAGAACAGACCACCCCGCCGCCGGCAGTGCCCGGCACCGCGACGCGGGATAGCCGCGCCGCCGGTATCAAGGAAGTGCTCGGCTCGGTGGGCGAGATCGCCCGGTTCGCCGGTTCGGTCATCCGATCCCTGCCGGACGTGCGCAAGTACTCCACCGAGGTGCTGCACCAGGCCGGCATCCTGGTCCTGTCCAGCGGCCTGATCATCTGGGTGATGCAGGCGGTGATCGGGTTCGAGTGCGGCCTGGAAGCCAGCTACACGCTCAAGCAGATCGGCGCCCCGATCTACTCCGGTGTGTTCAACGCCTGGTGCTCGCTGCGCGAGATGTCGCCGTACATGTGGGGCTACATCTTCGCGGCCAAGGTGGGCTGTGGGCTGGTCGCGGAGATCGGCTCGATGCGCATCGCGGACGAGATCGACGCCATGGAAGTGATGGGCGTCAAGTCCCGCAGCTACCTGGTGGGCACCCGGGTCCTGGCGGTGTGGATCTGCATCCCGTTCCTGTACACGGTCGGCCTCGGTATGACCTACATCGCCGCGTACATGGTGACGGTGGTCAACCTGGGCGGCGTCTCACCCGGCGGGTATCTGTACATCTTCTGGCTGTACCAGAACCCGGCGGACTTCCTCTACTCGCTGCTCAAGGTGATCACGATGAGCACCGTGATCACGTTCGTGGGCTGCTACTACGGGTTCACGGCTCGAGGTGGTTCGGTCGGCGTGGGGCGAAATACCGCGAAGTCGATGATGCTCAACATGGTGCTCATCCACATCGTGGGTGTGCTGGGGACCCAGCTGTTCTGGGGGCTCGCCCCGAACGCGCCGATCGCCAACTGACCGTTCTGTTCGATCGTTCTGATTCCGGAGAGGCCGGCGGTGGGCATGGTGCCCACCGCCGGCCTCTTTCGTGCGGTGCGCAGCCCCTGACCAGCCCAAAGCCGTTCACCCAGTCGAACTGTGTTCATTTCGCGGCTCGAAACGTAGTGTTCAGACCCCCGGGCGTTACGTGGAGAAGGTGTCGCCATGGCAGAGCTTGTCGCGGTGCGCTATCCGACGCTGGGCTCGGCCGAGGCCGGCTGCTATCGGCTCGCGGCGGCGGTCACGCGAGGTTATGTCTCCGCCCGTGCGGTGGCCATCGTGTGGGTGGACCGGAAATCGCGGCACCGCGTCCGGCAGGGCCTGCCGCCCTACATCGAGCGCAGCTGGTCGACGTGGCTGGCGCTGACGGCGGCGTCGCTGTACGGGTGCCCGCCGGACCTGATCGAGTGCCACCACGGGCCGCTGGTTCCCGAGCCGCTCGACCCCACCGTCGCGGTGGACATCTGCCGCGGTCTGCGGCGGGGTGAAGCGGCGGTGGTGGTGATGCTCGCCGAGTCCACCCCGCTGCTGCTGGTCGAGGTACTGCGGTTGCCCGGGGTCGGCCTGCTGCGGACCACGCTGGCCAAGGCCGACGAAGAGCTGGTGTCGGCGCTGTTCCGGGAAGGCCACCTGGCCTGAAGAAGCGGGTGAGGCGATGAAGCTGGTGTACTGCCTGCGGCGGCTGGCCTCCCTCTCCCCCCAGGAGTTCCTCGACTACTGGCACACTAACCACGCGCCGCTGGTCCGCGAACGGGCGGCGGCGCTGCGCATCCGGCGATACGAGCAGTCGCATCCGGTGTCCTCGCCGGTGGCCGAGCTGGCGGCCACCTCGCGGGGGGCGCCCGAGCCGTTCGACGGGATCGCCTCGCTGTGGTTCGACAGCGTCGAGGACTTCCAGGCGGTGGGAGCCACCGCGGAGGGACGCCAGGCCGCCCGCGAGTTGCTGGAGGACGAGCGGCGCTTCATCGACCTGACCCGCTCGCCCATCTGGGTGGTCGAGGACCTCCGGGTGGTGTAGCTGGCCAGGAGGGTCAGCCGAGCTTGAGCTTGTGCTGGTCGAAGAACGCCATGATCAGCGGAGTCGCGTCGAGCACCGTGGGCGTGGCGGAGTCCAGGTTGGGGTGCGTGCTCGGCCAGTCGTGGCCAAGGCCGTCGATCTTGTAGTGCACGATCTCCGCGCCGCCCCGACACGGCTGCCAGCGGCTGACCTGCACCTGACTGCCGAACTCGTCCCGAACCGCCGCTGCGCCGCCGCAGCCGTCGCGCCCGGCCCATCCGGCCAACCAGTCGGGGATGGCCGGCAGCCCCTTCGCCGGGTCGCCGGCGTAGGGAATGGTGGTGTCCGCGCCGCCGTGGAAGTCGATGATGGGCACCGGCCGGGTCGGGTTGCACGCGCCGCCCTCGGGATAGAACGCCCCGGAGACCGGCGCGAACGCGGCAATCCGGTCGGCCATCCGGCAGGCCAGCAGCCCGACGAAGCCGCCGCCGTTGGACTTGCCCGCCGCGTAGACCCGGGCCCGGTCCACGCAGAGCCGCGCTTCCAGCTGATCAAGCAGGTCAGCGGTGAACAACACGTCGTCGGCGGGGGCGGAGTAGGGCGCTCCGGTCCAGGCGCTCAGCCCGTCGGTGCCGACCAGCCCTTGCGGATAGACCGCGATGTCCTCGGTGGCCGAGAAGCCGGACAGCTCCTGCTGGTATTCGGAGGTGCGCCGGTGGCCGTGGAAGGACAGCACCAGCGGGGTGGGCCGGCTGGGCTGGTAGTCGTTCGGCAGGTGCAGCAGGTAGGTGCGCCACAGGCCGCCGGAGGTGACCTCCTGAACGGTTGACTGACCGGGCGCGACTGGGGCGGGGCGCCCGCACCCGGCGGGGGCGTCGCCCGGCCCGGCGGGCGGCACCGCCGCCGTGTCCGGCACGGCGGCGGCGCAGCCCGCGATCAGCGCGGTGACCAGTACGAGCGCCGCCCGGCGGGCGACTGAGCTCAGTGCGGCCACCCTGGCCTCACAGTGCGCCGGCGGGCACCGGCTGGGCCGAGGACGGAGTCGCCGGCGGCGACGAGGCGGGCTCGTCCAGCAGCGTGGTCTCGTCGAAGGCGTCCCGCCCGGCGAGCACCTCCCGTGCCTTCACCCGGTCGAACTCCCCGGTCCAGGATCCGATCAGCACGGTGGCCACCGCGTTGCCGGCGAAGTTGGTCAGCGCCCTGGCCTCGGACATGAACCGGTCGATGCCGAGGATGAACCCGACCCCGCCGACCAGATCCGGCCGGTGCGACTGCAGCCCGCCGGCCAGCGTGGCGATACCCGCTCCGCTGACCCCGGCGGCGCCCTTCGCGGCGATGATCATGAACAGCAGCAGGGAGACCTGCTCGGGCACGGACAGCGGACTGCCCTGCGCCGACGCGATGAACAGGGTCGCCATGGTCAGGTAGATCGCGGTCCCGTCCAGGTTGAAGGAGTAACCGGTCGGCACGGTGATCCCGACGACGCCTTTGCTGACCCCGAGGTGCTGCATCTTCGCGATCAGCCTGGGCAGCGCGGACTCCGAAGAGGACGTGGACAGGATGAGCAGGAACTCGCGGGCGAGGTACCCCACCAGGCTGAAGATACTGGTTCGGGCGCCCAACCACAGGACGCTGCCGAGCACCACGAACACGAACACCAGGCAGGTCACGTAGAAGGCCAGCATCACCATGCCTAGGCTGCGCAACGCCGCCCAACCGGTCGAGCCGACCACCGCCGCGATCGCACCGAACGCGCCGATCGGGGCCACCCACATGATCATCGAGAGGATGCGGAAAACCAGCCGCTGGATGTGTTCGATACCGCGCAGAATCGGTTGGCCGGCCGGGCCCAGCTTCTGCAGCGCGAAGCCCGCGAGCAGCGCGACCAACAGGGTCTGCAGTACCGAGTCCTCGGTGAACGCCGAGACCAGCGACTTGGGGATGATGCCGAGCAGGAAGTCGGTGCCGCCTTCGCCACCCGTCGCCTGCTGGTGCGCCTTGGCCGCCAGCGCGGGATCGAGGTGCAGCCCGGACCCGGGGTGCAGCAGATTACCCACCACCAGGCCGATCACCAGCGCGAACGTGGACATCACCAGGAAGTAACCGAGCGCGAGCAGGCCGACCTTGCCGACCTGCGCGGCCTTGGTGACCGAGCCGATGCCGAGCACGATCGTGCAGAAGATGATCGGCGAGATCATCATTTTGATCAGGGCGACGAATCCGGTGCCCAGCGGCGCGAGTTGCTTGGCCACACCGGGCGCGGCGAATCCGACGATCACGCCGAGCACCACGGCGACAACAACCGCGATGTACAGGCGATGGGAAGTATTGCTTGCGGGCGCCTTCGACGGTGGCGCGCCGTCAGTGGATAGCGGTGTGGGCACCGTTGCCTCCGAGGGGGTTAGCCGCGTGTCCTGGGTGGCGCGGCTTGGGGAAACTATGCGGTGCGGGGTGAACCCGGTCACTGTTCTGGTCATAGAGTTCGTCAGAAGAAACTGTGCTCTGGGTTTGGCGAGGTGTGCTGGGATTGCCTGTGCGCATTCGGAACAGACGCTGGAGTCTGGCCCGGCAACTCCTGCTGCTGCAGCTGGCCGGGATCGCCGCGCTGGTGGCGGTGGGCAGCGGGCTGGCCTACCTCGACGCGGCCCGAGCCACCCAGGACCAGGCGCGGGCCAAGGTGACCGCGGTGGCCAGCACCATCGCCGACTCGCCGAGCCTGCTCACCGCGCTGGGCAACCCGAATCCGAGCAGCCAGCTGCAGCCGTTCGCCGAGCGGGTCCGCGCGGATGCCGGGGTCGACTTCATCACGATCATGAGCCCGGACGGCATCAGATACACCCACCCCGACCCCGCACTGATCGGCCAGCCGTTCCTCGGCAACACCGCCTCGGCCCGCGCGGGGCAGGTGCTCATCGAGACCTACACCGGCACGCTGGGCCCCTCGATGCGCGCGGTGGTGCCGGTGTTCAATCCCGCCCACCAGGTGGTGGCGCTGGTCGCCGTCGGCATCACCGTGGCGGCCATCTCCGCCGAGTTGGCCGAGCGGCTGGCACCGCTGTTCGCGGTGGCGACCGCGGTGCTCGCGGTGGGCGGGGTGGGCAGCTTCCTGATCAGCGGCCGGCTGCGCCGACACACCCGAGGGCTGGCCTCGGACGAGCTGAGCAGGGTGTTCGCCTTCTACGAGGCGACCCTGCACGCCGTGCGGGAGGGGCTGGTGCTGGTCGGGCCGGACGCGCGGGTGGTGCTGTGCAACGACGGTGCCCGGGACCTGCTCGGCCTCACCGGGGACCCGGTGGGCACGTACGCCACCGAGCTCGGGCTGCCCGCCGCGCTGGCCCAGGCGCTGCGCGACCCCGCGCCGCGGCGCGACGAGATCCACCTGACCGACAGCAGGGTGCTGGTGCTGAACAGCGCCCCGGTGCGCTCCGACCAGGGCGACCGGGCCAACGTGGTCACCCTGCGCGACCACACCGAGTTGCAGGAGCTCACCGGCGAGCTGAACACCAGCCGAGGGCTCGCCGAGTCGCTGCGCTCGCAGGCCCACGAGGCGGCCAACCGGCTGCACACCGTGGTGTCCCTGGTCGAGATGGGCCGGCCGACCGAAGCGATCGAGTTCGCCACCGCCGAGCTGGACATCGCCCAGCGGCTGACCGACCGGATCGTCGGCGCGGTCTCCGAGCCGGTGCTCGCGGCGCTGCTGCTCGGCAAGGCCGCCGAGGCGAACGAGCGCGGAGTCGAGCTGGTGATCACCGAGGACTCCGCGATCGGCGACCTGGACACCTCGGTCATCGAACCGAGGGCGCTGGTCACCATCGTGGGCAACCTGGTGGACAACGCGATCGACGCGGCCATCGACGGCGCCGGGAAGCACAACGGCCGGCCCCGGGTGGTGGTCGCGGTGAAGCTGGACGGCGGCGATCTCCTGCTGCGGGTCGCCGACACCGGCCCCGGGGTGACCGATGCGGCGCGCAGCGAGGTGTTCCAGCGGGGCTGGTCGACCAAGGGGCGGGACGGCCCGGTGGGGCGCGGCCTCGGGCTGGCCCTGGTCGGCCAGGCCGTCCGCCGGTTCGACGGCAGGATCGAGCTGGTCAACGAGGGCGGCGCGGTGTTCACCGTGCGGCTCCCGCTGCGCCGCGAGGTGTCCGGATGATCCGGGTGCTGGTGGTGGAGGACGACCCGGTCACCGCCGACGCCCACCGGCACTACGTGCAGCGGGTGGACGGCTTCGAGGTGGCAGGCGTGGTGCATTCCGGAGCGGACGCCCTGCGATTCTGTGAGCGCGACGAGGTGACCCTCGTGCTGCTCGACTTCTACCTGCCGGACACCCACGGACTCGCGGTGTGCCGCGCCCTGCGAGCCGCCAACCGCCCGATCGACGTGATCGCGGTGACCTCGGCCAGGGACCTGGAGATGGTCAAGGCCGCCGTCTCGGTCGGCGTGGTGCAGTACCTTCTCAAGCCGTTCACCTTCGCCTCACTGCGGGACAAGCTGGAGCGCTACGCCCAGTTCCGGCTCAACGTGGGCCACGCCGCGGACCAGGGGGACGTCGACCGCGCCCTGGCCACTCTGCGCGCACCCGCCGCGCACGCGCTGCCGAAGGGCATGAGCGATCAGACGCTGGACGCCATCGTCGCCGCGCTGCGCGAGCGGGGCGAGGGCATGTCAGCGGCCGCCACCGCGTCGGCCACCGGTGTGGCCAGGGTGACCGCCCGGCGCTACCTGGAGTACCTGGCCGACAACGGCCTGGCCAAGCGCGAGCCGCACTACGGCCAGGTGGGCCGGCCGGAGATCTGGTACCGCGCCCTGCACTCGGCGCCGTGAACCCGCACACCGGCTTCGGGCGCCGCACACCCGCTGCAACCGGTGTGCCGCGCATGGAGAGGGTGTGCGGCCTCGGCCGTCGCCGCCCCGCACTCCGCCGACTAGCTCAGGTTGGTGACGAAGCCGTTGTGGGCCAGCCAGTCCCTGGCGACCTCAGACCAGTCCCGGCCCTGCACGTCGGACTCGGCGTTGAGCTCGATCATCACCTCGTTGGTGAGTTTGTCCATGACCGGTTTGAGCACGTCGGCGATCTCCGGGTGCTCGTTCAGTACGGCGGAGCGGATGGACACCGAGACGTTGTATTTGGGGAAGAAGTTGAGGTCGTCCTCCAGCGCGGTCAGCTTGAGCGCCCGGATGCGGCCGTCGGTGGTGAACACCTCGCCGAAGTTGCACGGCTGGCCGGCCGCGGTGGAGGGATACACCGCGCCGGTGCCCATCGTGTGGACGTTCGACGCGGGAACGGTGAAGCCGTACTTGACGATCATTCCGGGCCAACCGTCGGTGCGGCTGGCGAACTCTGTCTCCAGGCACACCGTGGCGTCCGCCGGGTTCGTCTTGGCGAACTTGGCCAGGTCGGAGAGCGACCTTAGCCCGTACTGCTGGGCGACCCGCGGGCCCATGGCCATGGCGTATGTGTTGTTGGCGGGGGCCATGTCCACCCAGCTGATGCCCTGCGCGGCGTCCTCCGCCTTGACCGCCCGGAACATCTCGTTGCCGTCGGCGATCGGCTGGGTGTGCCCGTTGTAGTTGATCCACGAGGTGCCGGTGTACTCCGGGTACAGGTCGATCTGACCGGTCTTGAGCGCGGTGCGGGCGCTGTTGGAGCCCTGGATGTTGGTCAGGTCCCGGACCTGCATCCCGGCTGCCTGCAGGGCGTAGATCATCAGGTAGGCGATGTTGATGTTGTCGCTGAAGTCCTTGGAGCCGATGGTGATCGGTACGCCGCGCAGCGCCGGTACCGGCTTGATCGAGCCGGGGGCCACCCGGCCGGGCACGGTGGCGCCGGAGCTGAGCCCACAACCGGCCAGCACGGTGGCCAGCACGGTGGCCAGCACCGCCGCCAGCAGCGCGGCGAGTACCTTCGGTGGCCGGGTCATCGCAGTCCCTTGGGGCCGATCCAGCGCTCGGCGAGCCCGCCCAGCCAGTCGATGAGCAGGGCCAGCGCCATGGCCAGCACCGCTCCAATCACCAGCACCGGGGTGCGGCTGAGCTTGTAGCCGGTGTCGATCAGCACGCCGAGCCCACCGCCGCCGACGAAGGTGGCCAGGGTGGCGCTGCCCACCGCGAGCACCAGCGAGGTGCGCAGCCCGGCCAGGACGAACGGCAGCGCCAACGGCAGCTCCAGTCGCCGCAGCACCGTGCCTCGGGACATGCCGATGCCTCGGCCGGCCTCGACCAGGGTCGAGTCGACGCTCTCGATGCCCAGGATGGTGTTCCGCAGTACCGGCAGCAGCGCGTAGAACGCGACGGGCAGCACGGCGATCCAGAAGCTGGACCACCCGGACTCATAGACGGCCAGGTAGAACAGCACCAACACGCCGATCGAGGGCGCGGCCTGGCCGATGTTGGCGATCGCCAGGAACAGTGGGGCGGCGGGTTTGCCCCAGCGGCGGGTGAGCGCGGTGCCCAGCGGTACCGCGATCACCACCACCAACAAGGTGATCAACAGTGACAGCTCCACGTGCTGCAGAGCCAGCCGGCCGATCGTGGCGAAGTTGACCGTCTGCACTTCGATCTCGTCGAACTGGCCCACCGCCACCCAGGTCAGCATGATCGCGACCGCGAGGCCGGCGACCAGCGGCTGGAACCAGGTGCGGATGGCCTCGGCGCGCCGGCCACCGGTCTCCGCCCAGTGCTCCTGGCCGGCCGCCGTGGTGGCGGCGGGGACCTGGTCGGTGAGTGTGCTGGTCATGCCGGGTCACCGGTCCGCCGGCGTGGCTCCTGCCCGCCGCGCAGGTCGCTGATGGTGTCCATCACGGTGTGGATGTCGATGGTGCCGGCATAGCGGCCCTGCTCCTTGGTCACCACCGCCGACCCGCCATCGGCCAGGATCGCCTCCAGTGCGTCCCGCAAGGTGGACTGGGTGGTCACCCAGTCCGTGATCGGCTTGCCGGCCTCGGCGAGCGTCCGCGCGGCGGGCAGGTCGCGGATGTGCACCCAGCGCTGTGGTCGGTCCCGCTCGTCCAGCACCAGCGCGTAGGTGCGGCCCCGCTCGTCGAGCTGCCTGCGGATCTCCGCGCAGGTTTCGTCGCACCGGGCGGTGATCGCCTCCTGGGTGAGCTGCACGTCGCGCACCCGCATCAGGGTGAGCTGCTTGAGCGACGCGCCGGCCCCGACGAAGCCGGCCACCGTGTCGGTGGCCGGATTGGCCAGGATGGCGTCCGGGGTGTCGTACTGCAGGATGGTGGACTTCGGCCCCAGCACCGCGATCCGGTCGCCCAGCTTGACCGCCTCGTCGAAGTCGTGGGTGACGAACACGATCGTCTTGCGCAGCTCGGCCTGCAGCCGCATCAGCTCGTCCTGCAGGTTGCCCCGGGTGATCGGGTCGACCGCGCCGAACGGCTCGTCCATCAGCAGCACCGGTGGGTCGGCGGCCAGCGCCCTGGCCACCCCGACCCGCTGCTGCTGGCCGCCGGACAGCCGGCGCGGGTAACGGTCGTGGAACTCGCCGGGGTCCAGCCCCACCAGGTCCAGCATCTCCTCCACCCGCGCGGCGACCCGCTGCTTCGACCAGCCGAGCAGACCGGGCACCACGGCGATGTTCTGTGCCACGGTCATGTGCGGGAACAGCCCGGCCTGCTGGATGGCGTAGCCGATGGTCCGGCGCAGCTGGTCGCCGTCGAGGGAGCGGTTGTCCTGGCCGCCGATGGTGATGGTGCCCTCGCTCGGTTCGATCAGGCGGTTGATCATCTTCATGGTGGTTGTCTTGCCGCAGCCGGACGGCCCCACGAAGATGACGATCTCGCCGGCCGGGATGTGCATCGACACGTCCTCGACCGCGGCGGCGCGCTGGCCGGGATAGTTCTTGCTGACGTGTTCCAGCTCGATGTCCACTCCGGACACGGTGTGTTCGGCGATGGGGCTGGCCTGAGGTTCAGCTGTCTGTGCCACGGATCCCCCTGGAGATGGTGAATCGGCCGATGAGCACGTAGATCCCGTCCAGGATCAGCGCGAGGATGACGATGCCGATGGTGCCGGCCGCGACGTTGTTGATCGCGTTGGCGCTGCCGATCTGGGAGAGCCCGGAGAAGATGTGCACGCCGAGCCCCGGGCCCTTGGCGTAGGCGGCGATGGCGGCGATGCCCATCAGCATCTGGGTGGACACCCGCATCCCGGCCAGGATCGAAGGCCAGGCCAGCCGCAGCTCGATCCTGGAGAGCACCCGAGCCCGGTTCATCCCGATGCCCTGGGCGGCGGCCACGATCGCCGGGTCGATGGTGTCCAGCCCGACGATGGTGTTGCGCACGATCGGCAGCAGTGCGTAGAGCACCAGCGCGGTGATCGTCGGCCGCACCCCGAGCCCGAGTACCGGGATGAGCACGCCGATCAGCGCGAACGACGGAATGGTGAGGATGGAGCTGGTCAGCGCGGTGGCCACGGCCGACCCCAGCGGGCTGCGGTACACCCAGATTCCGATGGCCACACCCAGGATGGCGGCCAGCACCACGGACTGGACCACGGCGCTGACGTGCTGGTATCCGTCCAGCAGCAGGCTGGACAGATGGTTACGGACGTACTCGCCGAAGCCCATGCCGGTCACCCGCTACACGGCACTGGGGGTCGTGGCGAGTGCCATCTCGAGGAACTCCTCGAGTAAGCCCACAACCCGCTTGAAGGTGGGGTTGTCGTCGAACATCCACTCGGTGTGGCCGCTGTTCTCCAGCAGCTCCAGCCGCTTGGGCTCGCCGGCGTTGTCGAACATCGACCGCGCCTCGACCAGCTTGTGCAGCTCGTTCTGGGCACCATGCACGATCAGCAACGGGCGCGGGGCGAGGCGGGCCACCATCCGCTCCGGGGCGAAGCGCAGCAGGTACTCGGCCGACTCCAGGGTGACGCCGGTGCCGAAACCGGGCGCCCGGTACAGCTGCTCCTCGACGTAGCCGTCGGTGCGGCCGTCCAGGTCCAGCCGCACGATGTCCCACGGGTCGGTGATCTCCGAGCGGCCGGTGGTGGTGCGGCGGGCGCGGTCAGCCTCGATCCGGCGCAGCAGCCTGGACCAGGACGCCTCGTCGTGCATTGCGCGGGTGGAGCGGGTGCCGTCGCCGATGCCGTTCAGACAGGCCACCGCCCTGACCCGGGGATCCTCGGCGGCCTCGGCGACCACCACCCCGCCGCCGAGCCCCCACCCGGCCAGGGCCAGCCGGGCCAGGTCGACGTCGCCGACCGCGCTGAGCCGGTCGATGCCGGCGCGGATGTCTTCGGCCCATTCCTGGGGGACCAGCCGGGCGCGTTCGCCCTCGCTGAGCCCGAAACCGCGGTAGTCGAAGGCCAGCACGGCGTAGCCCAGCGGGTTCAGCGCGCGGGCGAACCGCTGCGGGTGGATCACCTTCTGGCCCTGGTACCCGGAGCAGGCGATCACCACCGGATACGGTGCGCCCGCCCCGTCGTCGTCGTCGGGCAGGTGCAGGTCGGCGTCCAGCCGCAGGCCGTTGGAGAAGAACGGCAGGGGACGGGTGGTCATGAGCTCCTCCTCCCGGAGTGGTCGGGGGCACCAGCGCCGGCACCCGCGCTGGCGCCGGCACCCGCACTGGCACCGGCACCCGCACTGGCACCGGCGGCGGCCAGGTCGTGCCGGGGAGCCGAGGTCAGCGCCCGGCTGAGCTGGTCGGCCGCCGCCTTGACCTCTCGGCCGGCGGTGGCCAGGGCACGGCCCAGCCGGAACTTGGGACCGGAGATGTTCAGTGCGGCGATGGTGTAGCCGCGGAAGTCGCGCACCGGGGCGGCCGCGCCGACCAGATCCACCTCGAACTCCTCCTGCACCGTCGCGTAGCCGCGCCGGCGATCCGCGTCCAGCCGGCCCAGCAGTTCCTCGATGTCGCCCGGGGCCTTGGGGCCGAACTGGGTGAAGGCGGTGTCCGCCAACAGGTCGCGGACCTCCGCGCAGGTGTGATCGAACAGCAGTGCCCGCCCGGACGAGGTGCAGTGCAGCGGGGTGCCCCGCCCGACCCAGCCGGTGGCCTGAATGGACCGGGAGGGGCTCTCCGAGAGCACGGTGAGCACACCGGTGCCGTCCCGGACCGAGAGGTGGGCGCGCTCGCCGACCCGGGTCACCAGGTGCCGCAACGCATGCGGGGCCAGCGCCAACAGGTGTTGATCCGCGGCGCCGGCGGCCATGGCGAACACCCGCCAGCCCAGTCGGTAGCGCAGGCTCTCCGGGTCGCGGCTGACCAGCCCCGCGTCGGCCAGGGTCTTCAGCGCCCGGGAGACCTGGCTCTTCTCCCGGCCGACCTGACGGGCGATCTGCACCACACCGATGCCCTGGCCAGCGGTCACCTCGCGCGAGCCGAGCACGTCCAGGATGGCGATCGCCCGGCTCAGGCTCGTCGAAGTCTCCCGCCCCATCCACGGATGCTGACGTCCGGTGACCAGGAGCACAACACCGGTTGCGTTATGTGCAACGAAAATCTTGTTACTTGTCGAGAACCAGGTGGTGCGCTATCCAGTGCATGGTGCGGATCGCGGTGGCGCAGGTCGACTGCGGGCTGGGCAAAGCCCGGGGCAGTCGATGCGGGCGTTCGACACCGGGCTGGGCCCGATGGCGACGCTGATCTGCAACGACGCCTGGCAGCCGGTGCTGCCCTGGCTGGCCACCCAGGACGGCGCCGAGGTGCTGCTGGTGCCCGTGAACAGCGCGGCCGACCAAGGCCCGGACCCACTGTGGACGGTCGAGTACTGGAGCGAGCTGCTGCGCTGCACGGCACGGCTGCAGCAGTGCTGGGTGGTGTTCTGCAACCGGGTCGGCACCGAGGCGGGGGTCCGGTTCTGGGGCGGCTCGCGGGTGATCGACCCGTGCGGCGAGGTCGTCGCCGAGGCCCCGATGTGGGAGCCCCACCTGCTGGTCGCCGATATCGACGTGCCCGCCGCGCGGCGTCGGCGCAGGGAGGTCCCGCTGGTGGCCGAGGGACGGCTCGGGCTGATCGAGCGGGAACTGCGGCGGATCATCAACGAAGGCGGCGACGCCTGATCAGGTGTCGCGTTGCGCCGGACTCCGGGCGCGGCCAGGGTGAGCGGTGTGTTCGACCTTCACGTGCACGCCGCGCCGGACGTCTGGGCCCGCCGAGGCGACGACGCCCAGATCGTGCGCTGGTACGCCGAGGCGGGCTTCACCGGATGTGTGCTGAAGGGCCACTACGACGCCACCGCGGGCCGCGCCCATGCGGTCGCGGCCGGGTCGGGGCTGGCCGTGTACGGCGGGCAGGTGCTCAACCAGCACGCCGGCGGGATCAACCCGGCGGCGGTGGCAGCGGCACTGGACATGGGCGCTCGGGTGATCTGGATGCCCACCGCCGACGCGCACACCCAGGCCGCCGCCGGGCTGCCTCGGCTGTGCTGCCAGCACACCGATCTCGCCGACACCACCTACGCCATCCCGCCGGTGGACTGGTCGGTGGTGGCCGAGGTGGGGCAGATACTCCGGCTGATCGCCGAGGCGGACGCGGTGCTGGCCACCGGGCACCTGAGCACCGCCGAGGTGACCTGGCTGCTGCCGGCCGCCCGGCGCGCCGGGGTCAGCCGGCTGCTGATGACCCACCCCAGCTACACGGTGCCGGCGATGAGCCCGGCCGAGGCCGCCGAGTTGGCCCAGCAGGGCGCGTACGCCGAGGTCACCGCCTACCAGCTGCTGCACCAACCCGATTGCGACGCGGCCCGACTGGCCCGGTTCGTCGCCGAGGTGGGCTATCCCAGGATCGTGCTGTCCTCGGACGCCGGCCAGCCGGAAAACCCCACTCCGCCCGAGGCGTTGGCGCGGCTCATCGACGCCCTGGCTGCCGAGGGGCTGGACCGCTCCGCGCTGCTGGCCTGCGCCTCGGACATCCCGGAACGCCTGGTCGTTCCGAAGTGAGTCTCGGCTCGTGATAGGGAGTGGGCATGACGGATTCTGAGCTGCCGCTGGCCGGGATGTGTGTGGTGGAGGTGTCCTCGTTCGTCGCGGCTCCGCTGGGCGGCATGACGCTGGCCCAACTCGGTGCCGAGGTGATCCGGGTCGATCCGCTGGGCGGGGCCCCCGATCACCACCGCTGGCCGTTGGCGCCGTCCGGCACCTCGCTGTACTGGGCGGGCCTGAACAAGGGCAAGAAGTCGGTATCGGTGGATCTGCGGTCGGCCCAGGGGCAGGAGCTGGTCACCCGGCTGATCGCGGACTCCGGGCCGGACGGCGGCATCGTGCTGACCAACGCGGTCGGCCGGGGCTGGCTGAGCTACGACGCGCTGGTGTCCCGCCGGCCGGACCTGATCCACGTGCAGATCGAGGGCCACCACGACGGCACGCCGGCGGTGGACTACACGGTCAACGCGGCGGTGGGGTTTCCCATGGTGACCGGCCCGGAGGGACACGCCGACCCGGTGAACCACGTGCTGCCCGCGTGGGACATCGCCTGCGGTCTGTACGCCGCGCTGGGCATCCTGGGCGCCGACCGGCAGCGCCGGGTCTCCGGTCGCGGGCAGCGGATGAGCGTGGCCCTCTACGACGTCGCGCTGGCCGCGGCCGGCAACCTGGGCTTCCTGGCCGAGGCGCAGGTCAACCGGGTGGTGCGCAAGCGGTACGGGAACTACCTCTACGGCGGCTTCGCCCGGGACTTCCTGTCCAGGGACGGCGGCCGGGTGATGGTCGTGGCGCTCACCAAGCGGCACTGGGCCGACCTGCTGGTGGCCACCGAGCTGGTCGACGTGGTCGGGGCACTGGAGAAGAGCCTGGGCGTGGACTTCTCCACCGAGGACGACCGGTTCGAGTACCGCGAGGTGCTGGCCGGGCTGCTGGCCCGCTGGTTCTCCCGCACCGACCTGGCCGTGGTGAAGGCAGCCCTGGCCGGCACTTCGCTGCTCTGGTCGACCTACAACACGTTCACCGATCTGGTCGCCGAATCCGCCGACGGGACGGCGATGATCGCGGCCAACCCGATGATGCACCTCATCGACCAGCCCGGCGTGGGACGCCACCTCGCACCCGGCCTACCGGTTGCCCTGGACGGGGTGTCCCCAACAGCGGTCCGCGCCCCGGTCCTGGGCGAACACACCACCCCCGTGCTCACCCGCCTAGGCCTCTCCGACGCGCAAATCGCCGACCTCCACACCCGTGGCGTGGTTCGCGGGAGCGCCGCGCCGTGACGCACAGTTCGGCGCCCTCACGCACACGCTCCAGCATGTACGTAAGGGTGCCGGTGTGTGCGTGGCGGTCTACCCGCCGGTGGTGGTGAACTCCGGAGTGGGTTGGGGTTTGGCGGATGGCGCGGGGGTTGGCGTGCGGGTGGCTGTTGCGGAGGGTGGGGCTGGGGTGGCGGTGTGCGGGGTCGGGCCGGAGCGCAGGGCCAGGGCGAGCAATGCGCCGAGGGCGGTGAGCACAGCGGTGACCAGGAAGATGTTGCTGTAGGAGTCGCCGAGCACCTCCAGCTGGGTGCGCCGGAAGAGCCCGTACATGGCGGTGAAGTCGCGTCCGCCGGGCCCGCTCGGTGGGTGGATGCCGTGCTGGGCCAGGTGGTCGGCGGTGAGCAACGCGGAGCGATTGGCCAACAGCTGGGCCTGGTGGATGGTGGCCATCGCGGACAGCGCGGCGAGCCCGAGCGCGCCGGTCACCTGACGGGCGACGTTGTTCCACGCGCTGCCCTGGTTCACCTTCGACATGGGCAGGCTGGCAATGCCGCCGGTCATGATCGGCATCATGGCCAGGCCCATCCCGGCCGCCCGCACGCAGGTCCAGGTGATGATGTCGCTCTCGGTCATCGCCGGGTTGATGTTGCACAGCAGGTAGGTGCCGTATGCGGACACCGCCAGCCCGATCGCGGCCAGCCAGCGTGGCCCCACCTTGTCGTAGAGCCGCCCGGCGATGGGCATCATCACCGCCACCACCAGCGCCTGCGGCAGGATCCGCAGACCCGCCTCGAGCGCGGTGAGCCCCTGGCCCTGCTGCATGAACACCGGGACGTAGAACAGCACGGACATCAGCCCGACGGTGAGGATGGACAGCAGCAGCAGCGAGTTGGTGAACGGCCAATGCCGGAATATTCGGACATCCAGCAGCGGATGCTCGACGGCCAGCTCGATGACCACGAACAGGGCCAGGCTGAGCACTCCCGCCGTGGCCAGGATCAGCACCGGGTAGGACGTCCAGCCCCAGTCCTCGCCCTTGGAGCTGGCCAACAGGATGGCGAACAGGCCGAAGGCGATGGACAGGAAACCTGGCAGGTCGAACGGCCGCCGGGGCCCCCGGCGGGAACGGGGCAGCACCGCGTAGGCGGCGATCGCGCCGAGGATGCCGATCGGCACGTTGATGTAGAAGATCAGCCGCCAATTGGTGTGCTCGATCAGGTAGCCGCCGAGCACCGGGCCGGCCGCCGGGGCGAACACGATGCCGAGGCCGTACATGCCCATCGCCGCGCCGATCCGTTCCCTGGGCACGATCTGGTAGACGATGGTCAGGGTGATCACCGGCAGGATGCCGCCGGGCACCGCCTGGATCACCCGGAACAGGATGAGGCTGTCCAGGCTCCAGGCCACGCCGCACAGCGCGGATCCGGCGGCGAAGCCGAGCAGGGTCACCAGGTACACCGGGGTCAGCCCGAATCGGTCGCCCAGCCAGCTGCTCAGCGGCACCACCACGCCCAGGGTCAACGTGTAGGCGGTGGCGATCCACAGCACGTCCTCCAGGGTGGAGCCGAGGTCGTTCTGGATCGACGGGATAGCCACGTTCACGATGGTCACGTCCAGCACGGACATGAACATGCCCACGATGAGCACGGCCAGCGGCAGCCCCCAGCGGGCGTCCGCGGCTGATGGCTGGCCGGGGGTCGGCCGCGCTGCCTGGGTTGCGGCTGTCCCGGATGGCTCCATCGTGGCCCCTTCAGCAATTCAGCGCTGACGAATTCAGTCTAGACCATTTCAACACCGGTTGAGCAAGCCCTCTGTCGATACCATGCCGGAATGGCACAGCCGCGGCGCTCGACGGGACGACGGCCGGGGCCCACCCAGACCAGGGAGGCGATCCTGGCCGCGGCGGAGGCCGCGTTCGTCGAGGAGGGCTACGCCGGTGCCACCATCCGGGGGGTGGCCCGCGCCGCCGGTGTGGACCAGGCCCTGGTGCTGCATTACTTCGAGAGCAAGGACGGCCTGTTCGCGGCCGCGTTGCGGACCAAGCCGCCGCTGCGTGCACTGGCCGAGGTGGCCGCCCAGGGCGACATCCACGACCTGGGTGAACGATTGGTGCGCCGCTACCTGGGGCTCTGGGAGGACCCGGTCACGTCCACCCGGCTACTGGCGATCTTCCGGGCCGCGTCGATGTCGGCCAGCGCCAGCGCGATGGTCGCCGAGTTCATCGGCGAAGAGGTGATGGCACCGCTGGCCGAAGGCATCGGCTCGGAGAACGCCAAGGTGCGGGCCACCCTGGCCGGTTCGCACCTGTTCGGCACCTCCGCCGCCCGTTATGTGCTGCGGGTCGAGCCCCTGGCCTCGCTGGCCGGGGAGTGCCTGGCGGCCATCCTCGGCCCGGTGATCCAGCACTACCTCACCGGGGACCTGGACCACGCCCAGATCGGCTCGCCGACGGCCAGGGTTGGTGAGGGATGAGCCGGCCCGGGTGGACGAGGGAAGCTCAGTGTGTCGCGGACGGGCGACCGGGGCGCTCGCCGACGCGGCCCGGTGTGGACTTGCGCGTGGGGGTGGCGTGTTCCAGGGCGATGTCCTGGGCGCGCTCGAGCGCCTCGAGCATGTCCTCGTAGCTGACTCGGGGTTGCACGGCGTTGGAATCGTCGATAGTCATAACTGCGCCTCCCTACCCGTCACCAGGGTACCCGCACTGGTCAGCCGTTCAATGAGTACAGCGGCGGAGAGTGCGAACGGCGCGGTCTGCTCGATCACCTCGCCGATCCGCTCGGCGGCTTGCCCCTTGGTGAGGCCCTCGGTGTCCACGAAGACCAGGAGCAGGCCCACGGAGGCACGGCCCGGGCGGGCCACCGGAATCGCCGCGGCGGGCGCGGGCAGCGACAGGACCTGGCCCAGGCCCAGCTGCTCGGCGTCCGAGGGTTCGCTGATGGACACCGGGACCGCGCGGCCCCGGCGGGCGATGTCGCCGAGCGGTGAGCGCATGTCCACGCCGGCCAGGGTTTCCACGCCTCGCCGGCGCGGGGCGCGCAGCGCTGGGCGCAGTGAATCGGTGGCCGGGTCGTGCCAGAGCAGCACGGCGGCGGTGACATGGGTGCCGACCCGACGGACCGCCTCGGTGACGCCGTTGGCGGCCAGGGTGAACGCCGCCGCCGTCTCCACTCCGTCGAACCCGGTGTCGGTGGGATCCCCGGTGTAGACGGTGAGGCTGTTGCCGGCGGCCGCCGCGCTGGTCCGAACGTTCGTGGCGAAGGTGAGCATCGCCGTGGTGGCCCGGTCCGCCGCCTGGGACGCGGACCGCGCGGCCTCGGTGGCCCCGGTCACCGCGCGGGTCATGGTCAGCCCGCCGAAGCCGAGCTGGTTGATGCCCAGCGCGGGAATGGCGAGCAGCAGGAACGTGATGCCCACGACGACCAGCGGCGGGTCGGTGAGGCCGACCGGCGCGCAGGTCTGCCTCGTGGCGGGGAGTCCGACCGGCCCGAGCTGGCCCTCGGCCGGAGCCGTCGTGGCGTTCGCCGGTGCGGTGTACTCGGTGGTGCACCGCACCGCGCCACTGGGACCGAGCAGGCCGTAGCCCAGGAACATCGCGGCGCCGATGACAAACGGAGTCGCGAGGAGCGCCAACCTGGCCAGCGCGCGCTTACGCTGGAGATCCGCCGGCTGGCCCTCAGCCCGCTGGGTGGGCTCCCGCTGCGCGTGCACGGGGCCGGACTCTAACGAAAGCTTCTTCGGCCTCTCGAGTACCCTATGGCTCGATGTCTCACTACCCCGCGTTCCCTCAGCGCAGCCCGGAAGAACTGCTGAGCCTCTCCACGAGCGTGCTCAGCGGCGCCGTCGTGGTCACCGCGGCAGGCGATGTGGACGCGGTGACGGTTCCTCGGTTGCTCGGTGAGCTGGCCGCGGTGCTGGGCAGCCGGCCAGGCCAGCGGTTGGTGCTCGACATGGCCAGGGTGACCTTCCTGGGTTCGCACGGCCTGGCCATGGTGGTGGACGTGGCCAACCGGGCCCGGGGCCACGGCATGGAGTTCGGGCTCGTGGTGGGCGACCGGCACACGGTGATCCGCGCCCTCGAGGTGACCGGCGTCGCGGACACCATCGCGCTCTATCACTCGCTTCCCGACGCGCTCGGTCGCTAGTCGCGCTTGCTGCTCGGGGAGCCGGCCGGCTCAGCAGATGCGCAGGAACCTATCCAGCACCCGGCTGCCGAACTCCAGGGCGTCCACCGGGACCCGTTCGTCCACCCCGTGGAACAGCGCGGAGTAGTCCAGCTCGGGCGGCAGCCGGAGCGGGGCGAACCCGAAATGGCGGATACCGAGGCGCTGGAAGGACTTGGCGTCGGTGGACGCGGAGAGCATGTACGGCAGCACCCGGGCGCCCGGGTCCTCGGCCCCGATGGCCACCGCCATGGCGTCCACCAGCGCGCCGTCGAAGGTGGTCTGCACGGCGGGGCGGGTTCGCCAGTTGCACTCCACGTCCGGCCCCAGGACCTCGGCCACCTCGCGCTGGAACGCGGCCTCGCGCCCGGGCAGCACCCGCGCGTCGACGGTCGCTTCAGCCAGCGCCGGGACCACGTTGGTCTTGTACCCGGCGTTGAAGATGGTCACGTTGGCGGTGTCCCGCAGGGTCGCGCCGATCATGCGGGACAGGTTGCCCAGCCGCGCGACCGCGGCCTCCGGGTCGTCCTCGTCGAACGGGATCCCGGTGAGCTCGGCGACGCCCTCGAGGAACTCCCGGACCGGGTCGGTGAGGATCAGCGGGAAGCGGTGCGCATCGAGGCGGGCGACCGCCGAGGCCAGCTTCGCCACCGGGTTGTCGGCGTGCAGCATCGACCCGTGCCCGGCGATTCCGCTGACCTTCAACCGCAGCCACAGCGAGCCCTTCTCGGCGGTCTCGATCAAGTAGGCGCGCGCCGAGTCGGCGAGCGTGATGGAGAAACCGCCGACCTCGCCGATGGACTCGGTCGCCCCCTCGAACAGCTCCGGGCGGTTGTCCACCAGCCAGCGAGCCCCGTAGTCACCGCCGGTCTCCTCGTCGGACAGGAACGCGAAGATCAGATCCCGGGGTGGCAGCACACCGTCCCGCTTGAAACGCCGGGCGGCGGCCAGCGCCATCGCCACCATGCCCTTCATGTCCACCGCGCCTCGGCCCCAGACGTAGTCGTCGGTGACCTCGCCGGAGAACGGGTGGATCGCCCAGTCGGCGGCTTCCGCCGGAACCACGTCGAGGTGGCCGTGGATCAGCAGCGCGCCGCGCGACGGGTCCGCGCCGGGCAGCCGGACGATCACATTTCCGCGCCCCGGAGCGCCGGACTCCAGATAGGTCGGCTGGTAGCCGGCATCGGTGAGCTTCTCGGCCACGTACTCCGCGGCGGGCCGCTCGGTACCGGCCCCGCTCGGGTCCGCCGTGTTGGTGGTGTCGATGGCGATCAGTTCGCTGGTCAGCGCCACAACCTCGGCGGCCGGGTCGTCGGCGTTCACGTGACGGCTTCACCGGCCGGCACCCGGGCGACCCGGAAGTGGACCCGGTTGCGCAGCCGGAATCCCAGCGCCTGGTAGAGCCTGATCGCGCTGGTGTTGGCCGCCGAGGCGTGCAGGAACGGCCTCTCGCCTCGGGCCCGGATACCGGCCACGACGGCGTGCGTCAGCCGACTGGCGAACCCCTGGCCCCGGTAGTCGGGATGCGTGCACACCGCGCTGACCTCGGTCCACCCCGGTGGGTGCAGCCGTTCGCCGGCCATCGCGACCAGCGCGCCGTCCCGCCGGATACCCCGGTAGCTGCCCAGCTCGATGGTCCTGGGCAGGAACGGACCGGGCTTGGTCAGTTCGACCAGCGCGATCATCTCCGGCACGGCGTCGGGGCCCAGCGGGATGGCCTCGCTGTCCTCGGCCGCGGCCACCCCGTCGTCGACCAACTGCACCGCGGCGATGCTGAACACCAGCTCCCAGTCCGGTGGCGGAAGCACCTGGGTGGCGGCCAGCGTGGCCAGTCCGCCGGGCCCGAGCAGGGTGGCGACGTCGCGCCAGGAGGCCGCGTCCGGTTCGTCCGGCAGGGCGGTGAACGCGCACATCTGCGCCGGGTACCGCAGTACCTGGCCGTGGCCCTCGGCGAAATGGGCGTGCGGCCCGAGCAACGATGCCCGCGCCGGATTGTCCAGCGGATGCGGCTCGGTCGGCGGAGAGGGCAGATTCTCCCGGCCGCCGTCGGCCGCGGTGCACACAGAGTCGTTTGTCATCTGGCTCGTCAGCTGGCCAGCACCCGGGCCCGGTGCTCGCGCGGGCTGATGCCCCGGACCCGCTTGAAGGCGGTGCTCAGCGCGAACGGGGTGCTGTAGCCGACCTGTCGGGCCACCGCCTCCAGGGTGGCGTCCGGCTCGCGCAGCAGGTCAGCGGCCAGGGCCAGGCGCCAGCCGGTGAGGAAGGCCATCGGCGGCTCGCCCACCTGCTCGGCGAACCGGCGAGCCAGCGCCGCTCTGGACACCCCGGCGACGACGGCGAGCTCGGCCACCGTCCACGGGTGCTCCGGGTGGTGGTGCAGCATCCGCAGCGCGCGGCCCACCACCGGGTCGTCGTAGGCCCGGTACCAGGCGGGCGCCTCGGCGCCGGGGCGGGCGAGCCAGGTGCGCAGCACGGCGATCAGCAGTAGGTCGAGCAAGCGGTCCAGCACGGCCTCCTGCCCCGGCTCGTCCTTGACGATCTCCTCGGCGAGCAGGCCGATCAGCGGGCTCTCCCAAGCCTGCTTCGGGAGCACCAGCATGGTGGGCAGCGCCTGCAGCAATCGCTGGCTGACCTCGCCGTCCATCATGTACGTGCCGACCAGCATCAGCATCGAGCCGTCCGCGCTGTTGCCCCAGGTGCGCACGCCCAGGTCCATCTGCTGGTGCAGCTCCACGCCGTCCGGGGTGGTGCATCGCTCGCCGGGGTGGATGACCGCCTGGATCGGGGTGTTCAGGTCGTCGGCCACGGTGTAGGGGTCCGGGCCTCGGTTGATCACGATGTCCCCGGGGCCGACCCGGACCGCGTCGCCCTCATCGGGCGCCACCCAGGCGTGGCCCGAGACCATCGCGGTAAGACACAGTGGCGCGCGATCCTGGATGCGGATCGACCACGGTGGCTCCATCACGCAGCGCATCAGGAACGCGCCCTGTGCCCGGGGCCCATCCAGCAGGCCGGCCAGTGCATCCACCCGATCGAGTGTAGACGCACGGACATGAACTGAAGCATCTCGACGATGGTCCGTCTCGCCGCATCCGACTTGACTGTGTCCCATGACATCAGACACGCAGTCGCGGAAACTGACCCTGGTAACGGGCTCCTCCGGCACCACCGGCGGCCGGGTAGCCAAGCGCCTGGCCGAGCGCGGGGTGCCCACTCGGCTGGGTTCCCGCTCCGGCTCGCCGGCCTTCGACTGGGCGGACGAGTCCAGCTGGCCAGCCGTCCTGGACGGAGTGGAGGCCGCGTACCTGGTCTACTACCCGGACCTGGTGGCTCCCGGCGCGGTGGACACCATCCGCCGCTTCGCCAAGGTGGCCGTGTCCAGCGGCGTGCGCCGGCTGGTGCTGCTGTCCGGGCGGGGCGAGGAGGAGGCCCAGCGCGCGGAGCAGGCGCTGATCGAGTCGGGCGCGGACTGGACGATCGTGCGGTGCGCCTTCTTCGCGCAGAACTTCAGCGAGAAGGGCTTCGAGGAATTCGTCCGCGCCGGCACCGTGGCGCTGCCCGCCCCCGAGGTGGGCGAGCCCTTCGTGGACGCCGACGACATCGCCGACGTGGTGGTCGCGGCGCTCACCGAGGACGGGCACTCCGGTCAACTCTACGAGCTGACCGGCCCCCGCCTGCTGACCTTCGCCGAGTCCGTCGCGGAGATCGCCGCCGCGACCGGCCGGGACATCGGCTACCTGACGATCAGCACCGAGGAGTTCATCGCCGGCCTGGTCGAACAAGGCATCCCGGAAGAGGAGGCGACGGTGTTCGCGGAGATCTTCGGCACCGTGCTGGACGGCCGCAATGCCTACCTGACCAACGGCGTGCAGCGCGCGGTGGGCCGCCCGCCGCGTGACTTCACCGAGTACGCCCGCGCCGCCGCCGCCACCGGCGTCTGGAACGCGTGACCGTCAGGAGTGCGCAGCGGCGGCGGCGGTGCGGGCGTCGTAGTCGGCGCGCGCGGCGGCGATCTCCCGCTGGTGCGCCTCGGTCCAGGTGACCAGCGACTGGATGGTCTCGTGCAGGGTTACCCCGAGTGGAGTGAGCTCGTAGTCCACTCGGGGCGGCACCACCGGGTGCACGGTCCGCCGGACCAGGCCGTCGCGCTCCAGCTGGCGCAGCGTGGTGGTGAGCATGCGCTGGCTGATCCCGTCGATGCCGCGGCGCAGCTCGGTGAAGCGCAACGTGCCTCGGTCCAACAGAGCGATCACCAGCAGGGACCACTTGTCCGCGATCCGGTCCAGGATTTGCCGGACCTCGCAGTCCTCCCGGGTGTCCCACTGCAGCACGTCGTAGGGATCGTCGGTGCGGCACAAGTGCGTCGGTGAGTTCAAAGTGCCTTCTTCCACGATCACCGATAGTGCCGCAGGATCTGCATGGTTACAAGAGGTAACTGACCTGCGAGATAGTAACCACTCGCGGGTATGGATCGCCGAAGGAGCCATGCTGTGTCCACGACCTATCCGCTCGCCGGCGCCGACCGGTTGAGCGGCCGCGCCTGGGGCGCACTGTTCGTACTGTGCGGCGCGATCTTCCTCGAGGCCGTCGACATCACCATGTTGAACGTGGCGTTGCCGGCGATCCGGGCCGATCTGGGCCTGTCCACCGCGATGTTGAGCGGGGCGGTGAGCGCGTACGTGCTGGGTTATGGCGGGTTCATGCTGCTGGGCGGGCGGGTCGCGGACCAGTTCGGCCGGCGGCGGGTGTTCCTGATCTCGCTCGGGGTGTTTCTGGTGTTCTCCGCGGTGGGTGGTTTCGCCGGGGACGGCTGGACCCTGCTCGTCGCCCGGTTCGTCAAGGGGGTGGCCGCCGCGTTCATGACCCCGGCCGGCCTGTCCCTGATCACCACCGGCTTCGCCGAGGGCCCGCAACGGAACAAGGCGCTGCTGGTCTACGCCGGCACCGCGTCCGGTGGGTACTCGCTGGGCCTGGTCGTGGGTGGGTTGCTGACCACCCTGGACTGGCGCTGGGTGTTCTTCGCCCCGGCGGTGCTGGCCGGGGTGATCCTGCTGGCCGGGCTGGCGCTGCTGCCCGACACCGGGCGCCCCGAACGCGCCGGGCGGGAGTCCGACGTGGCCGGAGCGGTGGTGGTCACGGCGGCGATGCTGCTGCTGGCGTACGGGGTGGTGCGGCTGGAGGACACCGCGAGCGGGCTGGTCTGGGCGCTCGCGGCGTTGCTGGGTGGGGCGGCGCTGCTCGGGGCGTTCGTGGCGATCGAGCGCCGGTCCGCCGCGCCGCTGCTGCGGCTGGGCATCCTGCGCTCTGGCCCGCTGGTGCGCGCCAACCTGGCCTCGCTGTTGTTCGTCGGCTCGTTCTTCGGGTTCTTCTTCCTGATCACCCTGTACCTGCGGGAGGTGCGCGGCTGGTCCACCTGGGAGACCGCTTTGGCGCTGCTCATGGTGGGCATCGACGCGTTCCTCGCGCCGACCCTGACGCCCTGGTTGGTGCGCCGGTTCGGCACCGTGCGGGTGATCTTCGGCGGAATCCTGATCGGCGGCATCGGGTACGCGCTGTTCCTGCCGGTCGGGCTGGACTGGGCGTACCTGGCCATGTTCCCGAGCCTGGTGCTGCTCGGCCTGGCGTTCGCGCTGACCTACGGGCCGCTGACCATCGCCGCCACTGATGGTGTCGCCGAGTCGGAGCAGGGCCTGGCCAGCGGGCTGTTGAACACCTCGTTCCAGTTCGGCGCCGCGCTGGGGCTGTCCTCGGCCACCGCCGTGAGCGTGGCCGCGCTCGGCCCCGTGCTCGACCCGCTGCTGGAACCCGCGCTGGCCGCTGAGGCTGAGCTCGACGCGCTGCGCACCGGGCTGATCGTGCCGGTGGTCGGCGTGCTGCTCGCCGCGGTGGTCACCGCGTTCGGCCTGCGCCGGCGGGCGGAGCGCTAGGGGCGCCGCCTGACCCGCCCGTGTCAGGGGCGCCGTCGTGGTGTTGCCACGACGGTGCCCCACAGGTGGGTGAAGGTGCGCAGGTTCCCCTCGCGGGCCGGATGCAGCCCGGTCGGTGGCCCGCCGGCCAGCTCGTCGTCGAGCCGTCGCCGGATCTCCGCCCGATGCCGCTCGGGGGTCTGGCTGCGCTCCATCCAGTCCTCGAGGTCGAGCGGGTTCTCCCTGGTCACTGTGGAGGTGGCGGTCGCCCCGGCGGCGTCGAGCAGGGCGTGGATCTCCTGGACGGTCAGCGTGCCGTGGTGGCTGGGGTCGCGCAGCCGCTCCAGGCGGGTGTTCTCCTCGGCGACGTCCAGGTTGTCCAGCACCATGTCGGTGATGCCGATCCGCCCGTCCGCCCGGGTGACCCGGACCATCTCGCGCACCACGGCGGCGGGGTCGGCCACCTGGTGCAGGGTCAGCCGACACACCACGAGGTCGAACTGCTGGTCCAGCCAGGGCAGCGCGGTGGCGTCGCCCCTGAGGAAGGCGATGTTGCGCAGCCCGGCGGCGCGGGCCAGCCGGTCGCCGTGCTCGAGCATCTCCGGCGTGAGGTCCACCGCGCTGACCTGCGCCAGGTGCGGAGCCAGTGCCCGGCCGAGGTGCCCGGCGCCGGCGGCCACATCGAGTGCCTGCTCGCCGGGGCGCGGAGCGAGCTGCTCAACGATCCAGGCCAGGCCGCTAGTGGCGAACCCGCTGTCGGTGAAGGTGGAGGCCTGCAGCCGGAATTGCTCCAGGATCTTCTCGTTGTGCGAGCTGCTCACCACCGCAGGCTCCCACAGCGCGGATCATTGCGGCCGCGTCGCAACCCGGCCCCACCGAACGCGGCGAGATCCGCACCACGTGCACCGCATCGTGATCAACTCACCGCCGTCGGGGCCGCCCAGTCAGGCCG
>DASWST010000042.1:0-8068 GCA_036402515.1 Pseudonocardia sp.
CTCGCCGAGAGCGGCCGGCTCCCCAGTAAGGAGATCGTTCCGGACACCGATGGTGGCGGTGGCGGCCAGCCGTGCCGGGGAGTTGCCCTGCCCATCGGCGTGAATGCCGAGGGCGGTGTGGTTGCCGCGGCCTGTGATCGCATCGACTTCCCCACCGAGGTTGACCAACTGCTGCTCAGCCTAGCCGCCAATCACGCCGCCGCAGCATTCCAGAACGCACGCCTTATCCATGAGCGCACAATGGCCGAAGAAGAGCTTCGCAAAGCACAGAATGAGCTCGAGCTGAAGGTGGCTGAGCGGACAGCCGAATTGCGCAGAAGCGAAGCGTACCTTTCCGAGGCGCTGAGGCTGACCCATACGGGTATTGCCGCGCTGGACGGCGCTACCGGGGAGGTAACCCACTCCTCCGATGAACACTCCCGCTTGTACGGCTTCGATCCTGAACGAGGAGCCCCCTCGTTCGAAGATTTTCGCCAGCGCGTTCATCCGCGCGACCGTGCGGGGTGGAGCGCGGCGCTCGAGAGAGGATTTAGTGAAGCGGCACATGTCGAAGGGGAGTTCCGAGTCGTTCCGCCGCATGGCCCGCTGAGACATCTCCGAGCCATCGTGCAACCCGTCTTCACGGCATCCGGCGAGCTCGACGAGTTCGTGGGGACCGCGGTGGATGTGACCGAGCGCAAGCGTGCCGAGGAAGAACAGCGGGCACAGCTGTGGTCCCTGGAGAGCCTGGACCGGGTTGACCGTGCCATCCAACAGACCAGTGACCTGGAGGAGATGCTCAGCGGTGTTCTCGATGTCGTGCTGGTGACCTTCGGATGCGATCGCGCGTGGCTGGTTTATCCCTGTGACCCGGACGTTGACTTCCATCGAGTGCGCATGGAGCGGACCCGGCCGCAGTACGTCGGCGCCTCCGGCGCCGGAGTGGACATCCCGAATGACCCGGGGGTAGCCAGTGTGTTCCGGAGTGTGCTGGCCACGAGCGGCCCGGTGCGATTCGATCCCGAATCAGATCGCGCGCTTCCGGGACCGACGGCGGAGCGTTTCGACATCAAGTCCATGATCGCCATGGCTGTTCACCCCAAGGTCGACATGCCTTATATGTTCGGGCTGCACCAGTGTTCTCACCCTCGGGTCTGGAAGCCTCGGGAGGAGCGGCTGTTCCATGAGATCGGACGGCGGCTGGCGGACGCGCTGGACACCCTGTTGATGCTTCGTGACCTGCGGGCAAGCGAGCGCAACCTCGAGGGGAGCCGGGGCGAGCTCGCCGCCTCGCGGGCGAGGATTGTCGCGGCCGCGGACGAGACGCGCCGCCAGATCGAGCGGGATCTGCACGATGGAGTGCAACAGCGGCTCGTCTCGCTCGCGCTCGCCCAGCGAAGTGCGGAGGCCATTGTCCCGCCCGAGCTGTACGAGTTGCGGGTGCAGCTGTCCCAAGTGGTGGAGGGACTGGCGGGCGCGATCGACGAGCTGCAGGAGATCTCCCGTGGCATCCACCCGGCCATCCTCGCCCAGGGCGGCCTTGCGCCCGCCCTCAGGACACTTGCCCGGCGGTCAGCCGTCCCGGTCGAGCTCGAGGTGCGCGCCGGGGCGCGGCTGCCTGAGCCGGTGGAAGTGGGCGTCTACTACGTCGTGTCAGAAGCGCTCACCAATGCCGCGAAGCACGCGCACGCTTCCGCGGTGTACGTCGCCGTCGAGGTGCATGACGGTGTCCTCGAGCTATCCATCCGTGACGATGGAGCCGGAGGGGCCGATCCGAGCCTCGGTTCCGGACTCGTAGGCCTCGCGGATCGCGTCGATGCGCTCGGGGGAACGATCGAACTGGCCAGCCCGCTCGGACAGGGAACCACGCTGCTCATCACGATTCCCCTCAAAAAGGGCTGATCGCGCGTTCGCGGCGGATCCCCAAGAGTGCTGACTCGGCCGTCGGCGGTGGCACCGGAGATCGAGCTCACTGCACTGGCCGGAATGGCGGCCGCGCGCGTCGGGTTCAATGTGGACATGGCCGACGAAACCGCGGAGTTCAGCCCGACGGGCTGGGTCCAGGACCAGACGAAGACGATCCTCGAGACCGGCACGACGGAGGGCATCGACATCCTCGGGTCGCCGATCGTGCTGCTCACCCTGCGGGGCGCGAAGTCCGGCAAGCTGCGCTACACGCCGGTGATGCGTGTGGAGCATGACGGCAGCTACGCCGTGGTTGCCTCGAAGGGCGGCGCCGCCGAGCACCCCGTCTGGTATTTCAACATCAAGGCGCACCCGGAGTTCCCGTTGCAGGACGGGACCGTGACCAGGGATTACGTCGCGCGCGAGGTCGAGGGCGACGAGCGCGCGGCGTGGTGGGAGCGCGCGGTCGAGGCCTTCCCGTCCTACGCCGAGTACCAGACGAAGACGGACCGGCAGATCCCCGTCTTCGTGCTCGACCCGAAGTCCTGACCACCGCCAGCGGCTCAAGATCAGGCCGTGTCCAGGCCGTCTGACCTGAACCGGCGCTACCGTGCGTTTCGGTTGTCTCCGGCCACCGTGCTCCGGCGGATGATCACAGCGCCGGAGCGTCCGGTCAGACGTGACTGTTTCCTCTGCGGCGGGGGACCGGGAGCACCGTGGCGTCGACGTTTTCGAGCAGTAGATAGGCGATGCCCCGCCACAGCGGCAGGTGTGGATCGGTGAGCCGGTCCCGCCGGTCGAAGGCGTAGGTCATGGCCACCCCGCGCATGCTGGTCAGCAGGATCTCCCGGACCATCGGGTAGCGCGGGTGGCTGCTGAAGGTGGGCCCGAACAGCGCGTCGATCACGTGCCGGACCGCGGTGCCGAGCCGGCGCTCCTCGGGAGCTAACGTGCCGCGCAGCCGCTCGTCGGTCCGCGCGGCGGTCCACAGCTCGATCGCGCCCCAGAAGTACCGCTGATCGAAGGTGGACCAGAACAGGTCGATGACCCGGTCCAGCCGCTCGGCGTCCGAGCCTCGGCCGTCCAGTGACGCGGCCACCCAGTTCTCCAGCTCGGCAAGATGCGTGCTGGCCAGGTGCTGGCAGGCCGCGACCAGCAGACCCTCCCTGGACGGGAAGTGATGCAGCAGCCGGCCTCGGGAGACGCCGGCCCTGGCCTGGATGGTGAGCGTGGTGGTCCGGGCGTAGCCGTTCTCCAACAGGCAGTCCAGCGTGGCATCCAGGATCAGCTGCCGGCTGTCCGCGCTGCGCTCACTCCGGCTGCGGCGGGTGGGGTGGTCCGGCTCAGCCACAACAAAGACCTTTCGAATGCTCGGTGGTCACGCGGAACTGCTGGTGGGTTGGTCGGCGATCCGGGCGGGCGGGGTGCGCCCGGCGTCCTCGGCGCGGCCGGTCAGCCGCACGGTGCCGGCGAAGCCGTCCACCTCCACCGTGGCGCCGTGGCCGATCCGGGAGGTGGCGTCGACGGTGGCCACCACGCACGGGATGCCGAGGTCGCGGCAGGCCACCGCCAGCTCGGAGAGCGCCGCGCCGGCGTCGGCCACCACGGCGCCGACCGAGGGCAGCAGCGGCACCCACGCCGGGCCGGCGGTCGGGATGACGAGCACGTCGCCGGGGTGCAGCCCGGCTGGCGAGGCGGCCGAGCGCAGCACCTTGGCGGTCGCGGTGACCGAACCCGGGCTGGCCGCCGTGCCGGTGATGCCGCGCCGGCCGACCAGGGTCTTGGCGGTCGCACCGCGGGGCCAGCGGACCACCGGCGGCGGTTGGCCGAGGGTGACGAACGGGGGCTGGTAGGTGGCCAGCGCGTGGTAGTCGTAGGCGCGCATCCGCAGCGACTCGCCGAACCGGTCCGGCTCGGCAACGAACTGGTCGAGCTCGCCGACCAGCAGCATGCAGATCTGGTCGATGCTGTCCAGCAGGCCGGTGTCGACGTGCCTGCGGCCCAGCTCCCTGGCCGCCAGCCGCTGCTCGTGGTGCAGGCCGGAGACCACCTGCCGGATCCGTTGCCGGGTGAGCAGCCAGCGGCTGGCGGCGGCCAGCGAGGTGTCGAACCGCTCCTCGGCGGCCGGCGAGCCACGCATGGAGCGGCGCACCGTTGCGGTGGATTCCGCGCTGCGCCTCGCCCGCTGTTCGGCCCGGACGCTCGGGTCGGCCGAGTCGTCGGCGCGGCGCAGCACGTCCAGCACGGACAGCACCAGTCGAGGCTCGGTACCCCAGGTCTCGGCGGCCAGCTCCCACTCGGCCGGGCCGTGGTGGCCGTGCTCCGCGCGCAGCCCGGCCAGCGCCGAGCGCAGCCGGCCGACCTCGCCGTTGCGCGCGCTCTCCAGCTGGGCGGCCACGCTGGCCAGGCCTTGGCCGAACAGCTGGCGCAGCTTGTCCGAGTGGCGGATCAGCCTGGCCATCTCCCACAACCGGGCGGTCGGCTGCTCGGTCACCGCGCCCCCCAGCCCGGACACCAGGGCGCCGGTCTGCCCGGGGTGGCCGGCGTCCTCGGTGGTCCTGGTGAGCAGCTCGCTGGCCACCGCCGTGGCCAGTTCGGCGTGCGCGTAGAGCCGCAGCGCCTCGCGCAGCTCCCCGCGCACCGCGCCGATCCGGGCGGCCAGCGCGGCGTCCGAGCCGTTGGCCAGGTCCGGCCGCGCGGCGCGCACCTCGATCAGCCGACGGGCCGCCCTGGTGTGCTCGGACCGGTCCGGCGAGGCGGACAGCGCGCCGCGCACCCACCCCTCCAATCGATCCGTGGCCGCCTCCATGGCCGGGCGCTCGTCACGCTGGCGGGGCACATCCGGGCGCTCGCCGAGGTACTGCCTGGCGAACGCCATCGGGTCCGCGCCGGCCGCGTACACCCCGAACAGCCGCAACAGCGTGGTGTTCAGGTAGAAGTAGGCCCCGAACATCGCGACCGGCAGCTGGTCAGCTCGGCGGGCCGAGGCCTCGGCGGAACCCCGTGGCTGGCCACCCTGGCCGGGCATCGCCCGCAGCCCGGTCTCCGCGTACACCTCGGCCCAGGCCGGGCCCAGTTCCGCGCCCACGCCCGCGCTGGCGGTCAGCGGCGTCACCGGATCCGGACACAGGTCACCCACTACCGCGCGCGAGTAGAGCGGGTAGGCGGTCGACGCCATGTCGTCGAACTCCCACTCCATCGCCGGCCCTGCTTTCTCCCCCGTTTCGGCGCTCAGCGAAGTCTCATCGGGGTGCCATCCGGATGGCACCGTCAAGCCTGATGACCGCGCCGTTGAGCATCGGGTCGGCCACGTTGTGTTCGACCGGCGCGCCGTACTCGGCCAGGTCGCCCACCCGCCTCCGGTGCGGGACCTGGGCGCCCAGCGAGGCACCGCCACTGACCAGCGCGACACTGCCCTTGACGTCCACGGGTGCCTCCTCGGCGATGAGTAGGGCGTCAGTGTGCCGGCCCGCGGCGCTACCGGTCAATTCTGACCGTTTTCTCAGCCTAATTAGGGTTGACAATGTGCCCACGATCACCTTGGCACTGTGCCGAGCAGGTAGGTTGGCCCGGGCCGGCGGCCTGAGGCGTCGGCGATCGTCGGAGTGGACGGGGTGCTCGATGAAGCTGGATGAGCTGGTCGGCCGGGTGTACGCGGCCCCCAGAGGCCCCAAGGTCGCCGCATACTTCGACTACGACGGCACGGTCATCTCCGGCTACTCGGCAATGGCCTTCTACAACCGGCGGCTGCGCGAGCGGGACATCGGGCTGGCCGAGCTGGCCAGGATGACCTGGACCAGCGTGCGCGGGGTCCGCTCGGAGCGGGAGTTCGCCGAGCTGCTCGACCTCTCGCTGGCCGCCTACCGGGGCAAGACCCACGATGAGCTGATGGCGCTCGGCCGGTCGCTGTTCAAGCACGAGATCGCCGCCGCGCTGCACACCGAGGTGTGGCGGCTGATCGAGGCACACCACCAGATGGGACACACCGTGGTGCTGGCCTCCTCGGCCACCCGGTTCCAGGTGGAGCCGATGGCCGTGGACATGCGCGCGGAACATGTGCTGTGCACCGAGCTGGAGGTGGCCGACGGCGTGGTCACCGGGCGGCCGGCCGGCCCGCCGCTGTGGGGGCTGGGCAAGGCGCGCGCGGTCCGCGCCCTCGCCGCCGAACACGACCTGGACCTGTCCGCCTCGTTCGGCTACAGCAATGGCGACGAGGACGTGATGTTCCTGGAGACGGTGGGTCACCCGGTGGCGGTGTCGCCGGCGCCCGCGCTGGCCGCCGAGGCGAGTCGGCGGGGTTGGCCGGTGCTGCACTGTGTACCGCGCGGCGGGCTGCCCGGCCCGGTCGAGGTGCTGCGCACCGCGGGCTTCTACGGCGGGTTCGTCGCGGCGGTCGGCGCGGGCATCGGCGTGGGCCTGCTGCGCCGGTCCCGCCGAGACATGGTCGACGTGACCGCCGCGCTGGGCGCCGACCTGGGGCTCGCGCTGGCCGGGGTGAGCGTGCGGGTGCTCGGCGGCGCGGAGCACCTGGTCGGGGCGCGACCCTGTGTGTTCGTCTTCAACCACCAGAGCAAGATCGATCCGATCATCGCGATGAAGCTGGTCCGCGGCGGGTTCACCGGGGTGGCCAAGAAGGAGGCCAAGAACATCCCCGGTTTCGGGCAGTTGTTCCAGCTGGCCGACGTGGCCTTCATCGACCGGGGCAACACCGCGCAGGCCCGCAAGGCGCTGGAGCCGGCGGTGGCCAAGGTCCGGGACCAGGGCATCTCGCTGATCATCGCCCCGGAGGGCACCCGCTCGGCCACACCGAGGCTGGGGCCATTCAAGAAGGGCGCGTTCCACATCGCCATGCAGGCCGGCGCGCCGATGGTGCCGATCGTGATCCGCAACGCCGGCGAGGTGATGTGGCGCGGCGCGCAGGTGATCCGCCCGGGCACCGTGGAGGTGCTGGTACTGCCGCCGGTGGACACCACCGCATGGCGCGCCGAGACGGTCACCGAGCACGCCGCCGAGGTGCGCGGCATGTTCACCCACGCCCTGGCCCACTGGCCCGGCGAGCCACCGATTCCCAGCTGACCGCGCTCGAACCGTGATCGCGGCTCTGGTCACAGCCACCTTGTGGTGCTTCCGCGCATGCGCCACGGTGTGCGCCAACACCCGAAGGTGTGTGTGGGACGGAAGAGAAACCGGAGCGGAATATGCGCGTGGGGATGACGCTGAACTACAGCGGCGGGTTCAGCGAGACGGTGGCCGGGCTGGTCGACTACGAGCGGGCCGGGCTGGACCTGGTCTACGTGCCCGAGGCGTACAGCTTCGACGCGGTGTCCCAGCTGGGCTACATCGCGGCCCGCACCGAGCGGCTGGAGCTGGCCTCAGGAATCCTGCAGATCTACACCCGCACCCCCGCGCTCACCGCCATGACGGCGGCCGGGCTGGACTTCGTCTCCGGTGGCCGGTTCACCCTGGGCATCGGCGCCTCAGGCCCGCAGGTGATCGAGGGTTTCCACGGCGTGCCGTACACCGCGCCGCTGGGCCACACCCGGGAGCTGGTGGAGATCTGCCGGATGGTGTGGCGCCGGGAGCGGGTGGAGTACCAGGGCAAGTACTACCAGGTGCCGCTGCCCGCCGACCGGGGCACCGGGCTGGGCAAACCGCTCAAGCTGATCAACCAGCCGGTGCGCGCCGACATCCCGGTCGTGATCGCCTCGATCGGCCCGAAGAACGTCGAGCTCACCGCCGAGATCGGGAACGGCTGGCAGCCGCTGTTCTACCTGCCGGAACGGGCCGCTGACGTGTGGGGCGACGCGCTGGCCGCCGGCATGGCGAAACGGGCGCCGGAGCTGGGTGAGCTGGACGTGGCGCCGCAGATCCCCGTCGCGATGGGCGAAGACCTGGCCGCGCTGCGGGACGCGATCCGACCGCTGCTTGCCCTCTACGTGGGTGGCATGGGCGCCAGGGGCAAGAACTTCTACAACGACCTGGCCTGCCGGTACGGGTTCGAGGCGGCCGCCAAGACGGTGCAGGACCTCTACCTGGACGGGAAGAAGAACGAGGCCGCCGCCGCGCTGCCCGACGAGCTGCTCGACGGGATCGGCCTGATCGGGCCGGAGGGGCGGATCAAGGAGCGGCTGGCCGCGCTGGCCGAGGCCGGGGTGACCACGCTGAACCTGACCCCGCTGGGCAA
>DASWST010000043.1:0-10823 GCA_036402515.1 Pseudonocardia sp.
ATCGCCACTCACGGGTCCTGACCTGGTGGAATGGGGGAGCGGTGCCGGGGTTCGTAGATCGGGAGCTCGCTGCCGTCCGGTAGCCGGACGCTGGCCAGCAGACCCCACCCCGCGTCCCGCACGTCGCCGACCACCTCGACGCCCTTGCCGCGCAGCTCAGCCAGCGTCCGCCCGATGTCGTCGCACATCAGGTACAGCGCGTGGCGGCCGGCGGTGTCGGAGGGATGCACCGCCAGCTCGGCGGGGGGCATGGCGTAGATCGGCCAGCCGCCGCCGGCGTCCACCGAGTCCAGGCCCAGCACGTCACCGAAGAACGCGCGGACCTTCTCGGCCTCCGGGCTGAACACGATCGCGTGCAGGCCAGTCAGCACGGCCGACAGGCTAGCGGCTCCGGCGCCCTCTGGGAAACCGCTTGCCCGGTGGCGCGGGAACATGGTTGCCTTCCGGCAAGTGTGTACCCCGCACGGCTCGCGCCGGGGGTGAACGCCGCTGATCCGGACACCGACGCCGCCGTCTGAAGAATCGGATGCCACGCCTGATGTCGAACAGCACCGAGGCCAGCCCGCGATCGCCCCGCGAGTTGAACCGGGTCATCCTGCGCAACCTGATGCCGTTGCTGGTCGCCGCCTATGCGATGTGCTTCCTGGACCGCACCAACATCGGCATCGCCAAGGACCGGCTGCAGATCGACCTGGGCCTGTCGGCAACCGCTTACGGCATCGGGGCCGGCCTGTTCTTCATCACCTACGCGCTGTCCGAGATCCCGTCGAACCTGATCCTGCACCGGGTCGGCGCCCGCTTCTGGATCACCAGGATCATGATCACTTGGGGGCTGATCTCGGCAAGCATGGCGTTTGTCTGGGACGAGTGGTCGTTCTACATCATGCGGATGCTGCTCGGCATCGCCGAGGCCGGGCTCTACCCGGGGGTGATGTACTACCTGACCCGATGGTTCCGCCGGGAGGATCGGGCCAAGGCCAACGGGCTGTTCCTGCTCGGGGTATCCCTGGCCACGGTGCTCGGGCCACCGCTGAGTGGCGCCCTGCTCGGCCTGAACGGGCTGGGGCTGCGCGGCTGGCAGTGGATGTTCCTGATCGAGGGCCTGCCCACCTGCCTGCTGGCATTGGTGGTGTGGCGGATGCTGCCGGACCGGCCCAGCGAGGCGAAGTTCCTCACCCCGGCCGAGGCCGCCGACCTGGAGGCCCGCATCCGGGCCGACGATGACGCCGGAGCGGCGGCGTCCGGCACACACCGGATGCGGGACGTGTGGAAGGACCGGCAGATCGTGCTGGTGACCGCCATCTACCTGACCCACCAGATCGCGGTCTACGCGATGTCGTACTTCCTGCCGTCCATCATCGGCACCTACGGCCACCTGAGCGGATTCCAGATCGGCCTGCTGACCGCCCTGCCGTGGCTGTGTGCCACCGTCGGTGCCCTGCTCGTGCCCCGCTTCGCGACCAACGGCGCCGTGGCCCGGCGACTGATCAACACCACCATGATCGGGCTGTGCGTGGGGTTCGCTATCGGCGCCGGCTCCGGCCCGGTACTCGGCCTGATCGGGTTCTGCCTCGGCGCCTTCTGCTTCTTCGCGCTGCAGCCGATCCTGTACACCTTCCCGGCGTCCCGGTTGAGCGGCGGGACGCTGGCCGGCGGCCTGGCGTTCGTCAACACCTTCGGCCTGTTCGGCGGGTTCCTCGGGCCGTACGTGATGGGGGCGATGGAGGACGCCACCGGCAACAAGCTCTCCGGCCTGTGGCTGGTGGTCGGGGTGTGCGTGATCGGCGCCGGGCTGACGTTCCTGCTGCGCTACGGCGAGATCGGCCAGCGGCTGCCAACCCCTGTCCAACGCCCCGCCCCCGGCCGCACAGACTGACCCCCGCCTCGCGGCGCCAGGTCGCACCGACTGACCCCCGGCCGCGCAGGCCGCTCCGCCGGGCCGCACCGCGCCCGGCCGTACCTCGCCGGGCCGCGCCGGGCCGCACCGCGCCCGGCCGTGCCTCGCCGGGCCGCGCCGGGCCGCACAGACCCAGTGACGGTCGCACATGCGCTGCACGGTCTGTGCCGCGGTGACCTGATCTGTGCGGTATCCGGGCTGTGGCAGCGCGCGTTGGGCGGAGCTCGCCCCCTCACGCAGCTCCAGCGGCTCGACACATCAGCCCAGGCCGCTGTGTCGACACGAGCCGGCCTGTGCGCGCGACCACCAGTTCACTTTCAGATGGTCAACACAACGTCATTCGTTTTCGATCAAAATAAAACGCGAACCACGTTGTGTTGACCATGGAGAACGGGGTGCGGCACCGACGGGCTGCCCTGTGCGAGCAGTTGCGGACTGTGCCAGCGGGCCGACAGGGACGGCGACGGCGAGGCCGGGCCCTGGGGCCGTCCGTCTGGCTGCACAGACCCCAGTGCAGGCCGTACATGCCCTGCACGGTCCGCGCGACAGGAGCCGGTTTGCACGGCCGGGGGAAGCCGGCTGGGCGACAGGAGCCGGTCTGCACGGCCGAGGGAAGCCGGCTGCGCGGCGCGGGCCGGCTACTCGCCGCGGAAGTGGGGGGTGCGTTTTTCGGCGAAGGCTCGGGGGCCCTCTTTGGCGTCGGCGCTGGCGAAGACGGCCATGCCGAGCTTGGCCTCGAGCTTGAACGCCTCCTGCTCGGGCATGCCCTCGGTTTCCCGGATGGTGCGCAGGATGGCCTGGACCGCGAGCGGGCCGTTCGCGGCCACCAGCTCGGCCAGCTCCAGTGCCTTGGCCAGCGCCTCGCCGTCCGGAACCACGTGCCCGATCAGCCCGATCGCACGGGCCTCCTCGGCGGACAGGTGCCGGCCGGTGAGCAGGATGTCGGCGGCCAGGGTGTAGGGGATCTGCCGAGGCAGCCGCACCGCCGAGCCACCCAGCGGGAACAGTCCCCACCGGGCCTCGGAAACCCCGAACCGGGCGCTCTGGCCGGCCACCCGGATATCCGTGGCCTGCAGGATCTCGGTGCCGCCGGCGATCGCCGGGCCCTCCACCGCGGCGATCAACGGCTTGCTCAGCCGGCGCCCCTTGAGCAGCGGCTCGATCACCGACAGGTCCCAGCCGCCCCCGGCGAAGCTGTCCCCGGGGTGGGTGCGGGTCATCGCCTTGAGGTCGGCGCCCGCGCAGAACGCCCCGCCGGCGCCGGTCAGCACACAGGCCCGGATCTCCGGGTCGTCGTCCACCTGGTCCCAGGCGCCGCGCATGATCGACATCATCTCGGCGGACAGCGCGTTGCGGGCCTTCGGCCGGTTCATTGTGACGATCAGGACCGAGCCCCGGCGCTCGACCAGGCAGTGCGGCTGCTCGGCGCCCTCGGGCTGGGCAACGGCGGGTCGGGAGCTCATCGGCAACTCCAGATGCGGGAGCGGAGTATTGTCGAAAACAGTAACATGTTCTAGTTTGTTTCGAATGGCGCTGAACATCGCGGACCTCTTCGAGCACGCCGTCGACCTCGTCCCGGACCGGGTGGCGCTGGTCTGCGGGGAGGATCGGCTGACCTACGCCGAGCTGGAGGAGAACACCAACCGGCTGGCCCACCACCTGCGCGAACACGGCGTGACCCCCGGGTCGCACGTGGGTATCCAGTGCCAGAACTCGATCGAGGCCGTGCAGGCCATCCTGGCCGCCTACAAGCTGCGCGCGGTGGCCATCAACGTGAACTACCGGTACGTCGAGAACGAGTTGCGCTATCTGTTCGACAACGCCGACCTGGTCGCGCTGGTGCACGACCGCCGCTACACCGACCGGGTCGCCCCGGTGCTGCCCGAGGTGCCGGCGCTGCGCCACGTGGTGGTGGTGGACGACAACAGCGGGGTGACCGTCCCGGAAGGGCACGGGACGGACTATCGGGAGGCGTTGGCCGGCTCATCCGCCGAGCGGGACTTCGGCGAGCGCAGCGGGGACGACACCTACGTGCTCTACACCGGAGGCACCACCGGCATGCCCAAGGGTGTGCTGTGGCGGCACAAGGATGTCTGGCGCGCGCTCGGCGGCGGGATCGACTTCATCTCTGGCGAGCCGCTCGCCGACGAGTGGCAGCAGTCCCTGGCCGGCAAGGACTTCGCGCTGGTTCGGCTGTGCCTGCCGCCGCTGATCCATGGCGCCGCGCAGTGGTCGGTGCTGCCCGCGCTGTTCGGCTGCGGGACCGTGGTGCTGGTACCCCGGTTCGACCCGGTGGACGTCTGGCGTGCCATCGAGCGGAACCGGGTCAACGTGTTGACCATGGTCGGCGACGCGATGGCCCGGCCGCTGATCGAGGCGTTCGACGCGGGCAGCTACGACGTGTCCTCGCTGGTGGCGATGTCCAGCCACGCCGCGCTGTTCTCCCAGTCCGTCCAGGAGCGGATCCTGGCCGCGCTGCCGAACGTGGTGCTCACCGACGCGATCGGCTCCTCCGAGTCGGGCTTCAACGGCATCCAGCTGGTCGCCAAGGATGCCGAGCGCACCGGCGGACCCCGGGTGAACCCGGGCCCGGACGTGCTCGTGATCGACGACGACGGCCGGCCGGTCCCGGTGGGCTCCGGCCGGGTGGGGCGGGTCGGGCGGGCCGGGCACATCCCGTACGGCTACTACAAGGACCCGGTGAAGACCGCCGAGCTGTTCGTCGAGGTGGACGGCACCCGCTACGTGGTGCCCGGCGACTACGCGCGGATGGAACCGGACGGCACCATGACGCTGCTCGGCCGGGGCAACGTGTCGGTGAACACCGGTGGCGAGAAGGTCTTCCCCGAAGAGGTGGAGGGCGCGCTCAAGTCCCACCCCGACGTCTTCGACGCGCTGGTGATCGGGGTGCCGGACGAGCGGCTCGGCCAGCGGGTCGGCGCGGTGGTGCAACCCCGGCCAGGTAGCGCGCCGGACCTGCCCACGTTGGACACGCACGTGCGCTCGCTGCTCGCCGGATACAAGGTGCCGCGCAGCCTGTGGCTGGTCGAGCAGGTCGGGCGGTCACCCAGCGGCAAGCCGGACTACCGCTGGGCCCAGGAGTACGCCGCGGCGCACGAGCCGGTGGCCTCGCGGCCGACCAGCTGAAACGGAGACAGTGTGCACACCGAGGTCTGTGACCGGTTCGGCATCGAGCACGCAATTTTCGGGTTCACCCCGTCCGAGCAGGTGGCGGCGGCGATCAGCCGCGCGGGTGGGCTCGGGGTGCTGGGCTGCGTGCGGTACAACGACCCGGCCGAGCTGGACCGGGCGCTGCACTGGATGGACGAGCACACCGACGGCCGGCCCTACGGCGTGGACATCGTGATGCCCGCGACGGTGCCCACCGAGGGCACCCCGGTGGACCTGGCCACGCTGATCCCGGAGGGGCACCGCGAGTTCGTCGAGCGCACCCTGACCGAGCTCGGCGTGCCCCCGCTGCCGGACGGCTCCGACGGTCGGGACGGCGTGCTGGGCTGGCTGCACTCGGTGGCCCGCTCGCACGTGGACGTGGCGCTCAAGCACCCGATCGCACTGATCGCCAACGCGCTGGGCTCCCCGCCGCCGGACGTGATCGCCCGCGCGCACGCCGAAGCCGTCCCGGTCGCCGCGCTGGCCGGCACCGCGGCGCACGCCCAGCGGCACGTGGATGCCGGGGTGGACGTGGTCGTCGCGCAGGGCTACGAGGCCGGCGGGCACACCGGGGAGATCGCCAGCATGGTGCTGCTGCCCGAGGTGGTGGACGCGGTCGGCGATAGGGCGCCGGTGCTGGCCGCCGGCGGGATCGGCACCGGTCGGCAGATCGCCGCCGCGCTCGCCCTGGGCGCCGACGGCGTGTGGATGGGCTCGACCTGGCTGACCACCGCGGAGTACACCCTGGGCGGCCCGTCCTCGGCCACCCAGCGGGCGCTGCTGGCCGCCGGTTCCTCGGACACGGTGCGCTCGAAGATCTACACCGGCAAGCCGGCCCGGCTGCTCAAGACCCGCTGGACCCGTGCCTGGGAAGCCCCGGAGGCCCCGGCGCCGCTGCCCATGCCGCTGCAGAACCTGCTGGTCAGCGCCGCGCACGAACGGATCATGCGTTCCGGGGACCCGGACGTGGTGGCCATGCCGGTCGGCCAGATCGTCGGCCGGATGAACCAGGTCCGCCCGGTCGCCGAGGTGTTCGCCGACCTGCTCCGCGAGCTCGACGAGACCCTCGACCGCCTCCAAAACCGCAGGTCATAGCCCGTGAGTGGTTAGCGTGGCTATAGCAACGCTAACCACTCACGGGTGCTGAGCTGGGCTTTGCCTCTATACGGCGAGCTCCGAGTTCGGGACAACGACCTTTCCGGACTCTTTGCCCTCGACCAGCGAGACATAGGCGCGAGCCACCTCGGCGGCTGGAGTGCCCGCCGCGCCGTCCTCGCCCATCGCCACCAGCGTCTCCCGGATCCAACCCGGTGCCACCAGGTTGATGCGCAGCCCTCGGGGGAGCTCGGCCGCGGCGTTGCGGACAAAGCCGGCGATCCCGGCGTTCACCAGCGCGCCCAGCGAGCCACCGGCCAGCGGGGCGGCGAACGTACCGCCGGTCAGCGTGATCGATCCGCCGTCTCGCAGGTAGCGGATAGCCCGCCTGGTCAGCGCCACCTGCCCCAACAACCTGGCGCGCAACCCATCGGCGAACTGCTCGTCGGTGGCCGCATCCAGCGGCAGCAGCGGGCCACTTGCCGCGCAACAGACCACCCCGTCGACGTCGGGCACCTGCGAGAACAGGGCATCCAACGTCGACGGATCCTCCAGGTCCACGCGTAGCGCACTCCGACGTGCCGCGCGCAGAACCTCGTGACGCCGCTCCAGGGCGCCGGCAACCGCGCTGCCCAAGGTGCCGGTGGCGCCGACCACGATGATCCTCATCCGATGTGTGCGGCTCCCGGGATCAGCCGCTCTTGCGCCGGAAGGTGCGCTTGCCGCCGGCGCGGCCTGCCTCGTGCACCTTCGGTGTCCCCGCGCCGTGGCCCTGTGCCGAGCGTGCCTTGGCTTCGCCGCGCTTGCGGTCGAGGGCCGCGCGGAACCGGTCCTTGATGTCGTCCGCCGGGTCGGCCGGCTGCTCGGGGGTCTCCACGTCCTTGTTCGGTTCGTCGGTGTGCGGCGCGTCCGCCATGATGATCTACCCCCGTCGTCGGTGTGTCACCTCCAGCCTGGCACGCCGCCATCGCCGAGGCGACCCGGTTAGCCGCCGACACCCCGCATTCGCACTACCGCCGTGTCGGGCCCCCCGCCACGGCCGGGTGTTACCGAACTGCACAGCAGGCAGGCATCCGACGCCGCAACCATGCGCCGTGTGCAGCTGGGTAACCCGGCGCACCAACGCCGGGCGCCGGGCTCCGCAAAGGGGTAGGCACTGCCAGGTCGCCGCTGGGGTGGCTACTCGGTGGGCAAGAGGTCGCCCAGGCGCAGTAGCTGCTCGGTGGCGCCGCCCAGGGCGAACTCGGCGCGTTTGGCGGCCACGAAGTACCGGTGCAGCGGGTGGTCGGTGTCGATGCCCACGCCGCCGTGCACGTGCACCGCCGTGTGCGCCACCCGGTGCCCGGCATCCGCCGCCCAGAACTTCGCGGTGGCCAGCTCGGCGTCGGCGGCCTGCCCGGTGGACAGCCGCCAGGCCGCCTGCCACAGCGTCAGCCGGATCGCCTGAACGTCCACATACGCATCCGCGAGCCGCTGCGCCACTGCCTGGAAGCCGCCGATGGGCCGGCCGAACTGGACCCGGGTGCGGGCGTACTCGGCGGTCAGCTCCAGCGCGCGCTCGGTGACGCCGAGCTGGAACGCGCACAGGCCGAGGGTCGCCCGGGCGGCCAACCAGCTCGCCACCTGGGCGCCACCGTGCACACCGCCGAGCACCCGGTCGGCCGGCAGCGCCACGTCGGCCAGCTCCAGCAGCCCGGCGCTGTCCAGATCCACGGTGCGCTGCCGCGCCACACTCACCCCGGCGTCGTCCGGCTCGACCAGGAACACCGCACGGCCCGCCGGGGTCTCGGCGGGCACCAGGATGAGGTCGGCGATCGGGCCGGCCGGCACGGCCACCACCGTGCCGTTGAGCACCCATCCGCCGCCCTCGCCCGGCGCCGCGGACACCGCGCCCGCCGGGCCCGGCACCGCCGCCGGGGCCCCGGACACCGCGGACTCCAACGCGGCGGTGAGCACCAACCGCCCCTGGACCACCGGCAACACCCACCGCTCCCGCTGGCCGTCATCGCCGAACTCGGCCAGAGCGGCGGCACCCAGCACGATCGACGGCAGGTAGGGCACCGGCGCCACCGCCCGGCCGAGTTCCACCAGCACCGTGCACTGCTCGAGCACGCCGAACCCGCTGCCGCCCACCGACTCGGGCAGCGCCGCCGCGAGCACACCGGCGTCCGCCAGCAGGGACCACAGCCCGGGATCGAACCGGTCCGGCCCGTCCTCCAGCTTGCGCAGCCGCTCCTGGGTGACCTGGTCGGCCAGGATCCGCCGGGTCAGCTCGGCGAGGTCGGCCTGCGCCTCGGTGGGGGAGAAGTCCATGGTCACCTTTCCTGTGTCGGTCGGCGGCGGGGCTGCTCAGCGGCGGGAGATGGGCAGCCCGAGCGCGGCGGCGGCGATGATGTCCCGCTGCACCTCGTTGGTCCCGCCGCCGAAGGTGAGGATCAGCGCGGCCCGGTGCATCCGCTCGATCCGCCCGCGCAGCAGCTCCCCGGGAGACCCGCCGCGCACCACCGCCGATGGGCCGAGCACCTCCATCAGCAGCCGATAGGCCTCGGTGGCGAACTCGGTGCCGAAGACCTTGGTCGCCGAGGCGTCGGCCGGGCTGGGCGTGCTGGTGTCCGACGCGGCGATCCGCCAGCCCATCAGCTTGAGGAACTCCGCCTTGGCGTGCACCCGGGCCAGGTGCACCCGCACCCACTCCCGCTCGATCGCCCGGGTCTGCCGGGCCCACTCGGTCACCTCGCGCAGCGCGGTGAAGATCGGCGCGGCCGAGGTGAGCGCGACCCGCTCGTGGTTGAGCTGGTTGGTGATCAGCCCCCAACCCCGGTTCTCCTCGCCGATCAGCGCGGACGCCGGCACCCGCACGTCGGAGTAGTACGTCGCGCTGGTGCCCACCCCGGACACGGTGCGCACCGGAGTCCAGGAGAACCCGGGGGCGTCGGTGGGCACGATCAGGATGGACAGGCCGCGGTGCGGGCTGCCGGTGCGTTCTTCGGAACCGAGAGCCGGATCGGTGCCCGGGTCGGTCCGGCAGGCCAGCCAGACGTAGTCGGCGTGCTGGATCAGGCTGGTCCACATCTTCTGGCCGTTAATCACAAAGTCGGATCCGTCCCGGACCGCCCTGGTGCGCAGCGAGGCCAGGTCGGTGCCCGCCTCCGGCTCCGAGTAGCCGATGGAGAAATGCAGCTCGCCCCGGGCGATCCGGGGCAGGAAGAACTCCCGCTGCTCGGCGGTGCCGAACCGGATGATCGTCGGGCCAATGGTGTTCAGGGTCAGGAACGGCACCGGTACGCCGGCCGCCGACGCCTCGTCGGTGAAGATCAGCTGTTCGATCAGGGAGCGGTCCTGTCCACCGTGTTCGGCCGGCCAGCCGAGGGTGAGCCAGCCGTCCGCGCCGAGCTGGCGGACGATCTCGCGATACGCTCCGCCGCCGCCGTACTCGCCTTCGCCCGAGGTGAGGTCGGCGCGGCGCTCCGGCGTCATCAGGCCGGCGAAGTACGTGCGCAGCTCCTCCCGCAGGGCGTCCTGCTCGGCGGTGAACGCCAGGTGCATTCCGCTCTCCGTTCCAGGCTGGTTAAACTGTAACGTGTTCCAGAAAGTGTAGAGTCCGCCCTGCTCCCAGGTCTAGCGCGGCGAAGCGACACGCGGCGACGGGCTGGTTTGACTGAAATAAGAACCGGTTCTAGCATCCGGCTGGCACCGCTCGCCGGCTCGGTAGGAGCTCTGGGCGGGGCTCGGAGAGGAGCTGGCGGCGATGGCGGTGATACCGGGGGAGACCAACCCGAGGCTGGACGGCCGGGTCGCCGTGGTCACCGGTGCCGGCGCGGGGCTGGGCAGGGCCGAGGCACTGGCGCTGGCCGCCCAGGGCGCCGACCTGGTGCTCAATGACCTCAACCCGGGCGCCGCCGAGGTGGTCGAGGAGATCGAGGCGCTGGGTGGCAAGGCGGTGCTGGTCACCGGCGACATCGGCGAGCGGTCCACCGCCGACACCCTCATCGACACCGCGGTGCAACGGTTCGGTTCGCTCGACGTGGTGGTCAACAACGCCGGCCTGCTCCGCGACCGGATGCTGTTCGGCCTGTCCGACGAGGACTGGGACCAGGTCATCCGGGTACACCTGCGGGGGCACTTCCTACTCTGCCGCAACGCCGCCGCGCACTGGCGGGCACAAGCCAAGGAGACCGGCGGCCCGGTGTACGGCCGGGTGGTCAACACCTCCTCGGAGGCGTTCCTGCTCGGGCCGCCGGGGCAGGCCAACTACGCCGCCGCGAAGGCCGGAATCGTCGCGCTGACCGTGTCCGCCGCCCGCACCCTGCGCCGCTACGGGGTGACCGCCAACGCGATCTGCCCCCGGGCCCGAACCGCGATGACCGCCGAGGTGTTCGGCGCCGCGCCGACCGAGGGGCCGGACCCGCTGGGCACCGGGCACGTCGCCCCGCTGGTGGCCTACCTCGCCTCCCCGGCCGCCGCCGCGATCAGCGGGCAGGTGTTCGTGGTGCACGGCGGCAAGGTCGCGCTGCTCGCTCCGCCCACCGTCGAGCGGCGCTTCGACGCGGCCGGCGAGGAGTGGACCCCGGCCGAGCTGGACAACACCCTCGGCCGCTACTTCGCCGACCGGGACCCCGAGCGGATGTTCGCCGGCACGGAGGTGCTCTCCCTGTGACAC
>DASWST010000044.1:0-45694 GCA_036402515.1 Pseudonocardia sp.
ACCTCCTACTACGACACACCCACGCAGTCGAGCACATCTGGCACTGGTCCTCCTGGCGACGAAGACGACAACACCAAGCCCGCCACAGCCACTACCGCCGACGCGGCTACGCACTCACATAAATGCCGTTGCAGTACTAGGCCAGTGGCTTGAGCCCCATTGGGTTGTCAGCGAGGAAACCGCCGTTCCCCACGATGCTCGCCACCAGCGGCGACATCAGCTCCACCAGGCGGTCAGAGCGCTCGTCGCCCAACGCCGCCCACGCCGGCGCCATGCCCAAATCCGTCCGGTCCTCCACCCAGGTGCGCAATCGCGCTCCGTCCACGGTCAGCCCGCCGGCGTCATCAAGCAGTCCCCGGTCCACCAACCGCTCGGACGCCGTCGCCCACTCTTCGGGTGACCAGCCGCGGCGCTCGCGCAAGGAATCGGCCTCCACACGCCCATCGGCGGCGAAGGTCACCAACGCCTCACAGGGATCAAGGCCAGCGCTCACCAGGGCCGCGACATGCCCGTCCCCCCGGGATTCGCGGAGCAGTGTCTGGGCGTGCCAGAGCAGCAGGTGTGGCGCAGTCGGCCACTCCAAAGCCGCGTTCGCGGCAGCGAGCGGGCGCCCCGCGATGGGCGCGGCCAGGGCGGCCTGCCGGCCGAGTTCAGCCGCTTCGGCGAGTTCCGCGGACTGCACGACCGGTCCGACCAACCTGCGTAGAGCTTGGTCCACGCTCTGGGTCCGCGCGGCGAGAAAAGCGTTCGGGTGGGCGGCTTGCCATGCCGACGGAATCGCTCGGGCAACCCGGTCTGGATGGAAGTTGTAGAACGTCGCGGTCACCACCTCAGCCGGGACCGCGCCCAGTGGGGCGGCACGCAGGCCGAAGTAGCTCATCCAGCCGCCTTTGCAGCCGAGCTGGCTGGTTACCTCTCGCGACTCCGGCGCAAAGTAGGTGACCGTGTGATACGGCTCCAGCGCCTGCCACATTCGGCGGGCGCGACTGATCTGGTCAGAATCGGGCCGGCTCACGATATTCCCCCCACTCGTCCTTGAGTGCGCCACAGACTTCACCAAGCGTGGCTTCCGCGCGAATCGCGTCCAGCATTGGGCCGACCATGTTTCCGCTGCCCCTGGCGACCTCAATCATCGCGGCCAGCGTACGACGAACTTCGGCCTCGTCGCGCTCCATACGGCGTCGACCCAGCGACTCCCGCTGGTCCACCTCGACCTGGTGGCTGATTCGTAGGATCTCCAGCTGCTCGGCGTCAGCCGCGGTGTGCACGTTAACTCCGACCTGCTTCTTCTCGCCCTTCTCCAGGGCCTGCTGATAAGCGAACGCGGAGTCGGCGATCTCGCCGGTGAACCAACCGTCCTCGATGCCGCGCAGAATGCCCGAGGTCATCTCGCCGATGGGGTGCTTGCCAGAGGGAACGGCGCGCCGCGCGAGGTCCTTGATCCGCGAGAAGATTCGCTCCGCCTCGGCCTCGATCTTGTCGGTGAGCGCCTCGACGTACCACGAGCCACCCAACGGGTCGGCCACGTTGCTCACACCAGTCTCCTCCGCGATGACGTGCTGGGTCCGCAGGGCAATCTGGGCGGCCCGATCGCTGGGCAGGGCGAGCACTTCGTCCAGGGCGTTGGTGTGCAGCGACTGCGTTCCACCGAGTACCGCGGACAGCGCCTCGAGTGCGGTGCGCACGACGTTGTTGTCGGGCTGCGGAGCGGTGAGCGAGACTCCGGCGGTCTGGGTGTGGAACCGCAGCTGCTGTGCCTTGACAGACTTGGCTCCGTACACATCTCGCAGCCAACGAGCCCAGATCCGCCGCGCCGCCCGGAACTTAGCGATCTCCTCGAAGAAATCGATGTGTGCATCGAAGAAGAAGCTCAGACCGGGCGCGAAGCGCTCGATGTCCAGGCCGCGCGAGAGCCCCAGCTCCACGTATCCGAATCCGTCGGCAAGGGTGAACGCGAGTTCTTGCGCGGCGGTCGATCCGGCTTCCCGAATGTGGTACCCGGAAACCGAAAGCGGCTTGTAACGGGGGATCTCGTGGACGCAGTACTCCATGAGATCCCCGATCAGGCGCAGGTGCGGCTCGGGAGTGAACAACCACTCCTTCTGCGCGATGTACTCCTTGTAGATATCGGTCTGCAGGGTCCCGTCGAGTTTTGACAGGTCGGCGCCCTGGCGCTCGGCAGCCACCAGATACATGCAGAACACCGGCACCGCCGGGCCGGAGATGGTCATCGACGTGGTGGTCTGCTCCAACGGAATACCGGCGAAGAGGACATCCATGTCGGCAGCCGAGTCGATTGCCACCCCGCAGTGGCCAACTTCTCCGATGCTCTTGGGATCGTCGGAGTCCCGGCCCATCAATGTGGGCATGTCGAAAGCAACGGAGAGCCCGCCGCCACCGCCGGCCAGAATGTCGCGGAAACGCTTGTTGGTCTGCTCGGCATTGCCGAATCCGGCGAACTGGCGCACCGTCCAGTTCCGGCCCCGGTAGCCGGTGGCGTGCAGGCCCCGAGTGAACGGAAATTCACCTGGCCAGCCGATCCGGTCGAAGTCCTGGACGGTCTCGCCCTCGGTGGGTCCGTAAACGGGATCGACCTCGACACCAGACAGCGTAGTGAAGTCGGCGTCACGGACCCCGCCAGCCCGCTTGGCGTCCTCGTACCGCGCGCGCCAACGCTCACGTCCGTCCTGCTGGTTGGTGTCGCTCACGGCGGTACCTCCGGGCTAGAAGCAAGATGCCTGGCAATAAGATAGTAGGAAGTCCTAGGAAAATTCGCCCCCCGATCGTGTCGACCGTCACGCACCGCCTACCGTCTCTATCACCGGTCTGGCGGAGCACCAACCGCAATGGGCGCTCGTTAAACCAACCCGGGTGCACCCTGCATCCACCCAGACATCGATCATCGGCCACGACGGCCGAACCACCCTCGCCTGGAGAGGACCCCCGAATGACCTCGGACAACCCGGTCGCCGACCGGCTGGTGACCGACGCCCGCAAGAAGACCGCGCGCCTGGAGAGCCCCGCGCTGGCGAAGGCAGCCCTGATCGTCGGGGTCGTGGCCGTGTTGGCCAGCCCCATCTCTATCGCCGGCTGGATCCTGGGTGCCGCCGCGGTCGGCCTCGGCGTGCCGGGCGTGCAGCGCGAGGCCTCCGCGAAGCAGGCCAAGATCGCCATCGTGCTCGGCGTGGCGGCGATCCTTATCGGCGTGTTCTTCTTCACCCTCAACATCGCCCGACGCTGATCTGTGGGTGGCTGCCCGGCACCGCCGGGCAGCCACCCGCTAGCGCCGACTAACCAGAGTTCCAGCCGTAAGGCCAAGCAGTGGCGGCATTCCTAGGCCAGGTGATGTCCCGTCAGCACGTCGCCGAGCCCTCGCGTACAACTGGGCGTCCGCGCCGATGAGGCGCTTGGCCTGAGCTCATCCGTCTTCCAGATGACGGTTGACCCGATCGACCTTGGCGTGAAGCTGATCCACGTGTCCAGGGCGAATATCAGCCTTGAGGACCAAGCTCACTCGAGGTGCGCGCGCTTGCACAGCCTCGACCGCGCGCTTTACCACCGCCATCCCTTCATCCCAGTCTTTCGCCTCAATTGTGGTGAACATCGAGGTCGTCTCATTGGGCAGCCCGGACTCGCGGACTACCCGCACCGCCTCCGCCACGGCCTCACCCACGCTGTCCGAGCCTCCGCCCGAAGGCGCCACGCTGAATGCGATAAGCATGTGACCACCCTGCCCCACCGCGGGACGCATTGCGCTCAGGCGCCGAGCACGGGCCCGACATTCGCCATCTCGGTACGCCCGGTAGCCCGTCTACGCTGCTAGCGTCGGTGCCCATGACGTCGCGTGATCCCCTTCCGTTCGACCCCATCGCACGTGCGGCGTCACTCTGGGAGACGAGGATCGGACCCGCCGGCACGATGGCCGCGGTGACCAGCGTGATGCGCGTTCAACAGATTCTCCTCTCCGCTTCAGATGCCGCCCTGCGCCCGCACGGTCTCACCTTCGCCCGTTACGAGGCACTGGTCCTGCTGAGCTTTGCTCGCCGTGGCAGCCTGCCCATGCGGGTCATGGGCGAGCGCCTCCAACTGCACCCGACCAGCGTGACCAACATCGTCGACCGCCTCGAGGCCGACGGCCTGGTCCGGCGAACGCCACACCCGAGCGACAGGCGCGCGACCCTCGTCGCGATCACCGAGTCCGGCGAGTCCCGGCGCACCGACGCCACCAAGGCACTGACCGAAATCGACTTCGGCCTGGTTGGGCTTACCGACCGTCAGGCCGATCAGCTCACCGAGCTACTTGAGCGCGTCCGTCGAGCGGCGGGAGACTTCGCCTGACCTGCCCTTGCGTGCCTTGCCCCGCTGTCTCCCCCTCGTCGTCGCCGCCGACCCGACAGCGGGAGGCCTAGCGGATCTCGAGTTGGACCAGCTGGATACCGCGCGACTCCAGCTCTGCCTCGAACACACCCGCATGATCCGCGACGAAGTCGATGGTGGCGGTGCCACCGACCGGAACGTCGGCCCTTCGGTCGTAGCCGTGCAAGTGCACCTCGTCCGCGACATCGCTAGTGACCACCAGCGCGACCGTGCTGCCCAGGTTCACCGGCACCCGGCTCACCCCGCCCTCGACCGTTCCGCCCGCAAAGCGGACTTCTACGCGTTGGGGTGCGACGCCGACCGGCGTCGCGGGCGGCGCGGGCTGCCCGGGCGGCGAGGGGGCCGCGTCTACCGGCGCCGCCGGCCGCCCACAACCCGAGACAAGCGCAAAGACCGCCGTGCCGAGCACAAGGGCTGATAGGCCGGCCCGCATGGCGGGCCGATGCCGCAAAGTCACCATGCGGTCCTCCAGTCTCACGAGCGAGCCGCGCCGTTGTCACCGCCGGCCACCCGGTGGTTCCTTGTTCCGCGATCCACGCCGTGCGGCGGACCGCCAGCCCGGCCAGGACCGCATCGTAGGGCTGCCTCGCTTGCCGACTCTGGCGTGCCTCCGCCTGTCTGTACTCGAAGCGGGATCACGCGCCCGACCCTCGCGCCGCGCCCCCAGCCCTCGTCGCCGACTCCACCGCCGACCAGCGTGATAACCCGCGACCGCGCCGGCGCCAATCCCAGCCGCGCACCATGGGTGGTCCGTCGGGCCAGCCATTTCACGTCCCTTCTCACCCGTGCAGCTCTTCTTCGAGTCAGATCATGCCGTTAACTCGCTATTGCGTCAACTCAGTTGACAGAACCTGGCCGTCTGGGCAAACTTCACGCCATGAACCAGACGGAATGGCCGCTGCGGGCGGCACGCGTGGAACGGGGGTGGTCGCAGTCCCGCGCGGCGGAGGAGCTAGCCGCGCTCGCCGCGCAACGTGGGGTCGCGGTCGCCGCACCGCTCAGCCTCAAGACCCAGCTCTCCCGGTGGGAGAATCAGCACGCCCTACCCGATGGGCACTACCGAACACTGCTGTGCGAGCTCTACCAGAGCACGCCCGGTGACTTGGGGCTTCGCGATCCGAGCGAACAGGCGGAATCCGGCAGGTCCGAGGCGGATGAACTCCGCGCGGCGCTGGCCGCCTCGGCCGCGATCGACGACTCCGCGCTCGAGCTGATCCGGACCCAGCTGGAATCGACCCGGGCCCTGGATGACCGCCTTGGCGCCGCCGCGGTCGCCGGATCGGCGCAGGCTCAGCTGAGCTACCTCGAGAGCGCACTTCGACACTCCGTCAACGCGATGACCCGCCGGCTTCTTGGGCACCTGGTGGTTGACGCGGCGACGCTGTCGGGGCGGCTAGCGCTCGATCTTGTCAGGCCGGCCGAGGCCTGGCGGTATGGCGAGACCGCGAAAGCAGGTGCCCGCGAAGCAGAGTCCTCCACCCTGCTCGGGTACGCCATGGTCGAGCAATCCGCGGTGTTGACCGAGGTGGGCGAGCCGACCAGTGCGATAAGCATCGTCGAGCAGGCGATCAGCATGGTCAGCAACGATGCGCCCGGGCAGGTGCGCGCCTGGTTCGAAGCGGCTCGAGGCGGGGCGATGGCGAATGCCGGCGCTGCCAGTGAGGCACATACGGCATATCAGAGCGCCGAGCGCGCGCTTGCTGAACGGCCCGGGCGGATGGATCTCACGTATCCCGACCTACCGATCGACTTTGACTTCCCCGCGCTCCGTCGACGTCGCGGGCACGCCTACCGCCTGCTGCACGAGGACGAGTCGGCGATCGAGGAGCTCCGTCGGGCGTTGCGAGCCGGCGGGAGCACGGCACGCGAGCTTGCCGGCGTCCATCTAGACCTGGCATGGGCACACGGCGCGATCGGACATGAATCCGAAGCGTCCAGCCATGCCCGCTCCGCGCGGGACATCGCGACACGAATTGGCTCCGCGCGACTGGCCGCGCAACTCGACTCCGGACAGCCCCATGCGGTCCCGGAGCGGATCAACCGGAGCTGACGGTGTCCATAAGCTCTTCAGCCGCCGTATACGGATCCAGTTCTCCGGCGACGACTCGCTTGGCCAGTTCGGGCAGGTTGCCGCTCCCCCGGATATCACCGATACGCATACGCACCTGCTCCAGGGTGATCGCCTCGATCTCCGCCCGCGCGCGCAACTGGCGGCGACGATCCCGCTCGCCGGACTTCGCCATCCACTCACGGTGTTGGTCCAGCGTCGCGACCACATCGTCGATCCCCTCACCTTTCGAGGCGATCGTCCGCACAATCGGGGCCTTCCAGGTCGATCCGTCCCGCTCGCGGCGCTCGCCCAGGGAAAGCATGTACCGCAGGTCCCGCACGGTCTGCTCAGCGCCGTCGCGGTCGGCCTTGTTCACCACGAAGATGTCCGCGACCTCCAGAATCCCCGCCTTCGCGGCCTGGATACCGTCGCCCATCCCGGGCGCGAGTAAGACGATCGTGGTGTCCGCGAGGGAGACGACCTCGATTTCGGATTGCCCAACCCCGACGGTTTCCACCAATACGACGTCACAGCCGGCCGCGTCGAGCACTCTGAGCGCCTGCGGGGTAGCCCAGGACAGCCCGCCGAGGTGGCCTCGGGTCGCCATCGACCGAATGAACACACCGCTGTCGGTGGCATGTTCCTGCATGCGGACCCGGTCTCCGAGCAAGGCGCCACCGGAAAACGGAGAGGACGGATCCACCGCAAGGACACCCACCCGCTTGCCCTGCTTGCGCAGGGCGCTGACCAGCGCGGACGTCGACGTCGACTTGCCAACCCCGGGCGATCCGGTGAGTCCGACAACCTGGGCGCGGCCGGTGTGCGGGGCAAGCGCGGTCGCCACCTCCCGAAGCCTGGGGCTGGCGTCCTCGACCATTGAGATCAGTCGGGCGACGGCCCTCGGATCGCTGTCCTGTGCCCGAGCGACCAGATCCGAGACGCTGTACTGGCGCGGCATCGACCTACTGTGCCCGATCCGGCGATCAGCTGGCCGCCGGCACACGGAGCACCAGGGCGTCCCCTTGGCCACCGCCCCCGCACAGCGCCGCCACGCCCGTGCCGCCACCCCGGCGACGCAGCTCCAGCGCGAGGTGCAGCGCGATTCGCGCGCCCGACATCCCGATGGGGTGACCCAGCGCGATCGCCCCTCCGTTGACGTTGACCTTCTCCGGATCCACGCCGAGTTTGCGCGTGGACACGAGTCCCACCGCCGCGAACGCCTCATTGATCTCGAACAGATCCAGGTCGGTGGGCTCGATCCCTTCCTTGCGACAAGCCGCGACGATCGCGTTCGCCGGCTGCTCGTGCAGGCTCGCATCGGGGCCCGCGACGACACCGTGCGCGCCGATCTCGGCCAGCCAGGTCAGCCCCAACTCCTCGGCCTTGGCCATGCTCATCACCACAACCGCGGCGGCGCCATCCGAAATCTGCGAGGCGGACCCGGCGGTGATGGTGCCATCGGAGGAGAAGGCGGGGCGCAACCTCCCCAGCCCCTCGGCGGTGGTGTCGCCCCGCACGCCTTCGTCGGTGTCCACAATCTTCGGGTCGCCCTTGCGCTGCGGCACAGAGACCGGCGCGATCTCCTCCGCGAACAGGCCGTCGGCCGCGGCCTTCGCGGCCCGCTGGTGCGAGCGGGCGGAGAACTCGTCTTGATCATGGCGGGTCAGCTCGAAACGCGCGTTGAACTTCTCCGTCGATGCACCCATTGCGCACTGGTCGAAAGCGCAGAACAGCCCGTCGTGAGCCATGTGGTCCAGTGCGGTCACCTCGCCGAACTTGTAACCCTCACGCGACTTCGTCAGCAGGTGCGGCGCCTGCGTCATCGACTCCTGCCCACCGGCAACGATGATGTCGAACTCGCCAGCGCGGATCAGCTGGTCGGCCAGGGCGATCGCGTCGATGCCGGACAGGCACACCTTGTTGATCGTCAATGCCGGGACGCTCATCGAGATTCCGCCGGCCACGGCGGCCTGCCGCGCGGGGATCTGCCCAGCGCCGGCGGTCAGCACCTGGCCCATGATCACATACTGCACCTGATCTGGGCTCACGCCAGAGCGTTCCAGGGCAGCCTTGATCGCCACTCCGCCGAGCTGCGCTCCCGAGAAGTCCTTCAGCGAGCCGAGCATCCGGCCCATCGGGGTGCGCGCACCGGCAACGATCACGGACTGAGGCACAACAACCTCCAGCGACTACAACGGCGGTGGGTTGCCCAGACGATACCTGCGGCAACGCCGGGCTACCGGGTGAAGACCGGCACATTTGACAACCTGGATCGGTTACATTCCGAGCATGGACGAGCTGCGCGGAATCGTGACGACTATCGACCACGTGGGGATCGCCGTCCCCGACCTGGACGACGCGATTCGGTGGTACGCGGACACGCTCGGCCTGGTCGCCACCCACACCGAGGTCAACGAGGAGCAGGGTGTCCGGGAGGCCATGCTCAGCGCTCCGGGAGACAGCCGGGGGCCCGCTGTGCAGCTACTCGCACCGCTCAACGCTCAGTCCACGATTGCCAAGTTCATCGACCGCAATGGCCCGGGCATCCAGCAGATGGCCTACCGGGTTACCGACATCGACGCCACGTGCGACCGGCTGCGGGAGAAAGGATTGCGCCTGCTCTACGACGCGCCGCGCAGGGGCACCGCCGACTCGCGGGTCAATTTTGTCCATCCGAAAGACGCGGGTGGCGTACTCATCGAGCTCGTAGAGCCGGCTGGGGCACCGACTCACTAGGCCGACGAGTCTGCAGGAATCAGCGACGTAGGTCACATGGCCCTGTTGCGCGTAATTACCCGCCGGTAGCGTTTGGTATCCCAAGCAGGGCGGCTGGGCGGGAGCCGCCTGCCACAACCCACCGGAGGCACGGCGTGCAGGAGATACGCGACGCGATCCTGGCCGACGAGCTCAGCGCTGTCGGCGGACTCGACATCCCCGATCACTACCGAGGGATGACCGTTCGGGCCGACGAAGTTGAGATGTTCGCCGGGCTGCCGACGCGGGACAAGGATCCACGCAAGAGCCTGCATCTCGATGAGGTGCCAACACCCGAACTTGGTCCAGGCGAGGCGATCGTCGCGGTGATGGCCAGCGCCATCAACTACAACACCGTGTGGACCGCCATCTTTGAACCACTGCCGACCTTCAGCTTCCTGAAGCGGTACGGCCGGCTCTCCCCGTTGGCCAAGCGACACGACCTGCCCTACCACGTGGTCGGTTCAGACCTCGCCGGTGTTGTGCTGCGCACCGGGCCTGGCGTGCACTCGTGGAAGCCCGGCGATGAGGTCGTCGCGCACTGCCTGTCCGTCGAACTGGAGAGCCCCGACGGCCACAACGACACGATGATGGATCCCGAGCAGCGAATTTGGGGCTTCGAGACCAACTTTGGCGGCCTGGCCGAGCTCGCCATGGTGAAGTCGAACCAGCTGATGCCCAAACCCGCCCATCTGACCTGGGAGGAAGCCGCGAGCCCCGGCTTGGTCAACTCCACCGCGTACCGGCAGTTGGTCTCGCGCAACGGTGCTGACATGAAGCAGGGCGACACGGTGCTCGTCTGGGGCGCCTCCGGCGGGCTCGGCTCCTATGCGACCCAGTTCGCCCTGAACGGCGGCGCCATCCCAGTCTGCGTGGTCTCCTCACCTGAGAAGGCCGAGATCTGCCGGCGAATGGGCGCTCAGCTAATCATCGACCGAGCCGCCGAAGGATTCCAGTTCTGGCGCGATGAGCATCACCAGGACCCGAAGGAATGGAAACGCTTCGGCGCCCGGATCCGCGAGCTCACCCGCGGAGACGATCCGGACATCGTTTTTGAGCATCCGGGGCGAGAGACCTTCGGAGCGAGCGTTTATGTCGCCAGAAAGGGCGGCACGATCGTCACATGCGCGTCCACCAGCGGCTATGAGCACGTCTTCGACAACCGCTATCTGTGGATGAACCTCAAGCGAATCATCGGGTCCCACTTCGCGAACTACCGCGAGGCTTGGGAAGCCAACCGATTGGTCGCCAAGGCCAAGATCCACCCCACCCTGTCGCGCGTCTATCCCCTCGCCGAAACCGGCCAGGCCGCGCTCGACGTGCACTCCAACGCACACCAGGGCAAGGTCGGCGTGCTGTGCCTGGCGCCGACCGAAGGCCTTGGTGTACGTGACCTCGAACGTCGTGACCAACACCTGTCCGAGATCAACAGATTTCGCGGTGTGTAACCAATAATGTCACTCCACGGAGTGATGAACCGGTCACGACGGCGTGATGAGCACCTAGTACCGTAGGCGACATGTCAGCTGGACAAGATCATCTGCCGGCGCCCGGATCAGCCTTTGCAGTCACCCGTCGCGGCTACGATCCCGTCCAGGTCGATGACTATCTGCGACACCTCGATGCGCAGTTGCGCATGCTCGCGGCGGATCGTGACGCGGCGGTCGAGCAAAACGGCCAGCTCACCCGGCAGGTCAACGTGGCTTGGGCTGAGACAGACCGGCTCAAGGTTCAAATGCGTCGCTTGTCGGCTCCGCCGGAGAGTGTGGAGGGAATGAGCGAGCGCCTGCAATCGATGCTCCACCTCGCCCAGGACGAGGTCGCTGAGCGGCGCAAACGCGCCGAGATCGAAGCGGCGGAGATCATCGCGCGAGCCGAGGCTCAAGCCGGCGAGCTGCCCAGGCAGAACGAGACGATTCGTCGACAGCTCGAGCACGAACGCAAGCAGCTCACATTTGAGCGCAACAAGATCCTCAGCGAGGCTCGCGAGGAAGCCGATCTCATCCACAGCAGGGCCACCGCCGAAGGCGACCGCATTCGGTCCGAGGCCAACGTCGAGATCGCCGCGCTGCGCAAGCAGGCCGACGAAGAACGGCGCACGCTCGACGAGCAAGGCAAGGCCCAGCGGGCGCAGATCGAGGAAGACTTCGAGATCGCCATGTCGGCGCGCCGAGCCGAGGCCATGGCGACCATCCACGGGCACCAGGCGGCCAGCCGAGACGAGGCGAACCGGCTGCTGGCCAGCGCCCGTGCGGAAGCCGAGCGCAAGATCGTCGAAGCCCAGCGCGCCGCCGACGCGGCGATCCAGGCCGCCGAGCAGCGAGTCGCCGAGCTGGACGCGCTCCGGGCTCGGATGGCAAGCCAACTTGCCGAGCTGCACAGCGTCCTGGACGCCGTCCTCCCCCGGCTCGACGACGCCGATGGCGAGCTGCCGACACACCCGGCGGAGCCGTTCGCCCCGCCGACCTCGGGAACCTCCGCCGTCGCCCACACCGGCGACGGCGATGGGCGAGTGCCGGCTCCCCTGGGCACGGGCGACCAGGCCAGCGGCGCGGTCCCAGCCGGCGCCTCGGCCAATGGAACCGTGGTTGAGCACATCGGCACCAGCACAGACGCCGAGACGGACCGAACCGCCGCGTCAGCCAGAGATGCAGCACCACCGGCTACCACCATCGAGCTCGAGGCGACCGAGGCCTCGGACGTTGGCGCGCCCAGCCCTGGCGAAGAGTCCGCCGCGGCGGACCCCACCCCAACGCCGCGTTCCAGCCCTGAGGTCCGGCCCAGTCCGCGAAGCCGGCGGCCGACCCCGGCCGGGCGCCAGCACTAGACGTCCACCCCGGCCGGCCGCGCACCTCGCGGCTGACCCCAGCGCTAGACCCCGGCCGGCCGCGCACCTCGCGACTGGCCAGCGCTAGACCCTGCCGGCCGGCCCCCTGGCCGGTCCCCAGCGCTACACGTCCACCTGGCCAGGTGCGCACACCTCCGGCTGACCGCCACCGCTGCGCATCCAGCTTGGTCGTCGTGACGTCCTCAGTAACCCCGACGGTGGCCGGGACGGCGTCGGCGCCGGGCAGCCCAACACGGGTTGTGCCAGTGCCGCCGCTGGCCAGATCCGTCGTACCCGTCCGTGCCGGCCGGCCAGGCGACCAGGTGGCCCACCCCAGGGGCTATCTCCTGGTCACATCCGGGGCAGCGGTACGTCTTGCGCCCCAGGGTGCCGGGAACCGTGCGGACCATCCATTCGCCGTCAGCCGAGGATTCCGTCCTGGCGAACCCCAGCGCGCCCGCCACCAGCGAGCGGGGCGGGCCAGGGAGCGCGGGCGGGTCGGCGCGCGGCGGTCGGTTACGACGGGGCACCTGTCCAGTATCCGTCGAACGACGCCGGCGCCCCCACGGGCGGGGCGAGCCGTCGAACGACGCCGGCTCTCCCACAGGCCGGGCGGGCCGACCCCGGCGCCCCCACGGGCGGGACGAGCCGTCGATCGACGGCGGCGCTCCAACCGGCGGGGTGAGCCATGGATCGCCGTCGGCGGCGACGGCGACCTACCGCGCGGAGTAGTCGCGGAACCCCTGACCGGTCTTGCGGCCCAAGCGTCCAGCGGTGACCAGATGCTCGAGCAGCGGCGCGGGCGCGTACCCGGCCACGCGGAACTCCTGGTACAGCGTCCGCTCGATGGCCAGCGAGACATCCAAACCGACGACGTCGAGCAGCTCGAACGGGCCCATCGGCAACGCGCAGCCCGTCTTCATCGCGGAATCGATGTCGTCCGCGCTCGCGTAGTGCGCCTCCAGCATCTTGACCGCGTCATTCAGATACGGGAACAGCAGGGCGTTCACGATGAAACCGGCCCGGTCGCCGCAGGACACCCCGTGCTTGCCCAACGTGGCGCACAACGCACGCGCGGTCGCGGCCACCTCCGGCGCCGTGGAGATCGTGCTGACCACCTCGACCAGCTTCATCACCGGCGCGGGGTTGAAGAAGTGCAGCCCGACCACGTCACCGGGCCGAGAGGTGGCCGCCGCGCACTCGATGACCGGCAGCGATGAGGTGGTGGTGGCCAGGATCGCACCCGGCTTGCACACCTCGTCCAGGGTGCCGAACACCGCGCGCTTGACGTCCAGCTCCTCGGCGACCGCCTCGATGACCAGGTCGCATTCGGCCATCTCCTCGAAGGCGGTGGTTGCCCGCACCCGGCCGAACGCCTCGTCGCGCGCGTCCTCGGACAGCCGGCCGCGCACCACCGCCTTGTCCAGCGAGCGGCGCAACGCGGTCAGCGCCGCCTCGTTCTTGCCCTCCGAGCGGCCGCGCACCACTACGTCCAGGCCAGCCTTGGCCAGTACCTCGACGATTCCGGTGGCCATCGTGCCGGTGCCGACCACGCCGACGGTGCGGACGGTGCGGACCTGTTCTTCGGCCGCCTCGCCCGACTTCGGGGTGTGTGCGTCGTCGACCACCTTGTGCGAGTCCGGCTTCTCATAGGTGTAGAAGCCGCGCCCGGTCTTCCGCCCCAGCAACCCGGCGGTGATCATCTGCTTGAATACCGGCGTGGGCACGTGCATCAAGTTGCGGGACTGGTGGTACATCGTCATCAGGATCTCGTACGCGGTGTCCAGCCCGATCAGGTCGAGCAGCGCGAGCGGGCCCATCGGGTAGCCGCAGCCGAACCGCATGGACGCGTCGATGTCTTCCCGGCTGGCGTAGCGCTCCTCGAACATTTTCGCCGCGTGGTTGAGGTAGCCGAACAGCAGCGCGTTGGCGATGAACCCGGCCCGGTCGCCGATCACCACCGGGACCTTGCCGATCTTTCGGGCGAACGCCGTCATGTCGTCGAGCACGTCCTGGTCGGTCACCACGGTGCGGACCAGCTCGACCAGCTGCTGGACGGGCGCGGGGTTGAAGAAGTGCATGCCGACCACCCGACCGGGGCGGCCGGTGCGCACGGACAGCTCGGTGACCGACAGCGACGAGGTGTTCGACGCCAGCACCACGTCCGGCCGGCAGATCTTGTCCACCTGGGCGAAGATTCCCGCCTTGAGGTCCAGCCGCTCGGGGACAGCCTCGATCACCAGGTCGACGTCGGCCAGGTCGCGCAGGTCGGTGGTCAGGATGATCCGGTCCAGCAGCGCCTTGGCCTCATCCTCGGTGAGCTTGCCCCGCGCCTGCGCCCGTGAGGTGGAGCTCTCCAGGTGCCCGCGCGCTCGGACCAGACCCGCCTCGTCCTGCTCGACGCCGAGCACTCGCAGGCCGTTGCGGGCGAAGACCTCCGCTATTCCGGCACCCATCGTGCCCAGGCCGACCACGCCGACGGCCTCGAACTCACGTGCCACGCCGCTACCTCCCTGATTCCGGGGCTGCGCCGCGCGCGCCCACGGGTCAATGCCGCGATCCTGCCATCCCCGGACCACACCAGGGCGGTGATCTGTGTGTGGTTCACCACCGAGGGCCGCGGGTACAGCCACCCGGCCGCTAACGCCCGTACAGCGCTCGGACCAGCCTCATCATCCGGCTCATCGTCCGGGCGCCCCGGGAGAACGTCATCACCGCGAGCGGCGGGGCGAATCGCTGCCGGGTCACCGCCTGGGCCCGGGTGAATTCGCGCAACCCGTCCTCGCCGTGAATCCGTCCGAAGCCGGAGTCGCCCACTCCACCGAACGGCAGCGCGGGCACGCCGGCAAAGGTGATCACACCGTTGACCGCGACCATGCCGCAGCGCAGCCGGGCGGCGATCTCCTCGCCACGCTTGCCGGCGAACACCGAGGCACCCAGCCCGTACGCGGTGGCGTTTGCCCGAGTGATTGCCTCCTCGGTGTCGGCCACCCGGTTCACTGTGAGCAGTGGACCGAAGGTCTCCTGGGTGATCGCGGTGGAGTCCTCCGGCACGTCGGTGAGCACCACCGGGTCGATGTACGGCGGGCGCACCGAGGCGGTCCCGCCGACCAGGGCTCGCGCCCCCTTGTCCAGCGCATCACGCAGCTGGCGGGCTACCACGTCGAGCTGCGCCGGCATGGTCATCGGGCCGAAGTCGTCGGTGGGTTCCCCGCCGGACCGGACCGCGTGCGCCTTGGCCACCACCCGGCGCAGAAACTCGTCGGCCACCGGCTCCACCACGTACACCCGCTCGACGCCCACGCAGGTCTGGCCGGCGTTGGACATCCCGCCCCAGACCGCCGCGTCGGCCGCGGCATCCAGGTCGGCGTCGGCGTCCACGATCAGCGGGTCCTTGCCGCCGCACTCGATCAGCACGGGGGTCAGGTTCTCCGCGCACGCCGCCATCACCCGCTTGCCGGTCGCGGTGGAACCGGTGAACGCGAGCTTGCCAACGCCGGAGCGGCACAGCGCGGCCCCGGTGTCGCCGAACCCGGTCACCACCTGCAGCACCGGCTGGTCGTACCCGGCGGCGGCGAGCACGTCGACGAACGTCTCGGCCAGCGCGTGCCCGACGCCCGGGGTCAACTCGCTGGGTTTGAACACCACGGCGTTGCCGGCGGCCAGCGCGTACGCGATCGAGCCCATCGGGGTGAACACCGGGTAGTTCCACGGCCCGATCACCCCGACCACGCCGAACGGCGGGTAGGACAGGGTGGCGCTCTGGTTGCTCATCAGCAGCCCGGCGCTCACCTTGCGCCGGCCCAGCACGCCCTGCGCGTGCCGCGCCGCCCAGGCCAGGTGGTCCACCGCCAGCACCAGCTCCAGGCGGGCGTCGTCGGCAGGCTTCCCGGTCTCGGCGGTGACCACCTCGGCGATCCGGTCGATCCGTTCGACCAGCATCTTCCGCCAGGCTCCGAGCAGCGTGCGGCGCCCAGCAAAGCCCAGCCCGGCCCACCAGTGCGCGGCCGCGGCGGCCCGGGCGACCGCCGCGTTCACCTGAGCGGCGTCATGCACCGGGTAGGTCCCGACCACCTCTCCGGTGCGCGGGTCGAGCGAGTTGAACTCGGCACCGGGGGTCCCGCCAGTGGCATCCGAGCCACCGGTAGCTCCAGGCCCGGCGGATGTCCCGGTCTGCGTCATCGTCGACCTCCATGGGCGCGCGGCGATAGCGGTTCCGGCGAGCCTACGTGACAGCACCGCTGACACGCTCGCCCACCGCGCGCCGGTGGGGTCAGAAGAGGCGGAGGTCGTGGCGTTCGGCGCCGCGCAGCGCGTCGTAGTCGACCACCACGCAGCGGATGCCCCGGTCCACCGCCAGGGTGCGGGCCTGCGGCTTGATCTGCTGGGCGGCGAACACCCCGGTGACCGGGGACAGCAGCGGGTCGCGGCCGAGCAGCTCCAAATACCTGGTCAGCTGCTCGACCCCGTCGATTTCGCCGCGCCGCTTCACCTCGACCGCCACCGTGCCACCGGCCGGATCCCGGCAGAGCAGGTCCACCGGCCCGATCGCGGTCGGGTACTCCCGCCGGATCAGCGTCAACCCCTCGCCGATGGTGCCGGGGTGCTCGGCGAGCAGCTCCTGCAGGTGCGCCTCCACGCCATCCTTGACCAGGCCAGGATCCACCCCGAGCTCGTGGGACGAGTCGTGCAGCAGCTCGTCGATGGTGATCACCAGCGACTCGTCGGCCTTGTTCCGAACGGTCCACACACCAGGCTGTTCCTCCAGCCAGCACGGCGGGCTCATCCAGTTCAACGGCTTGTAGGCCCGGTCGTCCGCGTGCACGCTGACCGACCCGTCCGCCTTGACCAGCAGTAACCGGGGCGCCATGGGCAGGTGAGCGGTGAGCCGCCCCACGTAGTCCACCTGGCAGCGAGCGATGACAAGTCGCACCGGGCAACGCTATACCGTCGGCCCCATGCGGCAGTTGAGTACCCGGCAGGTCTACGTGAACCCGTGGATGGTGGTACGGGAGGACCGGATCCGCCGATCCGACGGCAGCGACGGCATCTTCGGCGTGATCGACAAACCGGACTACGCGCTGATCGTACCGGCCGACGGGGACCGGCTGCACCTGGTCGAGCAGTTCCGCTACCCGCTCGGCCTGCGCCGCTGGGAGTTTCCGCAAGGTACCGCTCCGGACCGGGCCGATGCCGAACCGATCGAGCTGGCCCGCCGTGAGCTGCGCGAGGAGACCGGGCTGCGCGCCGCGCGAATGACCCAGATCGGCACGCTGGACGTGGCGCCCGGGATGTCCTCGCAGCGCGGCCGGGTGTTCCTGGCCACTGAGCTCACCGAAGGCTCGCCGGAACGCGAGCTCACCGAGCAGGACATGCGCACCGCCTGGCTGCACCGAGACCAGGTGGTCGAGATGATCCAGCGAGGCGAGATCACCGATGCGCAGAGCATCGCCGCGCTCGGCCTGCTGCTCCTGCACGAGCAGCGAGAGAACACTTACCGGCAGGAACGCCGATAAGTTTGCGTCGCGCGGCCCGGTCCATGAGACTGGGCGCACAGCGACTCGGCGGGCGCCGGCCCGCCACCAACCCCGGAGGTACCCGGATGGACTTCGCCGAGACCGACGAGCAACGGATGCTGCGGTCCGCCGTCGCCAGCATGGCCGGCAAGTACGGCCACGAGTACATATGGGCGAAGGCCAAGGCCGGGGAGAAGACCACCGAGCTCTGGGCGGAGGCCGGCAAGGCGGGTTTCCTCGGCGTGGCCGTGCCGGAGGAGTACGGCGGCGGTGGTGGCGGCATGGTCGATCTGGCCATCGTCACCGAGGAGATCGCGGCGGCCGGCTGCCCGCTGCTGCTGATCGTGGTCTCCCCGGCGATCGCCGCCTCGGTGATCGCCACCTCGGGCACCCAGGACCAACGGGAGCGCTGGTTGCCCGGCATCGCCGACGGCACCGTGAAGATCTCCTTCGCGATCACCGAGCCGGACGCCGGGTCGAACTCGCACAACATCACCACCTCGGCGCGCCCCGATCCGGACGGCGGCTGGCGGCTGACCGGCCACAAGTACTACATCTCCGGCGTCGACGAGAGCGACGCAACGCTCGTGGTGGCCCGCATGCAGGACAGCAAGGGCACGCTGCGGCCGGCCATGTTCATGGTGCCGACGGACAGCCCCGGCTACACCTACCAGCCCATCGAGATGGCCTTCGTCGCCGCCGAGCGGCAGTTCAGCGTGTTCTTCGACGACGTACACCTGCCGGACGAGGCACTGATCGGTGGCGAGGAAGCCGGGCTGAAGGCGCTGTTCGCCGGGCTCAACCCGGAGCGGATCACGGTGGCCGCCCAGTCCAACGGGCTGGGGCGCTACGCGCTGGAGAAGGGCGCCGCCTACGCCCGGGACCGCTCCGTGTGGGGCAAGCCGATCGGCGCACACCAGGCCGTCGCGCACCCGCTGGCCAAGGCACACATCGAGGTGGAGCTGGCCCGGCTGGCCACCACCCGGGCGGCCTGGTTGTACGACCAGAACGACCCGGCCGCCGGGGAGGCCGCGAACGTGGCCAAATACGCCGCCGCCGAGGCCGCGATCAACGCGGTGGACGCCTCGGTGCAGGCGCATGGCGGCAACGGGATGTCCGCCGAATACGGCATCGGCCCGCTGATCGGGTCGGTACGCACCACCCGGATCGCCCCGGTCAGCCGGGAGATGATCCTCAACTTCGTTGCCCAGCACACCCTCGGCCTGCCGAAGTCGTACTGAGCCCGCGCCCTTCGGGAAGCCCGCGCCCTTCGGGAAGCCCGCGCCCTTCCGGAAGCCCGCGCCCTTCCGGGGATGGCCTGCACCCGTCCGGGGATGGCCCTGCACCCTCTGGGGAAGCCCGCACCCTTCGGGGAAATAGAGGTGCCGGGGAGGCGGGGCTCCCGTCCGCCTCCCCGGCACCAGCTCCTCGCCCGCCGGAAATGCTAGTGGTGCCCCGCCGAGGGCCTGACGCCGCGTCGGCTAGCGCCGTCACCGGCAGCCGCACAGCGCTAACGCAGCGTCACCAAAAACCGGACTCGAGCGCCTGAGTGGCGTCACTAGCAGCGGCGAGAGCCTAACGCAGCGTCACCGGCAACCGCTCGAGCCGGCGGCTGCCGGGGACCGGCTGCCAGACCAGCTCCGACTCGGGCACGGCCAACGCGAGCCGAGGGAACCGGTCGAACAGCGCGTGCAGCGCCACCTCCGCCTCCTGGCGGGCCAGCGCGGCACCCAGGCAGTAGTGCGCGCCGTGCCCGAAGCCGACATGCCCCTCGCCGCGCCCCGTTGGCTGCCGGGTGACGTCCAACCGGTCCGGGTCGGTGTACTGGCGTGGGTCGTAGTTGGCCGCGACCAGGACCGGCGACACCGACTCGCCTGCCTTGATCAGCACGTCCCCCAGCCGCACGTCCTGGGCGGCGTAACGCAGCCCGGTGAGCAGCGCCGTCCCGCACCAGCGGACCAGCTCGTGCACCGCGGTCGGCCACAGCTCCGGGTGCTCGCGCAGCGGCGCCAGCTGGTCCGGGTGGGCCAGCAGCGCGGCGATGCTGTTGCCGATCAGGTGCGCGGTGGTCTCATGCCCGGCCATCACCAGGGTCACCACGAAGGTGACCAGCTCTTCGTCGGAGAGCCGGTCGCCGTCCTCGTCGTGGGCGCGGATCAGCGCGGAGACAAGGTCGTCGCTCGGAGCAGACCGGCGCGTGTCGATCAGTGCCTTGACGTTCTCCACCATCTCGTGCAGCGCGGGGCCCATCCGCCGCGGATCCATGGATACCAGCGAGCGCCCCCACTCCCGCCAGTCCGGCCGGTCCGCCTCCGGGATGCCGACCAGCTCACAGATGACCGTGATGGGTAGTGGGTAGCAGAACCGGTCGGTCAGGTCCACCGGGTCCGGGCCGGCGGCGAGTTCGTCCAGCAGGTTCCCGGTGATCGCTTGGACCCTCGGCCGCAGCTCGCCGACCCGGCGCACGGTGAACGCCCGGGAGACCAGCTTGCGCAGCCGGGAATGGTCCGGCGGATCGGCGCTCAGGATGTTTTGGACCATGTAATGGGCGTCCTGCTCGGACAGCCCGTAGGACTCCATCACCTTCTCCACCGGGTTCGGCACGCGCATTCCCGGTACCGAGGCCGGGTTGTTGACGAACCGGGGGTCCCCTAGCACGGTGTGCACTTCGTCGTAGCGGGTCACCATCCAGGTCAGGCCCGCGCCCATGAACGAGGCACGCAGCACCGGCCCCTGCTCGCGGAGCCGCCCGTATTCCCGGTAGGGGTCGGCGACCAGCTCGGGCGCCATCATGTCGGGCAGGTCCCCGGTGGTGGTCGGGGTACTGGCTGTGGACATCGGATCCTCTCTCTCGGGGCGTCGGATCAACGGACCCGGCGTCGCCACTCCTCATCGATCGCGTCCAGCTGAGACTCGTAGAGCCGCGCGACGGCCTCGGCCAGCTCTGGCGTGGGTTCCGGGCGGTCGGCCGGCTCCAGCGCGGCTACCAGGGCGTACTCCTGCAGCTCGGCGCGGGCCGCCGGACCGGCCGGAGCGGACGGGAGCTCGAACGACTCGAGGAACCAGAACCCCGCGCCGACCGCCTGCAGCAGGTAGTGCTGTTCGGCCAGGGTCCGGTCGGTGCGTAGCAGCCCGGCCTCGCGCAGCAGCTGGAAGTGCGCGTGGTTGAGCTCGGTGCCCCGCTGCCGCAATGGCCCGAGCGTGTTCGCCGCCTCTTTGGCCAGTCGGCCGAGCAGCTCGGTGTCGCCGAAGTAGATCGGCCGGGCCACCGGGTCGGCCAGCAGCGCGAGGAACAGCGAGCGCGTCATCCGGCCGGGCAGCACCTCGCGCGGATCGGCGCGCATCCGCGAGACGATGCCGCCGACCACGCTGCGGTAGCCGCGCAACAGCACCGTGAGGAACAGCGCCTCCTTGTTGGGAAAGTGCAGGTAGACGGTGCCCTTGCCGATGCCGGCCCGGTCCGCCACGTCCTCGATGGTGACCCGTCGGTAGCCCCAGCGGACCAGCAGCTCACCGGCCGCGTCCAACACCCGGTCCAGCCGCTCGAGCGACTCGGTGGAGGCGTCCGGCTCACCGGTTGACTTGATGACTGGATTTGCATTTTCAGTCACACAGTCACGGTAGACCCGGTGTCAACGGCTTTGCCCACCGGCCCGGCGGGACTACCGTCGAGGCATGGCCGACTACGAGTACCTGCTGGTCAAGCAGGACGGCGACACCGTCCGGATCACCATGAACCGCCCGGAGCGGCGGAACTCGCTGTCCTCTGCGCACCTGGCCGAGCTCATCGACGCGTTCCGGGCCGCCGGACGTACCGACGCCACCGGCATCGTGCTGGCCGGTGAGGGCAAGGTGTTCTCCGCCGGCCACGACTTCGCCGACGTCGCGTCCCGTGACCTGCCCGGCGTGCGCGACCTGCTGCGCCAGTGCACCGAGTTGATGAAGCTGATCCAGTCCGTGCCGCAGGTGGTGATCGCCAGGGTGCACGCGCTGGCCACCGCCGCCGGCTGTCAGCTGGTGGCATCCTGCGACCTGGCGGTAGCCGCCGAGTCGGCCGGGTTCGCCCTGCCCGGTGGCAAGGGCGGCTGGTTCTGCCACACCCCGGCCGTGCCGGTCGCGCGCAACATCGGGCGCAAGCGGTTGATGGAGATGGCCCTCACCGGGGACGTGGTGGACGCCGCCACCGCCGCCGAGTGGGGGCTGATCAACAAAGCGGTGCCGGACAACGAACTGGACAGCGCCGTGGAGGATCTGCTTGCCAGGGCCACCCGGGGCAGCCGGGTGAGCAAGGGGATCGGCAAGCAGACCCTCTACGCCGAGTTGGACCGACCGGAGGCGGACGCCTACGCCATCGCGTTGGAGGTGATGGCCGCGATGTCGCAGACCGCCGGCGCCAAGGAGGGCATGGCCGCGTTCCTGGAGAAGCGGCACCCGGTCTGGCCCGATTAGACGCTCTAGCCGACCCCGACCGACTCGTCCTTGTCCAGGAAGCCGCCGGACTGGCGCGCCCAGAACGAGGCGTAGATGCCGCTGGCGTTGCCCAACAGCTGCCGGTGCGAACCCATCTCCACGATCCGGCCCTCGTCCAGCACGATGATCCGGTCCATCTGTTGCACGGTGCTGAGCCGGTGGGCGATGACGATGGTGGTGCGCCCCTCCATCAGCGTCCACAGCGCCTTCTGGATCAGCGCCTCGCTTTCGCTGTCCAGCGCCGAGGTCGCCTCGTCCAGCAGGAGGATCGGCGCGTCCTTCAGCATCGCCCTGGCGATCGCGATGCGCTGCCGCTGACCGCCGGACAGCTTCACGCCACGCTCACCGACCAGGGTGTCGTAGCCGTCGCGCAGCGTGTCCACGAACTCGGTGGCGTTCGCCCGGGCGGCGGCCAGCCAGATCTGCGAGTCGTCCGCGTCGAGCTTGCCGTAGGCGATGTTCTCCCTGATCGAGCGGTGGAACAGCAACGGCTCCTGTGGCACGTAGGCGATCTTGGCGTGCAGGTCGCCCTGGGTGATCCTGGCGATGTCCTGGTCGTCGATCAGGATGCGGCCGCCGTCGACGTCGGAGAAGCGCAGCAGCAGCCGGGTGAAGCTGGTTTTGCCCGCGCCGGAGTGGCCGACCAGGCCGATCTTCTCCCCCGGCCGGATGTGCAGGCTCAACCCGTCGAACAGGGCGTCGTCGGAGCCCGCATGCCGGAAGGTGACCTGGTCAAAGGTGATCGCGCCGGCGCCGATGCGCACCTGCTCGGGCTCCGCCGGGTCCCGCACCACGGAGTCCAGGCCGAGGATCTTGATCATGTCGCTGGCGTCGCCGAAGGCCCGGTTGTACATACGCAGGCTGCTGTTGCTGAAGGTGAACAGCTGCTGGACCACCGATCCGGTGTAGTTCACGATCAGGAACACCACGCCGACGTCGGCGCCCCAGGCCACCACGCTGTAGATCGCCACCACCAGTGAGACGACCGAGATGACGCTGGTGATCCCGCCGAAGTAGGCCATCTGCTTGGTGTGCGCGCGGGAGAGCCGCAACAGCGTGCCCTGCGTGCGTGCGGTCGCCTCGGCGAAACGCGCGCGTTCGTGCCGCTCGCGGGCGAAGCTCTTGATCGCCATGACGTTGGTGATGGCGTCGGCAAGGTTGCCGGTCTGCGCGCTCTCCGCCGCCGCGTGCACTCCGCCGATCCGCCGCACCGGGCCGGACACCACCACCGCCGTCACCATGTAGGTGATCGAGAGCGCGACCAACAACACCGCGAAGAGGCTGGCCTTGAAGGCCATGATCGTGACGATGCCGCCGAGCACCCAGATCAACGGGAGCATCTGGAAGATCGTGGTGTCCGCGATCCGGATGTAGCTGCCCATCAGCTTGGTCGTCTGCGAGACCAGTGAGCCGCCGAAGGTATCGGCGTGGAAGTCGGCCGACTGCTCGATGAGGTGCCGGAAGCAGCGCTGCGCGAGGTCCCGTTCGACCTTGGCCTCCAGCCGCCAGGCGAAGAAGTCGACCAGCCGCCAGGTCACCAGGCCGCCCAGGAGCATCACGATCATGTAACTGACCAGGCTGGTGTGGAAGCTGGCCCAGACCTGGTGCGGCTGGAAGTCGCCCCGGCTCAGCCGGTTGAGCACATCCGAGACGATCAGCGGGGGAATCACGGTATTGGCGAATACGGTCAGCGGCACGGCGACGAAGCAGCCGACGACCAGGCCGGGGTAGCGCCACGCCGCGCGCCAACAGAAACGCAGGACGGTCCGGATGGGGAGCGTTCGCTGCATAGTTGATCACCCCTCTCATGGCATGGGTGTGCCACAGGGTCGGTTCGCGGGATTCGGTGATCTCACGGTAGGCGCACACTCGGCGCGCTTCCACCGAGTTTCGCGCGCACACTCAGCTGGCTAAGCGCTCAGGTGGCTACCGCCCGGCCGAAGCGCAGGCTCCAGTCCCGCAGGTGCTCGACCAGCTCCGGCGGGGAGACCGAGCTGAAGTCCGCGCCCAGCGAGCCCAGCGCCATTGCCGGCCAGTCCAGCGAGTCGGTGCGCATCCGCACCAGGCTGCGATTCGGCCCGGCCTCCTCGACCTCGGCCCAGCGACCGATCTGCGCGCGCACCTGGCTCTCCGGAGCGTCCACCAGCGCCTCGACGGTGTACGAGTTCGGCACGCCGCGCAGCCCGGCCCGGACGAAGGCGGCGGCGTCCTCGGCGGGCAGCTCGCGCGGCCGGAACCGCACGCCGGTGGCGCGCGGGGCATGCAGCCGGTCCAGCCGGAAGCTGCGCCAGTCGTGCCGGCCGAGGTCGTAGGCGACCAGGTACCAGCGCCGCCCCAGGGAGACCAGGCGCAGCGGCTCCACGTGCCGTTCGGAGCGCTCGCCATTCGCGGCGGTGTAGGAGAACTCCAGGCGCTCGGTGTCCCGACAGGCCTGGGCCACGGCGACCAGCGCCTCCGGCTCGGCGACCAGCGCCGAGTCGCCCCATCCCGGGGACACCGTCATCGCGCGCAGCGCCTCCACCCGGCGGCGCAGCTTGGGCGGCATCACCTGGACCACCTTGGTCAGCGCGCGGACCGACGACTCGGCGATCCCCGCGATGGCGCCCTGGGCGGCGGCCTGCAGCCCGACCGCGAGGGCCACCGCCTCCTCGTCGTCGAGCACCAGCGGCGGCAGCGCGGCACCCGGCGCGAGCTGGTAGCCACCGTCCACACCCCGGCTGGCCTGGACCGGGTAGCCCAGCTCACGCAGCCGGTCCACATCCCGGCGCAGGGTGCGGATGGACACCTCCAGGCGGCGAGCCAGCTCCTCGCCCGGCCAGTAGCGGTGGGTCTGCAGCAGGGACAGCAGCCGCAGGGTGCGCGAGCTCGTGTTCGCCATGACTTCAATTCTCGCGCAATTTAGGTCAGAAAGTGGCACCTATGCCCTCTAGCGTTGTCCTTACCCACAACGGAAGGCAGAACCGATGACCACCACCGAGACCGGCACCCCGACCCTGTCCGGCGAGCAGGCCGACCTGATCGACACCCTCGGCAAGCACCGATTCTTCCTGCGCAACACCACCCGGGACCTGACCGAGGAGCAGGCCGCCGCCAGCCCGACGGCCAGCGCGCTGTGCCTGGGCGGCCTGATCAAGCACGTGGCCCACGGCGAGGAGCAGTGGGTGAACTTCATCCTGGAGGGCCCCTCCGCCATGGCCAGCGACGGCAAGGATTGGGCCGATTGGGATGAGAGCGACTACGCGAAGTACACCGAGGCGTTCAAGATGCAGCCCGGCGAGACCCTGGCCGGTGTCCTGGCGGACTACGAGCGGGTGGCCCGGCGCACCGACGAGCTGATCGCCGCGCTGGACCTGGACGCCTCGCATCCGCTGCCCAAGGCGCCGTGGTTCGAGCCGGGTGCGCACTGGTCGGCCCGCCGGGTGCTGATGCACATCGTCGCCGAGACCGCCCAGCACGCCGGGCACGCCGACATCATCCGGGAGACCCTGGACGGCGCGAAGAGCATGGGTTAGCACCCGTGAGTGGTTAGCGTTGCTCTAGCAACGCTAACCACTCACGGGTTCCCGGTGGCACGGCTCAGCTGGTGCGGCGGGCGATCAGCTCGCGGATGACGCTCAGGTGCTCGTCCATCGCGGCGGCGGCGGCCTCGGCGTCCTGCTCCCGCACCGCCCGATAGATCGCCTGGTGACCTTCCAGCGAGCGCAGCCGGCCTTCCGGTGTGGCGTGTGAGTGCCGGCGCACCGATTCGGTCCACCGGCTGGTCATCGTGCAGACGGCCACCAGCAGTGGATTCCGTGCGGCGTGCGCCAGCAACAGGTGGAACTCCACATCCAACGCCAGGGATTGCTCGGCGTTCGGATCGAGCGCCGAGCGCGCCAGCACGTCCTCCAGCTGCACGAAGTTGGATGGCGAGGCGCGCAGTGCGGCAGCGGCCGCGATCCGGGGTTCCACGATCAGCCGCAGCTCGGTGGCGTCGTCCAGGGTGACGTCGGCGTCGTCGGCGGCCAGCCCGTTGTACAGCTCGGTGACCGACTCGGCCTGCTGGGTCACGATGGTCCCCCGGCCGGTGCGCCGCTCGACCAGGTGCTTGGCCTCCAGCTCGTGCATCGCCTCGCGCAGCGAGCTGCGGGATACCGACATGCTGGCCGCCAGCTCGCGCTCCGGCGGCAGCCGCTCCCCCGGGCGCAGCGCGCCGGTGGCGATCAGCCGCTCGAAATGCGCGGCCAGCTCGACGCTGATGCTGCGCGCGCGGCGGGGCATCGGGGGTACAGACGCGAGCGGCACGACACCTCCGGAAACCTGAACGTGAGCGGCCGCGGTACCGCCGGCGGGGAAACCGCGATCATCCGAGCCGAGCATACGGCCGACCGAGCGCGGTTGCGGCACTTTGGTCCGGCCAACATGCCGAATTCACCCGTGTCCCGTTTCCTGGAAGTAAATATCAGGTCAGGTCCTTGCTCCGACACGGTAAACGCCCGGCAGCGCCGGCTAGCGTCGAATTGGTCCGGCCAACGGACTATCAAGCCAATCCTCGCCCCCGAAGGACTATCTGCCATGCGCACACGGCAGCTCCGCCTCGGCGCCGCGTTCCTCGCCTCGGCCGTCGCCACTGTCCTCCTGCTCACCGCCTGCGGCTCGTCATCCAGCACCACGACGCCCACCGCCTCCCCGTACGCCGCCCTGACGTCCTCGCCGGCGTGCACCCAGCTGCGCGCCCAGCACCCCGATCTGGCCGGCAAGAAGCTGACCAATGCGATCAACCCGCATACCCCGGGCTACGAGTCGATCTCCGTCGCCGACCCGACCAAGTACGAGGGGTTCGACATCGACCTGGGCGAGGCGATCGGGGCCTGCCTGGGCTTCACCGTCGGCTACCTGCCGGTCTCGTTCGAGGCGCTGCTGCCCACTCTGCAGAGCGGCCAGGCCAACTTCGTCATCTCGGACATCTACGCGACGAAGGAGCGGGCCGCGTCGGCTGACTTCATCACCTACTCCAAGGTGTTCGACGGCGTGCTGGTGGCCAAGGGCAACCCGAAGCACCTGACCGGCATTGACGACTCGCTGTGCGGCACCACCACCGCGCTGAACAAGGGTTTCGTCGAGGTACCGCTGGTCGAGGCGCAGAGCACCAAGTGCACGGCTGAGGGCAAGCCGGCCGCCCAGACCGCCCTGTACGACAACAACGCCGACTGCGCGCAGGCGATCCTGGCCGGGCGCGCCGATTCCTACATCAACGACGTGAACACGGTGAACCGGTTCGTCAAGGACCAGCCGGACAAGCTGGACCGGGCCACCGCGGTGACGCTGCCCTACTCCATCGGCATCGCGGTACCCAAGGGCAACACCGAGCTGGGCGGCGCCTTCACCGCGGCGCTGAACGAGATCCAGCACAGCGGCCTGCAGACCACCCTGTCCCGCAAGTGGCAGCTGGACGAGTCGGCCGTGCAGGCCCCGTCGCTGGTCACCGCGAGCTGATGGGCAGCTTCCTGCACTATCTCTCGTTGCCCTACCTGCTGGCGGGCATCGAGGTCACGCTGCAGGCCACCGCGCTGGGTTTTTTCGGCGGCTTTGTGCTGGGCGCGCTGCTGGCCACGATGGCGCTGAGCCGGCACCGGGTGGTCGCCGGGATGGCGCGGACCTACAGCGTGGTCTTCCGGGGCACTCCGCTGGTGCTCCAGCTGGTGTTCGTATTCACCGCGCTGCCGCACGCCGGCGTCGTGCTGAGCCCGATCCTGGCGGCCGGGGTGGCGCTGGCGGCGAACGAGGCCACCTTCTTCGCCGAGATCCTGCGCTCCTCGGTGCTCGGGGTGGACCGGGGACAGACCGACGCGGCCCGCGCGCTGGGGCTGCGGCCGAAGCGGGTGCTGCGCCGGATCATCGGGCCGCAAGCCGGCCGGGCAGCCATCCCGGCGATCGGCAGCGAGGCCGTCTCCACGATGAAAAACTCGGCGCTGGCCTCGATCATCGCGGTGCCCGAGTTGACCCTGCGCAGCAACCAGCTCGCCTCGGCAACGTTCGACTACTTCAGCATCTTCTTTGCGTCCGGGGTGATGTACCTGCTGCTCACCGGGGCCATCACCGGGCTGCAGCTGATCATCGAGCGGACCGTCGACCTGGATCGGCTGGACCGGCGCCGGCGAGGTCGCCCCGAGGCACCGGTCGCCGTTGAGACCGATCCGCCGCCCACACCGGTCCCGGTGCCGGCCCGGGTGCCGGTGCGCCCCAACCGGGTGGCGCTCACCGTCTCCGGGGTGCACAAGGCGTTCGGCGAACAACAGGTGCTGCGCGGCGTGGACCTGGAGCTGCACGAGGGCGAGGTCGTCGCGCTGCTGGGCCCGAGCGGCTCGGGCAAGAGCACCCTGCTGCGCCTGATCAACCACCTGGAGACACTGGACGCGGGCAGCATCTCCTTCGACGGGCTGACGGTCGGCTACTCGGCCTCCGGAACGTCGCTGCCCGAGCGCGAGGTTGCCCAGCAGCGGGTGGAGGCCGGGGTCGGCATGGTCTTCCAGCACTTCAACCTGTTCGGACACCTCACCGCCCGGGAGAATGTGGCGGTGTCGCCGCGCTGGGTGCGGGGCATGGGCAAGGAAGAGGCGCTGGCCGCCGCCGACCAGCTGCTGGCCAGGGTCGGGCTGAGCACCAGGGCGTACGCGCTGCCCCGGCAGCTCTCCGGCGGGCAGCAGCAGCGGGTCGGCATCGCCAGGGCACTGGCCGGCCAGCCCCGGGTGCTGCTGCTCGACGAGCCGACCTCGGCGCTGGACCCGGAGCTGGTACGGGAGGTGCTCGAGGTGATCCGCTCGCTGGCCGTGGACGAGGGCCTGACCATGCTGATCGCCACCCACCAGCTGCGCTTCGCGCGCGAGGTCGCGGACCGGGTGGTGTTCATGGCCGACGGCGTAGTCCTCGAGCAAGGCCCGTCCGCCCAGGTACTGGACAGCCCACAGAACCCGGTCGCGGCGCGGTTCCTGCGCGCGGTGCACACCATGGAGGTCTGACCGGTGAACCTCGTCCGAGAGTCACACAGCTTCACCCCTGAGCAGGGCGTGCCGCCGGCGGTGGCCCCGTTCTCCCACGTCACCCGGTGGGGCTCGCAGCTGTTCGTCACCGGGCAGATGCCCACTGACCCGGCCACCGGCGCGCTGGTGCCCGGTGGCCTGCTCGCCCAGGCCGAACAGGTCAGGGCGAACCTGCTGGCCTGTCTGCGCCCGTTCGGCGCGAGCCTGGACGACGCACTGATGGTCCGGGTCTACCTCACCGACTTCACCGAGTTCGAGGCGTTCAATGCGGTGTACCGGACCTGGTTCACCGGGGCACTACCCAGTCGTACCTGCGTCGGAACCACCGCGCTCGCGGTCGGCGCGGACGTGGAGATCGATCTCATCGTCGGCCTGCCAGACAGCCAAGTCGGCGAGCCAGACAGCCAGTCCGCCGTCAGCCAAGGAGGAGAGTCCGCATGAGCTTCGACGTGCTGCAGCCGGGTGAAGGTGCCATCGCCGGCGACCAGCTGCTCACCTCGACCCCGGACACGGTGAGCTGGGGGTGGCTGCCCAACGCGGCCTCGGCGCCGTGCCTCACCGTGGCTTCCGGGGGCACCGTCACCATCGACACGCTCAGCCACGAGGGCATCCTGGACGACCAGGGGCGGGACCCGGTCGGCTTCCTCGGCGGCTACGGCATCAAGGCCACGTCGGTGCTCGCCGACGCCAAGGAGATCGCCGCCAGCAACATCCTGAACGGACCGGAGGACGGCCCGCACGTGGTGACTGGGCCGATCGCGGTCACCGGCGCGCGCCCCGGCGACGTGCTGAAGATCGACGTGTTGGAGCTGGAGCCGAGAACCCCGTACGGCTTCGTCAGCAGCCGGCACGGCTACGGCGCGCTGCCCGGCGAGCTGCCCGAGGGCCCGGCCAGCGTGTTCCAGTTCTGCGAGGTGGGCCTGGCCGGCGGCCGGATGGTGAGCTGGATCGGGGCCACCGACGGCCGGCGGGCCTGCTTCCCGCTGGACCCGTTCCTCGGCCTGATGGGGGTGGCGCCGGCGACCACCGACCCGGTGCCCTCGGTGCCCCCCGGCGACCACGGCGGCAACATCGACATCAAGTGGGCGCAGGTGGGCTGCGCGCTCTACCTGCCGGTCTCGGTGGACGGCGCGATGTTCTACACCGGCGACCCGCACTACGCGCAGGGCAACGGCGAGGTGGCGCTGACCGCGCTGGAGGCCTCCCTGCGCGCCACCCTGCGGCTGACCGTGCTGTCCGGCCCGACTGCCCGCGCGGCGGTAGGCAGCCTGCGCAATCCGGTGGTGGAGTCGCCCGGGTACTGGATCCCCACCGGGATGGACGTGAGCCTGGACGAGGCGATGCGGCACTGCGTGCGCAACGCGATCACCTTCCTGGTCGAACGGTTCGGCTTCGACAGGGCGAGCGCGCTGGCCTATCTCTCGGCGGCCGGGGACTTCGAGGTCAGCCAGGTGGTGGACGCGGTCAAGGGGGTGCACTGCATGATCCGCAAGTCCGACTTCGCGGCGTGGTCCTGACCTCAGGGGCCGGCCGGACAGGGTCCTGGATGTGACCTAGATTCACCTGATGCTCTCCCGCCGCCGCTTGCTCGCCGTCGCCGGTGTCGGTGTGGGCGTGCTCGCGGCCGGCTGCGCTCCCGACCACCGACCGACGCTGAAGCGGCTGCAGGCCAATGAGGCGGTCCGGGTTGGCGTCGCGAACGAGGAACCATTCGGCTACCTGGACTCCTACGGCCAACTCGCCGGGGAGTCTCCGGAGGTGGCGGCAGCGGTGCTGAAGGGTCTTGGGATCACCAGCCTGGAAGCAGTGCAACGCCCGTTCGGCCAGCTGATCGACAGCCTGCTCGCCGGCACGTTCGACATCATCACCGCCGGGATGGCGATCACCGCGGGACGCTGCGAGCGGGTGGCCTTCTCCCGCCCCGACTTCGTCGCCCCCACCGCCTTCCTGGTGGAGGAGGGCAATCCCCGGCGGCTGCGGACCTTCGTTGACGTGGCGCGGGCGGGTGAGCCGATCGCCGTGCTGGACGGCAGTATCGAGCAGGAGGCCGCCCGCGCCGCCGGCATTCCGGACGCCAGGATCAAGCCCTACGACTCGCCGGGACACCTCTACCAGGCGGTGTTCCAGGGTGACGCCCCGGTGGGAGCTCTGACCGACATCTCGCTGCACAATTTGCTCGGCCGCCACCCCCAGTCGCCCCTCGAGGTCACCCCCGGTCTCCCACTCGAGGGTCGCTCGGTGTCCCAGCCGGCCGGCGCGTTCGCCTTCCGCCCGGCCGACACCGACCTCGTCGACGCCTTCGACGCGGGACTGACCGCCGTGCACCAGTCCGGCGAGTGGCTGCGCATCGTCGCCAAGTTCGGCGCCACGGCCGCCAACCTGCCGCCCGCCGGGCTGACCACCGCGCGGCTCTGCCAGCAGTCGTGACGGGATCAGGTACGGTCGATCACCGCGTGCAGGAAGTCCTTGGTCCGCTGGTGATCGGGGTCGGTGAACAGCTTCGACGGCGGGGCGTCCTCGATCACCTGGCCGGCGTCGAACATCAGCACCCGGTCGGAGAAGTCTCGGGCGAACCCCATCTCGTGGGTCACGCACAGGAACGTGATGTCGGTGCTCGAGCCGAGGTTGCGCAGCAGGTTGAGCACCCCGGCCACCAGCTCCGGGTCCAACGCCGAGGTCACCTCGTCGAGCAGCAGCACATCCGGCCGCATGGCCAGCGCGCGGGCGATGGCCACCCGCTGCTGCTGGCCGCCAGACAGCTGGGTGGGGTGGGCGTCGATCTTCTCGGCCAGCCCGACCAGCTCCAGCAGCTCGACGGCCCGCGCGTTGGCCTCGTCGGCGGACAGCCCGAGCACCCGGGTGGGCGCCTCGATCAGGTTGCCCCGCACCGTCATGTTCGGGAACAGGTTGAACTGCTGGAACACCATGCCGATCCGCTTGCGCACCTCGCGGCAGTGCTTCTCGTCGGCGGGCACCATGGTGCCCTTGCGTTCCATGTGAGACAGGCACTGCCCGCCCACCCGGATGGTGCCGCCGTCCACCTTTTCCAAGGTCATCAGCAGCCGCAGGATGGTGGTCTTGCCTGAGCCGCTCGGCCCGATCAGGCAGACGTGCTCGCCGGCGGCCACGGTGAAGTCGAGATCGCGCAGCACCACGTGGTCGCCGAAGCGCTTCTCCACACCGTCGAAGACGATCATCGACTCAGGCGACACGGCGGCGCTCCAGACGTCGGACCAACATCGAGGCCGGGTAGCTCAGCACCAGGAAGAGCAGGCCGGCGATGGTGAACGGCTCGGTGAAGCGGAAGGTCTGCGAGCCGATCTCCTGGGCCTTGCTCACCACCTCGACCACGCTGATCGCCAGCAGCAGCGGAACTTCCTTGAACATCGAGATCACGTAGTTGCCGAGCGCGGGCACCACCCGGGGGATCGCCTGCGGCAGGATCACGCCCGTCCAGGTGCGCGAGCGCGAGAGGCTCAGGGCGGTGGCCGCCTCCCACTGGCCTTTGGGCACCGCTTCGATTCCGGCCCGGTACACCTCCGAGGTGTATGTCGCGTAGTGCACCCCGAGGCCGATCACCCCGACGGTCAGCGCGCTGAGCGTGATACCGAAGCGGGGCAGCGCGAAGTACAGGAAGAACACCTGCACCAGCAGCGGGGTGGACCGGACGAACTCCACGAAGGCCCACAGCACCTGGTCCAGCACCGGGATGTGAGCCTGCCGCAGCACCGCGATGAGCAGGCCGAGCAGCAACGCCACCACCGAGCCGAGCAGGGTGATCTCCAGGGTGACCAGCAGCGCCTGGAGCAGCTGAGGCAACACCTCGAACGCGTAACCCCAGTCCCAGAGCGGCATCAATGCGCTCCGGTGGTCACGGCCACGGCGCGCGCCTCACGCGAGGGCCGCCGGCCCACCTTGCGCGCCGCCACCCGCTCCGCGAACCGCATCCCGGTGGTGATCAGCACCGAGAGCACCAGATAGATCAGCAGCATCACGGTGAAGATCAGCACGATGTCGTCGCCGAACGCGGGCACCAGCACCGCGCGGCCCCGCTGGGTCACCTCGGCCACCGTGATGAGGGAGAGGATCGAGGTCGACTTGAGCAGCTGGATGAACAGGTTGTTGAAGGACGGCAGCATCTCCACCACCGCCTGCGGCAGGATCACCCGCCACATCCGCTGGGTCGGCGAGAGGCTCAGTGCCACGCAGCCCTCGTACTGCGCGCGCGGCACCGACCGCACCGCGCCGCGGACGATCTCCGCGCCGTACGCACCGTGGTTGAGCCCGAGCACCAGCAGCCCGGCGAACAGCGGCACCAGCTGCACGCCGACCAGCAGCGGCAGCACGAAGTAGATCCAGAACAGCTGCACGACCTCGGAGGTGCCCCGGAAGCCCTCCACGTATATCCGGCTGATCGCCCGTACCCAGCGGCGCGGGGACAGCAGCGCGAGGCCGGCCGCGAAGGAGAGCACGATGGTCAGTGCGATGCCGCCCACCGCGGCGATCACGGTCGGCGGAAGGCCCTGGAACAGGACTGTGACGATCTGCGGCAGGTTGTCCAACTCAGGGCCCCGATCAGGCCGAACAGAGCCGCTGGGTGGTCACGTCCGACTTCGGCACGTTGTCCTGGTTGAAGCCGAACGGCGCGGCGATCTTGAGCCACTCGCCGCTGTCGTGCAGCTTCCTGAGCTCGCCGTTGAACGCGTTGACGAATGCGTCGTCGCCCTTGCGGAACACGAAGGCCCCGGCCGAGAGGGTCTCCTGACCGTTGATCACCGGGAAGAAGCCCTTGGTGACCTCGACCGAGGCGCTCGGGTTCTTGCTCACCACGTCGTTGAGCGAGATGTTGGTCAGCGCACCGGCGTCCGCCCGACCGGTGGCCACCGCCTGCAGCAGCGAGTTCTGCGTGTCGAAGGCCTGTATCTGGCCGTCCGGCACGCCGCTCTTCTGCGCATAACCCTGTTCCACCGCGCCACTGAGCACGGCCAGTTTCAGGTTCTTGCTCTTTGCGTCGTCGAAGCTGAGCACGCCCTTCGGGTTGCCCTTGGGGACCAGGAAGGCGGTCGGCGCGGTGTAGTCCGGGTCGGAGAAGATGGCCGCCGCGCACCGGGCCTTGTTGATGAACATGCCGGCGGTGACCATGTCGAACTGGCGGGCGTTCAGCCCCGGGATCAGCCCGTTGAAGTCGACCACCTGGGCGTCGATCGCGTTGATCCCGAGCGCCTTCAACACCGCCCGCCCGACCTCGACCGACTCACCCGTGGCGGTCTTGCCGTCCGGCCCGGTGAAGCCGTAGGGCGCTTCGTTGGCGATGCCGACCTTGATGGTGCCGGCCTTCTTGGCGGTCTCCAGGGTGTCGCCGCTGCTGGTGCTGCTGCACGCGGCCAACACCGCCGGTCCGGCCATCGCCACCGCGCCGGCCGCCGCACTCCGCCGGAGGAAGTCCCGCCGCGTCCATCTACCTGTCATGACGACGCCGCCTTTACTACTCGACCGACAACTGGTGATCGTTGTGGAAGGAAACTAGGGGATCACCGGTTCGGGCGCAAAGGCTGAGCGCGATGACCACCCGTCATGAGCAGCGGCCGCATTGGGCGGCGCGTTCACTCGCTCAGGCGTGGTCTGCAGCCCATTCGGCCCATACGTGCCCGCATGGATCCGGTGGTCGCACCCGGAATCGGGAATGATGCGGGCATGGCCGTACAGATCGCCGGAATCAGCCTGCCCGGGCCGACCGAGGTGCTGGGCGAGGCCCTCGGCACCGCGCGATCCGTCGCCGGCTGGGGCACCCGCACCGCCGAGGTGGTGGCCGCGCTGCCGGAACGCGCGGACGCGCTGCTGGGGACCATCGAGAAGCTGATCACCCGGATCGACGCGCTGGCGGAGCGGGCGGACAGCCTGGTCGCCAGGGTGGACGCGGTGGCCGGCGCCGCCGAGCGGACGGTGCTCGCGGCCAGCGCGGTAGCCGGTGAAGCCGCCGCCGTGGTCAGCCGGGCCACCCAGGTCACCGATAGCGCCGCCGTGGTGGTCACCAGCACGGAGAAGATCACCGAGGCGGCCTCCTCGGTGGTCGGCCAGGCCGCCTCGGCCAGCCAGGGCGCCGCCGAGCTGCTGGGCACCTTCGAGCCGCTGGCCACCGCGGCGGCACCGCTGGCCAGGACGTTCATCAACGAGCTCAGCCCGCAGGAGGTTGCCGCCGCGGTCCGCCTGGTCGACCAGCTGCCCCGGCTGGCCGAGCACGTGGAGACCGACATCATGCCGATCCTGGCCACCCTGGACCGGGTCGGCCCGGACATCCACGAACTGCTCAACGTGGTCAAGGATCTGCGCCTGGCCATCAACGGCATCCCTGGCCTGGCCTACCTCCGCCGCCGAGGCACCCCGTAAGAAAACCTGTGAGTGGTATTGGTCGCTATAGCGACCAATACCACTCACAGGTTTTAGTCGGCCAGGCCGTTGTTGCGGCGGATCAGGGTGACGATCTGGTCCATGATCTCGGTGAGCGCGTAGTCCTTGGGCGTGAAGACCGCCGCGACGCCCCGCTCGCGCAGCACCGGCACGTCCTCCTTGGGGATGATGCCGCCGACAATCACCGGTATGTCGTCCGCGCCGGCCGCGCGCAGCCCGTCCACCACCGCCGGGACTACCTCCAGGTGCGAGCCGGACAGTACGGACAGCCCGACCACGTGCACGCCCTCTTGGACGGCGGCCGCCACGATCTGTGCCGGGGTGAGCCGAATGCCCTGGTAGACGACCTCAAACCCGGCGTCCCGGGCGCGCACCGCGACCTGCTCGGCGCCGTTGGAGTGCCCGTCCAGCCCGGGCTTGCCGACCAGCATCCGCAGCCTGGTGCCCAGCTCCTCACCGGTGGCCCTGACCCGCTCACGTACCGAGGTCAACTCGCTGCCCGCCGCGCCGCCGGCGGTGGCCGCGCCGACCCCGGTGGGTGCCCGGTACTCGCCGAACACCTCGCGCAGCGCACCGGCCCACTCGCCGGTGGTGACGCCGGCTCGGGCGCAGGCGATGGTCAGCTCCATCAGGTTGGTGTCGGTCTTGGCCCCGTCCCGCAGCTCGGCGAGTGCCCGCTCCACCGCGCCCGAGTCCCGCTGGGCCCGCCAGCGCTCGATGGCCTCGATCGCGGCGGCCTCCACCGCCGGGTCCACCGTCTCGATGGACTTGGCACCCTCGGCCTGCAGCGGGCTCGGCTCGGTGGTGTCGAATCGGTTCACCCCGACCACCACGTCCTCGCCGGACTCGATCCGCCGGCGCCGGTCGGCCAGCGAGGAGACCAGCTGGCCCTTCATGTAGCCGGACTCCACGGCGGCCACCGCCCCGCCCATGTCCAGCACCCGCCCGATCTCCTCCCGGGCGCCGGTGACCAGTTCGTCCACCTTGGCCTCGATCACCCGGGAGCCGTCGAACAGGTCCTCGTATTCCAGCAGGTCGGTCTCGAAGGCCAGCACCTGCTGCATGCGCAACGCCCACTGCTGATCCCACGGCCGGGGCAGCCCGAGCGCCTCGTTCCACGCCGGGAGCTGCACGGAGCGGGCTCGGGCATCCCGGGACAGGGTCACCGCGAGCATCTCCAGCACGATGCGCTGCACGTTGTTCTCCGGCTGCGCCTCGGTGAGCCCCAGCGAGTTGACCTGCACGCCGTAGCGGAACCGCCGCTGCTTGGCGTCCTCGACTCCGTAGCGGTCCCGGGTGATCTCGTCCCACAGCGCGACGAACGCGCGCATCTTGCACATCTCCTCGACGAACCGCAGCCCGGCATTGACGAAGAACGAGATGCGCGCGACCACCGTGCCGAACTGCTCCGGCGCCACCTGGCCGGAGTCGCGCACGGTGTCCAGCACCGCGATCGCGGTGGCCAGCGAATAGGCGATCTCCTGCACCGGCTTGGCCCCGGCCTCCTGCAGGTGGTACGGGCAGATGTTGATCGGGTTCCAGCGCGGCACGTTGGTCACCGTCCAGGTCACCAGGTCGGTGGCCAGGCGCAGGCTCGGCTCCGGCGGGAACGCGTAGGTACCCCGGGACAGGTACTCCTTGACGATGTCGTTCTGCGTGGTGCCGGCCAGCTTCTTCCGAACCGCGGCGCGCACCTCGGCGGGGTCGAGTCCCTGCTCAACGCTGTTTTCCGTGGCCTGTTCCTCGGCGACCGCCACGTACAGCGCGAGCAGCCACATGGCCGGCGCGTTGATCGTCATCGAGGTGTTCGCCTCGGCCAGCGGAATGCCGTCGAACAGCTGGCGCATGTCGCCGAGGTGGCTGACCGGTACGCCGACCTTGCCTACCTCGCCCTTGGCCAGCTCGTCGTCCGGGTCGTAGCCGGTCTGCGTGGGCAGGTCGAACGCCACCGACAGGCCGGTCTGCCCCTTGGCCAGGTTGCGCCGGTACAGGGCGTTGGACGCCGTGGCGGACGAGTGCCCGGCGTAGGTACGCATCACCCAGGGCCGGTCGGGCTCGCGGTCGGTCGGGTAGGGCACCGGACTACCTCCGCTCGGCAGTGAACGTCCAGATCGTACTGCCGAGTAGCCTCCCCCGCCGCGTACTCCTGCTCACAATCCCAAGCACAACCGCCCGCGGCACTGAGGACGGGCGGGCGGTGGTTAGCGGACGGGTTCGGCGGTTAGTCGGGAGACGTCGGCTCCTAGGGCGCGGAGATTTTCCACGAACCGGGGGTAGCCGCGGTCGATGTGCTCCACGTCCCACACCTCGGTCATCCCGTCTGCGCACAGCCCGGCGAGCACCAGGCCGGCCCCGGCGCGGATGTCCGAGGCCCATACCGGGGCGCTGGACAGCCGAGGCACGCCGCGCACTACGGCGTGGTGGCCGTCGGTCCGGGCGTCCGCGCCGAGCCGGATCATCTCGTCCACGAACCGGAAGCGCGCCTCGAAGACGTTCTCCGTGATCATGGAGGTGCCATCCGCGACGGCGGACAGGGCGATCGCCATGGGTTGCAGGTCGGTGGCGAACCCGGGGAAGGGCAGCGTGACGAAGTCGACCGCTCTCGGCCGGGCGCGCATGTTCACCGTGAACGAGTCGAGCCCAATACTCGTCTCCGCTCCGGCGGCGCGCAGTTTGTCCAGCACCAGGTCGATGTGGTGTGGGTTCACCCCGTGCACGGTGACCTCGCCCTGGGTCATCGCGGCGGCAAAGGCCCAGGTGGCGCCGACGATCCGGTCGCCGATCACCCGGTGCTGAGTGGGCTCAAGGCTGGGCACGCCGTGCACGGTCAAGGTGGAGGTGCCGCTGCCATCGATCTTGGCGCCCATCTGCTGGAGCATGGTGCACAGGTCGACGATCTCCGGCTCGCGCGCGGCGTTGTCGATAACCGTGGTGCCCTCGGCGAGCACGGCGGCCATCAGGATGTTCTCGGTGGCCCCCACGCTCGGGAAGTCCAGCCAGATCTGTGCGCCGCGCAGGTCCTCCGCGTGCGCCACCACCCGCCCGTGGCTGATCTCGGTATGGGCGCCCAGCTTGCGTAGCCCGTTGGCGTGCATGTCCAGCGGCCGGGAGCCGATCGCGTCCCCGCCCGGCAGCGGCACCACGGCCCGGCGGCAGCGCGCCACCAGCGGTCCGAGTACGCAGACCGAGGCGCGCAGCCGGGACACCGACCGGTAGTCGGCCTCCTGGCAGAGCTTCGCCGGCGCGGTGATCGTGACCGTGCCCCCAGCCACCTCGACGACGCAGCCCAGGCTCCGCAGGACGTCTGCCATCAGCGGCACGTCCAGGATCTCCGGGCAGTTTGTCAGCGTGGTGGTGCCCTCGGCGAGCAGCGCCGCCGCCATCAACTTCAGCACGCTGTTCTTCGCGCCGACGACCTGGACCTCTCCGGTCAGCCGTGCGCCACCGCTCACCCGGAAATGCTCCGCCACGGGTGCACGCTAGCGGCTGGCCGGTGGATCCGAGCGCGCGGCCCACCCCAGCCGGCCGCCGGTGAGTGCGCCCCAGCTGGCCATCGCGGCCTCGGCCACCGCGAGCAACTCGGCCCGGCTGGCGCCGTCCCGGGCCTGCACCGACATGCCGTGCAGCACGGTGCTGAAGTAGTTCGCCACCGCCGAGGCGTCCACCTCTGGGGGCAGCTCGCCGTCGGTTCTGCCCCGCTCCACTCGCTCGCGCAGCTCGGCGGTTCCAGCCCTGCGCTGTTCGGCCAGGTAGTCGCGGATGCCCTCGGTCTTCGGGGTGTACGTGGTGGCCGCCAGCACGATCATGCAGCCGCTCGGCTTGCCCGGGTCGGTGTAGGCGATCGCGCCGTCGCGCAGCATCGCGGCGACCGCCTCCCCGGCGCTGGGTGCGTCGGTCAGCGCGCGCCGCAGCGGCGCCCCCTCCTGCTCGTTGTACAGCGCCACGGCCTCCCGGAACAGCGCCTCCTTGCAGCTGAACGCGGCGTACAGGCTCGGCGCGTTGATGCCCATCGCGCTGGTCAGGTCGTGGATCGAGGTGCCCTCGTAGCCGTGCTCCCAGAAGACCTCCATGGCCTGGCGCAGCGCCCGCTGGCGGTCGAAACCGCGGGGCCGGCCTCGCTCGGCCATCGCGCACCCCTTTCTGTATCGAACCCTAAAAATACCCCTTGACGGGCGACGCCGCGCTCTCGCAGACTTTTGAAGTCATCGCTACAGAAATGGAGAGAGCACATGTCGCAGCTCAACGGGCGGGTCGCCCTGGTCACCGGGGGCAGCCGGGGAATCGGCGCCGCGATCGCCACCCGGCTTGCCGAGGACGGCGCGGACGTGGCGCTGACCTACCGGGCAGGCAAGGACAACGCCGAAGAGGTGGCCGCGCGGATCGAACGGACCGGCCGGCGCGCGCTGACCATCCAGGCCGACAGCTCCGACCCGGACGCGGTGACCGAGGCGGTGGAACGGGCCGTCCGCGAACTCGGCCGGCTGGACATCCTGGTGAACAACGCCGGCGTCTTTCCGCACGGGCCGATCGAGGAGGTCAGCGCGGTCGAGCGGGACGAGGTCATCGCGGTGCACGTGACGGCGGCGTTCGCGGCCGCGCAGGCAGCCAGCCGGTACCTGGGCCAGGGTGGCCGCATCATCAGCATCGGCAGCAACCTCGGCCAGCGGGTGCCGTTCCCCGGGCTGGCCCTCTACGCAATGACCAAATCCGCGCTGGACGGGCTGACCAAGGCGCTGGCCCGTGAGCTCGGCCCCCGGGGCATCACCGCCAACGTGGTGCACCCCGGATCCACCGAGTCGGACATGAACCCGCCGGACGGCCCTTCCGCCGACGCGCAGCGGGCGGTGTCCGCGCTCGGCCACTTCGGCACCCCGGCGGACGTCGCGGCCACCGTCTCGCTGCTGGCCGGCCCGGACGGCCGCATGATCACCGGCGCCGCGCTGCTGGTCGACGGCGGAACGAACGCGTAGCCCCGTGAGTGGTTAGCGTTGCTCCGGCAACGCTAACCACTCACGGGTTCTAGGCTCGGGGGTATGGCTGTGCACCTGACGAGGATCTATACCCGCACCGGGGACACCGGGACGACCGCCCTGGGCGACTTCAGCCGGGTACCCAAGACGGACGTCCGGCTGGCCGCATATGCCGACGTGGACGAGTGCAACGCCGCGCTCGGGGTGGTGCTCGCCGTCGGTGACGCGCCGGAGGAGATCGCGGCCGTGCTGCGCCGGGTGCAGAACGACCTGTTCGACGTGGGCGCCGACCTGTGCACCCCGATCGTGCCGAACCCGGAATACCCGCCGCTGCGGGTCACCGAGCCGTACGTCGAGCGGCTGGAGGCGGCCTGCGACGAGTTCAATGCAGGGCTGGCCAAGCTCGACTCGTTCATCCTGCCCGGCGGCACCCCGGCGGCCGCCTACCTGCACGTGGCGCGCACCGTGGCGCGGCGGGCGGAGCGCTCGGTGTGGGCGCTGCTGGAGACCGACGAGGAGCGCACCAACCCGCTCACCGCCAAGTACCTGAACCGGCTGTCCGACCTGCTGTTCATCCTTGGTCGGGTGGCCAACCCGGGCGGCGATGTGAAGTGGCAGCCCGGCGGCCCCGGCGGCGCCGACCAAAAGCCCTGATCAGAGGCCCACCCCAGAGGCTTTACGAGGCTTTCCGGTAGCCGCCGAAGCGGCCGGGTGGCGCGGCCTCCAGCCAGGACAGGAATCCGGTCAGCACGCCGGGGGTCATGGCCAACTCCACGGTGCGCTGGCCGTCTCGGCAGCGCAGCACGGTGGAGTCGGCCGGGACCACGTACTCCTCGGTGGACCCCGGCCGGCGCCGGTCAACGATCTCCAGGTCCAGCCGGCTGAGTACCACGTTCGCCCCGCCACCCAGGCTGATCACTCGGTACCAGGCGAACTCGTCACCCCGGTACCGCCCGACGCCCAGGTTCCACCCACGGGTGGAGCGAGGGGCCGAAGCGCGAACCCGGCGCAGCGCAACGTCCACCCCGCCGATCCGGATCAACCGCAGGCGGCGAACCGCGAGCCAGCCGATGACCAGGCAGGCCAGCAGAAGGGCGACGCCGATGATCTCTGAAATCCCCATCGCCGCCCCGCCGCTCTACTGGCACATCGCGCGTCAGGACGCCGATCCAGCGGCTTTCAGCCGCGTCTCGGCGCGGGCCTTGGCCGCTGCGCCCTCCTCAGTGGAGTCGTCCGCTTGACTGGCCGCCGCGCGCGCCCGCTCGACGTCGATCTCCTCGCTCAGCTCGGCGAGCTCGGCGAGCACCGTCACGCCCTCCGGTGTGATCGACAGGAACCCGCCGTGCACCGCCGCGGTGACCGAGGTGCCCTGCGGGGTGTCGATCCGCACCACGCCGGCCTGCTCCAGCTGAGCCAGGGTGGGCTCGTGGCCGGGCAGCACGCCGATCTCGCCCTCAGTGGTCCGGGCGAAGACGAAGGTCGCCTCGCCGGACCACAGCCGTCGCTCGACCGCGACCAGCTCGACGGTCATCTCCGCCATCTATGCCTCACTTCGTCTGGCCGTAGTGCCCGCGATCAGGACTGCAGCTTCTTGCGGTTGCGGTCCAGGTCTTCCAGGCCACCGCAGAGGAAGAAGGCCTGCTCCGGCACGTCGTCGAAGTCGCCCTTGGCGATCTTGTCGAACGACTCGATGGTCTCCTTGAGCGGCACCGTCGAGCCCGGCTGACCGGTGAACGCCTCGGCCACGATCAGGTTCTGCGAGAGGAACCGCTCGATTCGCCGAGCCCGGCCGACCAGCTGCTTGTCCTCTTCGGACAGCTCGTCGATACCCAGGATGGCGATGATGTCCTGCAGGTCCGCGTACTTCTGCAGGATCCGCTTGACCTCGTTGGCGACCCGGAAGTGCTCCTCGCCGATGTACTGCGGGTCCAGGATCCGGGAGGTCGAGGTCAACGGGTCGACAGCGGGGTAGATGCCCTTCTGCGAGATCGGCCGGGAGAGCTCCGTGGTCGCGTCCAGGTGGGCGAAGGTGGTGGCCGGCGCCGGGTCGGTGTAGTCGTCGGCGGGCACGTAGATGGCCTGCATCGAGGTGATGGACCGGCCCCGGGTGGAGGTGATCCGCTCCTGCAGCTCGCCCATCTCATCGGCCAGCGTGGGCTGGTAACCCACCGCCGACGGCATCCGGCCGAGCAGGGTGGAGACCTCGGAACCGGCCTGGGTGAACCGGAAGATGTTGTCGATGAAGAGCAGCACGTCCTGGTTCTGCTCGTCCCGGAAGTACTCCGCCATGGTCAGCGCGGAGAGCCCCACCCGCATCCGGGTGCCCGGCGGCTCGTCCATCTGACCGAACACCAGCGCGGTGTCCTTGATGACGTCGGCCTCGGTCATTTCGGTGATGAGGTCGTTGCCCTCGCGGGTGCGCTCACCCACGCCGGCGAACACCGAGGTGCCACCGAAGTTCTTGGCCACCCGGGTGATCATCTCCTGGATGAGCACGGTCTTGCCCACGCCGGCGCCGCCGAACAGGCCGATCTTCCCACCCTGCACGTACGGGGTGAGCAGGTCGATCACCTTGATGCCGGTCTCCAGCATCTCGGTCTTGCCCTCGAGCTGGTCGAAGGGGGGAGCCAACCGGTGGATCCCCCAGCGCTCGCCGGTGATCTCCAGGTCGGGCTTGTCCAGGCAGTCGCCCAGCGCGTTGAACACGTGACCCTTGACCTGATCACCCACCGGCACCGAGATCGGGCCGCCGGAGTCGGTCACCGGCGCGCCCCGGACCAGGCCGTCGGTGGGCTGCATGGAAATGGCCCTGGCCATGTTGTCGCCCAGATGCAGGGCAACCTCCAGGGTGAGCTTCTTGGTCTCGCCGCTGAGGGTCACCTCCACGGAGAGCGAGTTGTACAGCGCCGGGAGGGAGTTGCGTGGGAACTCCACGTCCACGACCGGCCCGGTGACCCGGACGACCCGGCCGGTGTTCGTCTCGGTCCCCTGGGCAGCGGAGGCGGTGTTGTCGCTGGTGACAGTCATCTCTAGTTCTCACTTCCCGCTGCGACGAGAGCGTCGGCGCCGCCGACGATCTCGCTGATCTCCTGGGTGATCTGGGCCTGGCGGGCCTGGTTGGCCTCCAGGGTCAGGCTCTTGATGAGGTCGTTCGCATTGTCCGTGGCGGCCTTCATGGCCCGCTGCCGGGCGGCCGACTCGGAGGCGGCCGACTCCAGCAGCGCGGCAAACAGCCGCGCGCTGACGTATTTCGGCAGCAGCGCGTCGAACAGGGTGTCCGGGTCCGGCTCGAAGGAGTACGCCCGCTCCGACCGAGGTGCCGAATCCGCCCCGTCGCCGTCGCCGTCGCTGTACTCCACCTCGATGGGAGCCAGCCGGTGCGCCCGAGGTATCTGGGTGACCATGTTCTTGAACTCGGTGTAGACCAGGTGCAACTCGTCCACCCCGAGCACCTCGTCGTCGCCGGGACCCTCGGCGGTGTCGTCGCCGCCGGCCATGAAGGCCGCCACCAGGGTGTCCGCCGCGGTCTTGGCGTCGGAGTAGTTGGGCTGCTCGGAGAACCCGGTCCAGGACGCTTCGACGTCGCGGTGGCGGAATCGGTAGTTGCTCACGCCCTTGCGGCCGATCACGTACCGGACCACTTCCTTGCCCTGTTCGCGCAGCAGCTCTTCCAGCTCCCTGGCCGCCTTGAGCACGTTGGAGTTGTAACCGCCGCACTGGCCCCGGTCGCTGGTCACCACGAGCACCGCGGCGCGGCGCGGGTTTTCCCGCTCCACCAGCAGCGGGTGGTCCAGCGCCGAGTTGTTGGCCAGCTCGGTGAGTACCCGGGTGAGCTCTTCGGCGTAGGGCTTGGAGGCCTCCACCCGGCCGCGGGCCTTGACGATCCGCGAGGTGGCGATCAGTTCCATCGCCCGGGTGATCTTCTTGATCGACTGCGTCGAGCGGATCCGCCGCCGCAGGACTCGAATCTGTGCCGCCATGTATCTCGCCTACCCGTTCAGCGCTTGGCCGGCGCTGGCTTGTTCACCTTGACCGACTCGCGGGTGGTGTCTTCCTCGTCCATCGCCTCGGCCTGCTCCTCCTTGGGTACCACCGAGGAACCGTCGCTCGCGGTGAACTGCTTCTTGAACTCAGCCACCACCCGCTCCAGCCGCTCGATGTTGTCATCGGAGAGCTGGCCGGTTTCCCGAATCTCGTCAAGGATGCCCTGCTCGTTGCGCCGCACGTGGTCGAGGAACTCCGTCTCGAACCGGCGCACATCGGCTACCGGCACGGAGTCCAGGTGCCCCCGGGTACCCAGGAAGATCGATACGACCTGCTCCTCGACCGGGTACGGCGAGTACTGCCCCTGCTTGAGCAGCTCGACCAGCCGGCTTCCCCGGCCCAGCGCCGCCGCCGACGCGGCATCCAGGTCAGAGCCGAACGCGGCGAACGCCTCCAGCTCGCGGTACTGGGACAGGTCCAGCCGCAGCGAGCCGGACACCGTCTTCATCGCCTTGATTTGCGCGGCGCCACCGACTCGGGACACCGAGACGCCCACGTTGATGGCTGGCCGCACGCCCTGGTTGAACAGGTCCGACTCCAGGAAGCACTGCCCGTCGGTGATCGAGATGACGTTCGTGGGGATGTACGCCGAGACGTCGTTGGCCTTGGTCTCGATGATCGGCAGCCCAGTCATCGAACCGGCGCCCAACTCGTCGGAGAGCTTGGCGCAACGCTCCAGCAGCCGCGAGTGCAGGTAGAACACGTCGCCCGGGTAGGCCTCGCGGCCCGGCGGCCGGCGCAGCAGCAGCGACACCGCCCGGTACGCCTCGGCCTGCTTGGACAGGTCGTCGAAGACGATCAGCACGTGCTTGCCCGCGTACATCCAGTGCTGGCCGATGGCGGAGCCGGTGTAGGGCGCGAGGTACTTGAAGCCGGCGCTGTCGGACGCGGGGGCGGCGACGATGGTGGTGTACTCCAGCGCGCCGGCCTCCTCGAGGGCGCCACGCACGGAGGCGATGGTCGAGCCCTTCTGGCCGATGGCGACGTAGATGCAGCGGACCTGCTTGGTCGGGTCCCCGGTCTCCCAGTTCTGCTTCTGGTTGATGATCGTGTCGATCGCGATCGTCGTCTTGCCGGTCGCGCGGTCGCCGATGATGAGCTGGCGCTGGCCGCGGCCGATCGGGGTCATCGAGTCGATGGCCTTGATGCCGGTCGCGAGCGGCTCGTGCACCGACTTGCGCTGGACCACCGACGGCGCCTGCAGCTCGAGGGCGCGCTGGCCCTCCGAGGTGATGTCGCCGAGCCCGTCGATGGGAGTG
>DASWST010000045.1:0-1703 GCA_036402515.1 Pseudonocardia sp.
AGCCGCGGTTCGCCGCGCTCTACCGCGGGCGCGAGGGGCAACTCGGCGCCGCGGTGACGGTCAACTGGCCCAAGGCCCTGGTGACCTGTCGCCGGCTGGTGACCGCGGGCGCGGCCTTCGGCGACGCGGTCACCCAGATCGATGCGCTGGCTGCCGCGCCGGCCCGCACAGTGGAGACGCCGGCATGAGCGACCTCGACGAATCGCGGCAGCTCATCGCCGACGCCTGCCGAGTGCTTGCCGCCCGCGGTCTGGCCGAGGGCTACCTCGGGCACATCAGCCTGCGGGTCGACGCGGAGCGCCTCCTGGTCCGCTGCCGGGGCCCGCAGGAGCGCGGTCTGGCCTGGACGACCGCGGACGACGTTCACCTGGTGACCTTCGACGGCGAGCCCGGTGCCGCGGGTGAGCTGAAGGGCTGGACCCCGCCCAACGAGTTGCCGCTGCATACGGAGGTGCTGCGCGCCCATCCTGACGCGCAGGCCGTGGTGCACGCCCATCCGCCGGCCGTGGTGGCCGCGGATCTGGCCGGGCTGGGCATCCGGCCGATCGTGGGCGCCTTCGACATGCCCGGTACCAAGCTGGCCGCGGGTGGAGTGCCGGTCTACCCGCGGGGCGTGCTGGTCCGCGACCGCCGGCTGGCCGCGGAGATGGTGCAGGCCATGGGTGACCGGCCGGTCGTCGTGCTGCGTGGTCACGGGCTGACCAGTAGCGGGACCGACGTGCCCGAGGCGGTGCTGAGGGCGATCTCGGTGGACCAGATCGCGCGGCTCTCGTTGACGATCGCGTCGGCCGGGGGAACGCTGCGCGACCTGCCCGCCGAGGACATGGCCGAGCTGCCCGACCTCGGTGGCGCCTTCAACCACGCGACTGCTTGGCGGCACGAGCTGGCCCGGCTGGGCTGAGGGCATGCACCGTGCACCTCGATGGGGTCAGCCGCACGTTTCTCTGCACAGCAGACAGCACGTAGCCTCGGGCCATGGAGGAGGTCGAGGGTTATCCACCTGCGCCGGAGTACGGAGGCCCACCGCAGTACCCGATCGAGTCCGTCGACAACGCGCTGCGTGTGCTCCTGCTGCTGGGGGAACGACCCAAGCTGCGGCTGACCGACGTCAGCCAGTACCTCGGCGTGGCGTCGTCCACGGCGCACCGGCTGCTGGCGATGTTGCAGTTCCGCGGCTTCGTGCGCCAGGACAGCGCCACGCGCGGCTACGTGCCCGGTCCGGCGCTGGACAACCTGGCCTTCGGTGTCCTGCGCCGGCTGGACGTGCGGAACCGGTCCCGACCGGTCCTGGAGCGGCTGAACGCCGAGCTGCAGGAGACGGTGCACCTCGGCCGGCTGGAGGGCGGCGACGTCCACTTCATCGACTCGATCGAGAGCACGCGCGCGCTGCGGGTGGGCAACCGGCTCGGCCGGGCGATGCCCGCACACTGCACCTCCACGGGCAAGGCCCTGCTGGCCACCCTGTCGGAGGACGAGCTGTTCCGGATCTACCCGGACGAGCAGCTGGTCCAGCTCACCCCGCACTCGGTGGGTACCCGAACCCGGCTGTTGGAGGTGCTGGACCAGATCCGTACCCAGGGCTTCGCCAGCAGCGAGGAGGAGAGCGAGGAGGGGGTCAGCTCGATGGCCGTCGCGCTGCGCTCCACCCGCGCTCCGCGGCTGGCGATCAACGCCTCGGTGCCGGCCAGCCGGATGAGCACCGA
>DASWST010000046.1:0-71466 GCA_036402515.1 Pseudonocardia sp.
CGCGATCACTTCGTCGCAGATCGTGCTGAAACGCCGGTTCCGCCAACAGCGACTGATCCCGGCGTTCATGGAGCCGCGCGCCTGCGTCGTCGACCCGACCAGCACCCAGATCACCATGTGGTCGGCCACGCAGGTCCCGCACATCCTGCGCGTTATGTCGGCGCTGACGCTCGGCATCCCCGAGCACAAGCTGCGCGTGATCGCCCCGGACGTCGGCGGCGGCTTCGGCGGCAAGATCGGCGTGCTGCCCGAAGAAATGATGTCGCTGCTGGTCGCGCAGAAGCTCGGCAAACCGGTCAAGTGGAACGAGTCCCGGTCCGAGACGATGCTGGCCGCGCACCACGGCCGCGACCAGATCCAGGACATCACCATCACTTCGACCCAGGACGGCCAGGTCACCGGGCTCAAGGTCGAGCTGCTCGCCAACCTCGGCGCGTACAACGGCCTGGTCGGCACCGGCGTGCCGATCCTCGGCGCGTTCATGTTCAACGCGATCTACAAGATCCCGGCGTACCACTTCGCGTGCACCAACGTGTACACGACGACGACGCTGACCGACGCCTACCGCGGCGCCGGCCGCCCGGAGGCGACGTTCGCGATCGAGCGGATCATGGATGAGCTCGCCGTCGAGCTCGGCATGGACCCGCTGGAACTGCGCGAGAAGAACTGGATCAAGCACGAGGAGTTCCCGTTCACCACGGTGGCCGGGCTGACCTACGACTCGGGCAACTACGAGGCCGCCACGGCCAAGGCCAAGGACCTCTTCGACTACGACGGCCTGCGCGCCGAACAGGAGAAGCGCCGCACGGCCGGGGACAAGGTGCAGCTCGGCATCGGCATCTCGACGTTCACCGAGATGTGCGGGCTCGCGCCGTCGCGGGTGCTCGGCTCGCTGGACTACGGGGCCGGCGGCTGGGAGGCCGCCAGCATCCGGATGCTGGCCACCGGCAAGGTCGAGGTCATCACCGGCGCCTCGGCGCACGGGCAGGGCCACGAGACGGCGTTCAGCCAGATCGTCGCCGATCAGCTGGGCGTGCCGTACGAGGACGTCGAGGTCCTGCACGGGGACACCCAGATCTCGCCCAAGGGGTTGGACACCTACGGCTCGCGGTCGCTGGTGGTCGGCGGCATCGCCATCGTCAAGGCAGCCGAGAAGGTGATCGCCAAGGCCAAGAAGATCGCCGCGCACCTGCTCGAGGCATCCGAGGACGACCTCGAGTTCAGCGGCGGCAACTTCACCGTCCGGGGCACCGACAAGGGCAAGTCCATCCAGGAGATCGCATTCGCCGCGTTCATGGCGCACGACTACCCGGAGGACATGGAGCCCTCGCTGGACTCCGACGCGGTGTACGACCCGGAGAACTTCTCCTTCCCGCACGGCACACACCTGGCGGCGATGGAGGTGGACACCGAAACCGGCCATGTCAGGCTGCGCAAGTACGTCTGTGTGGACGATGTCGGCACCGTGGTCAACCCACTCATCGTGGAGGGACAGGTGCACGGCGGCCTGGCCCAGGGCATTGCGCAGGCGATGTTCGAGGAGGCCACCTACGACGACCAGGGCACCCTGGTCACCGGCACCCTCGTCGACTACACGCTGCCGTCGGCGGCCGACCTGCCCAGCTTCGACACCGCCATCGTCAGCACCCCGGCAACGTCTAACCCGCTGGGTGTGAAGGGCGTCGGCGAGGCGGGCACCATCGCGTCGACACCGGCCATCGTGAACGGCGTGATCGACGCACTTCGCCACCTCGGTGTGACCGACGTCGAGATGCCCACCACCTCCCAGCGGGTGTGGCGGGCCATCCAGGCGGCGAAGGGCAAAACTACCCAGGAGACTCCAATCGACACCCACTCGCCGGGTGCCGGGCTGGGCTCCATCGACCCGAACAACCCGCAAGGAGAGGCCCTGTGATCCCGGCCCAGTTCGACTACGTCCGGCCCACCACGCTGGACGAGGCGGTACGCGCGCTGTCCGAAGGGGGTGACGACGTCAAGGTGCTCGGCGGTGGGCAAAGCCTGCTGCCGGTGCTGCGGCTGCGGCTGGCCGCACCGACCCTGATCGTGGACCTCGGCGGCATCGCCGAGCTGCGCGGCATCCGCGAGGACGGCGACCGCATCGTGGTCGGCGCCATGACCACCCACCACGACGTGGTGCACGACGAGCTGCTGCACGAACACGTCGGGCTGCTGTCCGACGCGGCGGCCACCGTGGCCGACCCGCAGGTGCGGCACCGGGGCACCCTGGGTGGCTCGCTGTCGCACGCCGACCCTGCCGGTGACCTGGGCGCGGTGGCCCTGGCGCTGGACGCGGAGTTCGTCATCGCCGGCCCCAGCGGGCGGCGCACCGTCCCGGCGTCGGAGTTCTTCGTGGACCTGTTCACCACGGCGCTGGGCGAGGACGAGATCCTCGCCGAGATCCGGTTCCCCCGCTACACCGGGTGGAAGCACCACTACGAGAAGTTCAACCGCACCGCGCAGGCCTGGTCCATGGTGGCCGTCGCGGTGGCCCTGAAGGTCGAGGGCGGCAGCATTGCCGAGGCCAGGGTGGGGCTGACCAACATGGGCTCCACGCCGATCCGGGCGACCGCCGTCGAGCAGGCCCTGGTCGGCCAGCAGGCCACCGAGGACACCGCGCGGGCGGCGGCGGAACACGCCACCGAAGGCACCTCGGCTCCAAGTGACGCCGATGCGGCATCGGACTACCGTGAACATCTGGCCAGGGTGCTCACCGGCCGTGCGGTGCTGACCGCGGCCGGCTGAACCACTCACTGTTTCGGGGACGCCCGCCTCGGCCGAGCAGGCTGGGCGGGCGTCCACGTTTTTTCGGACGATTTTCGGACGGGGACTGAGAACTGATGCAGCTGGAGAACACGTTCACCATTCCGGCCGGGATAGACGAGGCGTGGGCGGCGTTCAACGACCCGCGCCGGGTGGCGCCCTGCTTCCCGGGAGCGACGCTGGAGACCTACGAGAACGACTCGTTCACCGGCACGGTCAAGGTGAAGCTGGGGCCGATCTCGCTGACCTACAAGGGCAAGGGCACGTTCGTCGAGCGCGACGACGAGGCGCACAAGGTGGTGATCGAGGCTTCCGGGCGGGACTCCCGGGGCAACGGCACGGCCAGCGCCACCGTCACCGGCACGCTGCACGCGGACGGCGACGCGCAGACCACCGTCAAGATGGTCACCGACATGACCGTGACCGGGCGCCCGGCGCAGTTCGGTCGGGGCGTGATGGCCGACGTGAGCGACAAGATCATCGGGCAGTTCTCCTCCTGCCTGGCGAACAAGCTGGGCCCGCAGGCGGAGTCGTCCGGCGGGGGCGAGGCGGTCGCTTCGTCTGGTGCTTCGGCCGGTTCCGGTGCTTCGGCCGGGTCTGGTGCCACGGCCGACCCGGCACCGAAGTCCGCGGCCTCGTCGGACTCCCCGGCGCCGGCGCCTTCGGCGATCAAGACCGCGCCCACCCCGGCACCGTCCGCGACCAGTGCGAACGGCGTGGCGCCGAAGCTGGCCAGTGCGCCGGAGCCGACCCGCAGTGAGGTGGACGCGATCGACCTGCTGGACACCGCCGGCGCGCCGGTGCTCAAGCGGCTGGCTCCGGTGGTGCTCGGCCTGCTGGCGCTGTTCGTGGTGTTCCGGGTGATCAAGGGTCGGAGGAGCTGACCGCTCTTCGCCCCGGGCCCACCAACGGGCTGACCGACGTACCCGGCTTGCGCGTCGGGCACGCGACCTTGCGCACGCTTGCGTCCGCCTCTGAGGGCGGTGCTGAGAGTGGCGCTGAGGCTGGGCCGCTGACCGGGAGCACGGTGGTGCTGGCACCGCCCGGGGGCGCGGTGGCCGGAGTGGACGTGCGCGGTGCCGCGCCGGGCACCCGGGAGACCGACCTGTTGGATCCCCGCCGCCTGGTGCGTCGGGTCAACGCGGTGCTGCTCACCGGCGGCAGCGCGTACGGGCTGGCCGCCGCCGACGGCGTGATGCGCGGGCTGGAGTCGGACGGCTGGGGCTACCCGCTCACCCGGGGGCCAGGTCCGGCGGCGCCCGAGCGGATCATCCCGATCGTGCCCGCCGCGGTGGTGTTCGACCTGGGCCGGGGCGGCGACTTCGCCGCCCGCCCGGACGCCACCACCGGGCTGGCCGCGTACCGGGAGGCGACCGGGCCGGCCGGAACGGGTCCGGTGGTAGGCGGGGTGGTCGGGGCCGGTACCGGGGCGGTGGTCGGCGCGCTCAAGGGCGGCGTGGGCAGTGCCAGCGCGGTTCTCTCCAGCGGCACCACGGTGGCCGCCCTGGTGGTGCTCAACGCCGCCGGGTCCGCGGTGCACCAGCCGACCGGGGAGCTCTACGGTGCCCGGTTCGGGCTCGGCTCCGGCGCGCAGGCGGAGTTCGCCGCGCTGCGCCCGCCCGACCCGGCCGAGTTGGCCGCCGCGCTGGACGCCGGCCTGCTGCGCAGCGCGCTGGACGGCCCGCTGCGGGCCACCACGCTGTCCGTGCTCGGCACCGACGCCAGGCTGAGCAAGGCGGAGTGCTGCCTGCTCGCCGGGATGGGCGCCGACGGGCTGGCCAGGGGGGTGCGCCCGGTGCACACCATGGTCGACGGCGACACCACGTTCGCGCTGTCCACCGCCGCCCGGCCGGCCCCCGAGCTGGCCGACCTGCACGAGCTGCTGGCCGCCGGCGCCGACTGCGTGACCCGCGCGATCGTGCACGCCGTCCTAGCCGCCGAATCAGTCCACACCCCCGCCGGCACCTGGCCCGCCTACACCGCCCTCCTCCCCTCCACCCTCCGCTACCACGGGATCACCACGGGATCGACTGGCCATCCCGGGTAAACGTGCTGGTGGGGCCGCCATCCGGGAGGTCCATGGCGTACCGGATACTCGCCGCGCCGTCGGCGACCGGCCGTCCGCCGGGCCCGCCCATGTCGGTGGCCGTCCAGCCCGGGCAGACCGCGTTGACCAGGATGCCGTCCCTGGCCAGGTCACCGGCTAACGTCCTGGTCAGCGCGTTGAGTGCGGCCTTGCTGACGTGGTAGGCCGGAATGCCGCCGCCCATCGAGGCCAGCGACCCACCCTCGCTGCTCACCATGACCACTCTCGGGTGGCGGCCGCGGCGCAGCAGCGGGAGGAAGGCCTGCGTGGTCAGCCAGGCGCCGATCACGTTCGTCTCCATTGCCTCGCGGACGACGCCCAGGTCGGCGTTCGCCGCGTTCTGCCAGGTGTCGTAGTGCACGGCGGCGTTGTTCACCAGCACGTCCACCTGGCCCAGCTGCTCGCCGACCCGGGCGGCCAGCGCGGCCAGGCCCTCGGCGTCGGTGACGTCCAGCTCGACCGGCAGCAGCCGCTCCTCGGGCACCCCGTCGGCCACCAGCCCGGCGGCGGCGCGCTCACCCGCCTCGAGGTTCCGGCTGCCCAGCAGCACCGTGTCGCCGTCCGTCGCACATTGTCGGGCGAGCTCCAGCCCTAGCCCCCGGTTCGCCCCAGTGACCAACACGACGCGCGCCCCACTCGACCGATCCGCCATGCCCCCAGCCTGCCCGGGCACCGAGGGTTAACCGCCGGCGAAGGGGGGGAGGACGTCGAGGGTGGCGTTGGCGTGGGGGCGCAGTGAGCGGTCGCGCACGGCTACCTCATCGAGCAGCAGGCTGGATGCGTGGAGTACCCGGGACAGTGCGGCGCCGTGGCGTGCGGTCACCAATGCGAGTACGTCGTCCACCGTGCCGCCCTCCGGCAGCGCCACCCGCTCATCGGGAACGCCGGCGGCCGCGCGCGCTCCCGCGAAGTACCGAACGGTGATGGACACCCTTACCCTCCGATTGCGCTCATCGGCCGATCTGGCTGCAGGAACCCGGGGTCGTCGATCCCGTGACCGGCGGCCTTCGCCCACATCGCGCCGCGCCAGGCGTCCGCGATCTCGTCATCCGAGGAACCGCCGCGCAGCAGTGCGCGCAGGTCGGTCTCGCCCCGGGCGAACAGGCAGGAGCGTAGCTGGCCGTCGCCGGTGAGCCGGGTGCGGTCACAGTCGCCGCAGAACGGCCGGGTGACCGAGGCGATCACGCCGACTACGCCGATCACCCGGCCGGAGCCGCCGTCTTCGACCAGCCACCGCTCGGCCGGCGCGCCGCCGCGCGCGGTCGGGTCCGGGGTGAGGGTGAACGCCTCGCGCAGGCTAGCCAGGATTTCTTCGGCGGTGATCATCTCCCCGCGCTGCCAGCTGTGCTGGGCGTCCAACGGCATCTGCTCGATGAACCGCAGCTCGTACCCGGCATCCAGGCAGTAGCGCAGCAGCGACACCGCCTCGTCGTCGTTGACCCCGCGCAGCAGCACCGTGTTGACCTTGACCGGATCCAGCCCGGCGGAACGCGCGGCCGCCATGCCGTCCAGCACATCGGTGATCCGGTCCCGCCGGGTGATCGTCTGGAACGTTTCGGGGCGCAGCGTGTCCAGCGACACGTTCAGTCGGTCCACCCCGGCGGCGGCCAATGCCCCAGCTCGGCGGGACAGCCCGATGCCGTTGGTGGTGAGGGATATCTCCGGTCGGGGAGTCAGCCCGGAGACCCGGCTCAAGATCGACTCAAGGCCTTTGCGCAGCAGGGGCTCGCCGCCGGTGAACCGCACCTCACGGATGCCGAGGCGGCGCACTCCGATGCTGACCAGTCGGACGATCTCGTCGTCGCTGAGCAGCTGCTCGGAGGGCGTCCAGTCGAGTCCTTCGGCGGGCATGCAGTATGTGCAGCGCAGGTTGCAGCGGTCGGTCAGGGACACCCGCAGATCGGTGGCGACTCGGCCGAACCGGTCGATCAATCGGGGGTCGTCTGGCCGCGTCGGGCGGTTGCCCGGCACGGTTGGCAACCCGGGCAGACCGAGGTCGGTGGTAGTCACCCTTCCGAGCCTACCGGTGGATTCTGAGCGACCTCGGCCCAAAACAGGGCAGTTAACCTGCGGCGACGCCTCGGCTCCTCATCTGCTGGCCGATCTCCCGAGTGGAACCGCGAACGCGGAGTTGCGCAAAGAAACTCACCAAGAACGCCGCGTACCGTGAGTGGTATTGGTCGCTATAGCGACCAATACCACTCACAGGGTCAGGGGTGCCGCTTGAGCTCTTCGCGGGCGACGCTGCGCAGGTGGACCTCGTCCGGGCCGTCGGCCATCCGCAGTGCGCGGGCCCAGGCATAGAAGTAGGCCAGCGGGAAGTCGTCGCTCAGTCCACCGGCGCCGTGGATCTGGATCGCCCGGTCGATGATCGTGCAGGCGATCCTGGGCACCACCACCTTGATCGCGGCGATCTCGGTACGGGCGCCCTTCGCCCCGTGGTTATCGATCAGCCAGGCCGTCTTGAGCACCAGCAGCCGGGCCTGCTCGATCTCCAGGCGGCTGTTCGCGATCTGCTCGCGCACAACGCCCTGCTCGGCCAGCGGACGGCCGAACGCGATCCGGGTGGTGGCCCTGGCGACCATCGCCTCGACGGACCGCTCGGCCATGCCGATCAGCCGCATGCAGTGGTGGATCCGCCCTGGACCGAGCCGGGCCTGGGCGATGGCGAACCCGCCGCCCTCCTCGCCGAGCAGGTTGGACACCGGCACCCGCACGTCGTTGAAATGGACCTCGGAGTGACCGTGCTGGTCCTGGTAGCCGAACACCGGCAGGTGCCGCTTGATCTCCACCCCCGGGGCGTCCCTGGGCACCAGCACCATGGACTGCTGGCGGTGCGTCTGCGCGTCCGGGTCGGTCTTGCCCATCACGATGAAGATCGCACAGCGCGGGTCGGCGGTGCCGGAGATCCACCATTTCTTGCCGTTGATCACGTACTCGTCGCCGTCCCGGCGGATCGAGGTCTGCACGTTCGTGGCGTCCGAGGAGGCAACATCCGGCTCGGTCATCGCGAAGGCCGACCGGATCTCACCATCCAGGAGCGGGTTGAGCCACTGCTCCTTCTGCTCCGGGGTGCCGAACAGGTGCAGGGTCTCCATGTTCCCGGTGTCCGGGGCCTGGCAATTGATCGCTTCCGGGGCGATCACCGGAGACCAGCCGGACACCTCGGCCACCGAGGCGTACTCCAGGTTGGACAGCCCGGAGATGTCCGGCAGGAACAAGTTCCACAGCCCCCTGGACCTGGCTTCCTTCTTCAGGTCCTCCAGGACCGGTGGGGTGTCCCATTCCCGCGGGGTCCCTCGGCGGTCCGCCCGCCATGCCTCGTAGACCGGCTCGGCGGGCAGCACCGCCTCCTCGAGGAAGGCGCGCATGCGCTGGCTGTAGTCGACGGCGGTGTCGCTCGGCTGGAAGTCCACCCCGGCAGAATAAGGGCGCCGGCGCGTCCCGGCTGCCTACCGGTTGGCGAGCCGGCAATGGGCAGTTCCGCAGCCTCGGATGTAAGGTTCCCGCCGTGCCGCAATTCCGGATCGCCGAGGCCGCACGGCTTCTCGGCGTCAGCGACGACACCGTGCGCCGCTGGGTCGACGCGGGCACCCTGCCCGCGCAGGTCGACGCGTCGAACCGCAAGGTGATCGACGGTGCTCGGCTGGCCGAGTTCGCCCGGTCTCAGGCGCAGGCCGCGCCGGACCCGTCCCCGGTCGGCCGCTCGGCCCGAAATCACCTGGTCGGGCTGGTCACAGAGATCATCTCGGACCGGGTGATGTCGCAGGTGGAGCTGCAGTGCGGGCCGCACCGAGTGGTCTCGCTGATGAGCACCGAGGCGGTCAAGGAACTCGGCCTGCAGCCGGGCTCCCTGGCCGTCGCCGTGATCAAGTCCACGCACGTGGTGGTGGAGACCCCGGGGGGAGCTCGATGAGGAAGGGCCCGATCGGAGTGGCGCGTTGGCTGCTGGCCGCCGCGTTGGTGACCGGGCTGGCGGGCGGTTGCGGCGGCGGGGGGGCGCCGCAACCGGCCGGTCCCTCCGGCTCGGCTGCAGCGACCACCCTCACCGTGTCCGCCGCCGCTTCGCTGACCGACGTGTTCAACCGGCTGGGCAAGAGCTTCGAGGAGCAGAACCCGGGCACCACCGTCCGGTTCAACTACGGCGGTTCCTCCGACCTGGCCCAACAGATCGTCAACGGCGCGCCGGCCGACGTTTTCGCCGCCGCGAACACCTCGACGATGACCACGGTCTTCAAGGCTGGGCTGGTCAACGGCCAGCCCGCGACGTTCGTCACCAATGTGTTGCAGATCGCCGTGTCGCCGGGCAACCCCAAGGCTGTGCACAAATTCGCCGACCTGACCAAGCCCGACCTGAAGGTCGTGGTGTGCGCCCCGCAGGTGCCCTGCGGCAGCGCGACCCAGCAGGTGGAAAAGGCCACCGGAGTCACCCTGAAGCCGGTCAGCCAAGAGCCCGACGTGCGCTCCGCGCTGAGCAAGGTCGCCACCGGGGACGCGGACGCCGCGCTGGTGTACGTGACCGACGTGAAATCCAGCGGCGGCAAGGTCGAGGGCGTGGACTTCCCCGACGCGTCCAAGGCGCTCAACCAGTACCCGATCGCGGTGCTCAAGAACGCGCCGCACGCTGATCTAGCCGACAGGTTCGTCGCCCTGGTGCGTGGACCGGACGGGCAACGGGTGCTGAAGAACGCCGGCTTCGGCACGCCGTGAGGCGGTGACGGCCCCACTGGGCGGAACCCGGATCGACCGGCGGTCCGGCCCCGGCCGCCCGCCAAGTTCCGGCCGGCGGTTCGGCTCCGTCCGGCGTGCCGGATCCCGCCGCCCGGAGCGGGACGACAGGCACAGCATCGGAGTGGGCCTGCCGGTGGCGCTGTGGATACCCGCGGTGTTGGCGTTCGCGCTGATCGCCCTGCCGGTGGTCGGGATGATCGTGCGCGCGGACCTGAGCCGGCTGCCCCAGCTGGTCACCAGCGACGCCGCGCTGGCCGCGCTGCGCCTGTCGGTGGAGACCGGGGCGATGTCCACGCTGATCTGCCTGCTGCTGGGTGGTCCGCTGGCGGCTGTACTGGCCAGGTCCCGCTCGCCGTTGGTGCGGCTGGCCCGGCCGGTGGTGCTGCTCCCGCTGGTGCTGCCGCCGGTGGTCGGCGGTCTGGCGCTGCTCTACACCCTGGGTCGCACCGGGCCGGCGGGGCGGTTGCTGAATCTGTGGTTCGGGGTCACCGTGCCGTTCACCACGGCGGCCGTGGTGCTCGCGCAGACGTTCGTGTCCCTGCCGTTCCTGGTGGTCAGCCTGGAGGGCGCGCTGCGCACCGCCGGGGAGCGGTATGAAGCGGTCGCGGCAACCCTGGGAGCGTCGCCGTTCACCGCGTTCCGCCGGGTCACCGTGCCGCTGGTGCTGCCCGGGCTGGGCTCCGGGTTGGTGCTGGCGTTCGCCAGGGCGCTCGGCGAGTTCGGCGCCACGGTGTCCTTCGCGGGCAGCCTGCAGGGCACCACGCAGACCCTGCCGCTGCTGGTCTACCAGCAACGCGAGGTGGACACCGACGGCGCGATCGCGCTCTCCCTGGTGCTGGTGGTGGTCGCCATCGTGGTGATCGCGGTGGCTCGGCCGAGGGTGGCCGAGGGCTTCCGGTGAGCACCACCCACGGGGCCGCCGACAGCGCCGAGCCGTTCCTGGAGCTGACCGCCACGGTGCGCCGGCGCGAGTTCACCCTGGACGTGTCGCTGTCGGTGGCCAGGGGCGAGGTCGTCGCGGTGCTCGGGCCGAACGGTTCGGGCAAGTCCACGCTGCTCGGGGTGCTGGCAGGGCTGCTGCGACCGGACGTCGGGCGGGTGGTGCTGGCGGGCACGGTGCTCACCGATACCGCCGCCGGCGTGCACGTGCCCACCCACCACCGGGGCGTCGGGCTGCTCGCCCAGCAGGCGCTGCTGTTCCCGCACCTGACCGCGCTGGCCAACGTGGCGTTCGGGCCGCGTTGCCACGGGGTGGGCCGCCGGGTGGCGGCGGAGCGGGCCGGGCGGCTGCTGGCCGAGGTGGACGTCGCCGAGCTGGCAAGCCGACGGCCGTCCCAGCTGTCCGGCGGTCAGGCGCAGCGGGTGGCGCTGGCCCGCGCGCTGGCCGGTCAGCCGGAGCTGTTGCTGCTGGACGAGCCACTCGCCGCGCTGGACGTCGACTCGGCACCGGCGCTGCGGGGCTTGCTGCGGCGGGTGATGCGTGGATCCGGGCTGGACTCACCGGACAGCCCGAAGACGACCGGGTTGCTGGTCACCCACGATGTGCTGGACGCGCTGGTGCTGGCCGACCGGGTGATCGTGATGACCGACGGTTCGATCGTCGAACAGGGACGGACCAGGGACGTGCTGACCCGCCCGCGCAGCCCGTTCGCCGCGCGCATCGCCGGGCTGAACCTGGTGCCCGGGGTGGGCTCGGCGGGCGGCTTGCGCACCGCCGACGGCACCGCGGTAGCGGGCCAGGACGCCGGCGAGGGGCTGGCGGACGGGTCGGCGGCGGTGGCGGTGTTCCCGCCGTCCGCGGTGGCGGTGTTCCGGGACCGCCCGGACGGCAGCCCGCGCAACGTGGTGGAGGTGCGGCTGGCCGGCATGGAGCCGCGCGGCGAGGTGATCCGGCTGCGTGCCGAGCCGGTGGACGGCGGCCCGCCGTGGGTGGCCGGGCTGGCCGCCGACGTGACCCCGGCCGCCGTGGCCGACCTGGCCGGCGCCGAGGTGCTGGCTCCGGGCGCGCGGCTGTGGTTCGCGGTCAAGGCCACCGAGGTCCAGGTGCATGCGGCAGCCCGGTGAGCAGCCGGTAAGCCGTTGAGGGGCGGTTGAAGCGCCGACTTCAAGTGGGTGATGAGGCAAGGTCAACCAACCACGCCGATTGGCCACCCAAAGTAGTGATAAATGATCTCGATAGCCTCTATTGCACCAACACCCCCTGTTAGAGCGTTGATCAAACGAGAGATCGCTACCTACCGTTGCTCTCCGTGATCGTCCCCGGGCTCGTCTCCGCGCTCTCCACCCTGACCGCGTCGCTCGGGATGCTCGTTCCGGTCATGGTGCCCGCACCGGCGGCGGTTGCGCCGGCGCCGACCAGTGGCTACGTGGTGCGGGTCGCGGCCGGGCAGAACGTGGACGGCGTGGCCGCCGAGGCCCGCACCGCCCCGACCGCCCGGTTCAACGATGCGGTCCTGGGGTTCGCCGCCTCGATGACCATCGTCGAGGCTGATCGGCTGCGTGGCCGCGCCGGTGTGCTCTCGGTGGAGGCCGATGCCACCGCGCCGGCCATCGACGACGGCCCCGACGGGCCGCCCAGCGACCCTGGTCCGGGCATGCCGCCGCTGGACGCCAGCCCCGCCGGGCCGCCGGGCGACGCCAGCCCCGCCGGGATGCCGGGCGACGCCAGCCCCGCCGGGATGCCGGGCGACGCCAGCCCCGCCGGGCCGCCGGGCGACGCCAGCCCCGCCGGGATGCCGAGCGACGAGCAGCGGCCGGGTCCTCCCGGCACCTACCCCGCCGCGGCGGACCCGGGCGCGGCTACGCCCAACCCGCCGAGCCTGCCCCCGCCCAGGCAGGCTCCGCTCGCGCCGAGCCCGCCCGGCCCCATGCCCCCTGGCCCGTCGCCGGCTCCTGCGCCCGCGCCGGCCGCCGGCCTCTCCCGTGGAGAGAACGACGGCCCGGCGCTGTCCTATCGCCAGGACAACCCGGTGAACTGGGGATTGGACCGCATCGACCAGCGCAACCTGCCGTTGTCGCGCTCCTACACGTACTCCGACACCGGCGCTGGGGTGAACATCTACGTGCTGGACACCGGCATCGACACCAGCCACCCGGACTTCGGCGGGCGAGCGGTGTTCGACGCGAACTTCGTCGGCGGCCCGGCGGGGGACTGCGACGGGCACGGCACAGTGGTGGCCGGCATCGCCGGGTCCACCACCTACGGAGTCGCCAAGCAGGCCACCCTGCACGCGGTGAAGGTGCTGGACTGCGACGGCGGCGGCAAGCTGTCCAACCTGCTCGAGGGGGTGGATTGGGTGACCAGCCACGCCCGCAAGCCGGCCGTGGCGGTGCTGTCCTGGCGCTACGGCCAGGCGCCCTCGGCCACCCTGACCGCGGCGGTGAGCCGGCTGGCCAACTCCGGGGTATTCGTGTCCACCTCGGCCGGCAACACCGGCGCCAACTCGTGCGACCGGGCACCGCGCGACTCGCCGTACGCGCTCGTGGTGGCCAACTCGACCAGGGACGACGCGCGCTCCGGCACGTCCAGCACCGGCCCCTGTGTGTCCCTGTACGCCCCGGGCAACGGCATCATCGCCCCGGTGCCCGGGGGCGGGGTCAAGTCCTACTCGGGTACCTCGATGTCCGCGCCGTTCGCCGCCGGTGTCGCCGCGCTGTACAAGCAGCGGTTCGGGGACATCCCCTCCGCCGCGCTGAAGGACTGGATCATCCGACAGGCCACGCCTGGAGTGGTCCATGGTGGCACCTTCCAGAACACGGCCGACCGGCTGCTTTTCACAGCCGGGCTCTAGGAGCAGGTCGCTCTGCCATGTAAGGGTGTGCCAACTGGTCGGGGCGGACCAGTGGCCGTCGCGGCCTTCCCGAGGGGACCACACGCGTGAGTATGGAACCGAACGTTCGTGCAGTGCCGGAAACCGATCCCCGGCAGCTCCGCTGGGTGGCGGCGGCCAGCGGCGTCGGCACCACCGTCGAGTGGTACGACTACTTCATTTTCAGCACGGCCGCCGCGCTGATCTTCGGCTCGCAGTTCTTCTCCTCGCTGTCCCCCGCGTCCGGCACGCTGGCCGCATTCGCCACGCTGGGGGTGGGATTCCTGGCCCGCCCGCTCGGCGGGGTGCTCTGGGGCCACTGGGGTGACCGGATCGGCCGCAAACGGATGTTGATCGCCTCGCTGATGCTGATGGGGGTGGCCACCGTCGGAGTCGGGCTGCTGCCCACCTACGGCCAGATCGGGGTGTGGGCGCCGATCCTGCTGGTGCTGCTACGCCTGCTGCAGGGGCTGTCCGCCGGGGGCGAGTGGGGTGGCGCCGCGCTGATGGCGGTCGAGCATGCGCCGCCGGACAAGCGCGGGATGTACGGCTCGGCCAGCCAGATCGGTGTGCCCGCCGGGCTGATCCTGGCCCAGGGGATGTTCTTCCTGATGAGCAACGTGGTGACCACCGCCCAGTTCGCCGCCTGGGGTTGGCGGATCCCGTTCCTGTTCAGCATCGTGCTGGTGGGGGTGGGGCTGTTCGTCCGGCTGAAGGTGGAGGAGAGCCCGGTGTTCCGCGCGCTGCGCGATGAGCAGGCACGCAGCCAGGTGCCGGTGGTCGACGTGTTCCGGGAGCGCGGTCGGGAACTGCTCCTGGCGTCCACCAGCTTCATCGCGAACACCGCGATCGGCTACGTGTTCCTGGCCTACCTGCTTTCCTACGGCACCTCGGTGCTCAAGCTGAGCCGCAACCTGCTGTTGATAGTGATCATTGTGGGCAGCGTTTCCTGGCTGATCAGCATCGTGGCCTCGGCGATGTGGTCGGACCGGGTCGGGCGCAAGCCGGTGTACCTGATCGGGTCGGTGCTGATGGTGGTGTGGGCGGTGCCGTTCTTCGTGCTGTTCGACACCAAGCGGCCGATCTGGCTACTGGTCGCGGTGATCGTGCTGACCGTCGGGTTGGGCCTCACCTTCGGGCCGCAGTCAGCGCTGTTCGCCGGCATGTTCGAGCCGCGCTACCGGTACAGCGGGGCGTCCATCAGCTACGCGGTGGGCGCGGTGGTCGGCGGCGGGTTCGCCCCGCTCATCGCCACCGCGCTGTACAGCGCCACCGGCACCTCGTTGTCGGTGTCGCTGTACATGGTCGTCGTCGGGCTGATCAGCCTCGCGGCCGTGGTGGCCATCCGGGAACCGCGGACCTCCGTCTGAGTGCGGCCGGGGGGTACCGGCTGATGTCCCAACGGCGCACTGGCGTGGTTGGTCGGGCTGTCGGAGGATATGGGCCGCTGCACACCGTTGTGAGTTGAGGAGACACCGTGAGCCCGGCTGCCCCACCTGTTCCCGCTGTGCCCTCCTACGCCTCCGGGATTTCCGAGCAGCCGCTGCTCGGCGACACCATCGGTGACAACCTGGACCGCACCGCCGCGTTGTTCCCGGACCGGGACGCGATGGTCGAGGTGGCCAGCGGGCGGCGGTGGAGCTACCGGGAGTTCGTCGCCGGGGTGGATGCGCTGGCGCTGGGCCTGTTGGATGCCGGGCTGGTCAAAGGTGACCGGGTGGGTATCTGGTCGCCCAACCAGGCCAGCTGGACGCTCGTCCAGTACGCCACGGCGAAGATCGGCGCGGTCCTGGTCAACATCAATCCGTCGTACCGCACCCACGAGCTGCAGTACGTGCTCAACCAGGCCGGGATACGAATGCTGGTGGCCGCGGCGTCGTTCAAGTCGTCCGACTACGCGGCGATGATCGAGCAGGTGCGGCCGAACTGCCCGGCGCTTCAGCGGGTGGTGTTGCTGGATTCCCCGGAGTGGGACGCACTGGCCAACGCGAACGCCGGCGGGGACCGCGGCGAGCTGGCCGCGGCGCAGGCCAACCTGAGCCCGGACGATCCGATCAACATCCAGTACACCTCGGGCACCACCGGCTTTCCCAAGGGCGCCACGCTGAGCCACCACAACATCCTCAACAACGGCTACTTCGTCGGGGAGCTGTGCGGATACACCGAGGAGGACCGGATCTGCATCCCGGTGCCGTTCTACCACTGCTTCGGCATGGTGATGGGCAACCTGGCGGCCACCTCGCACGGCGCGGCGATGATCATCCCGGCGCCGGCGTTCGACCCGAAGCTGACGCTGGCCGCGGTGGCCGCCGAGCGGTGCACCTCGTTGTATGGCGTGCCGACCATGTTCATCGCCGAGCTGGCCGAGGAGGACTTCGAGTCCTACGAGCTGTCCTCGCTGCGCACCGGGATCATGGCCGGCTCGCCGTGCCCGGTGGAGGTGATGAAGCAGGTGGTTTCCCGGATGGGCATGACCGAGGTGCAGATCTGCTACGGGATGACCGAGACCTCCCCGGTGTCCACCCAGACCAGGGCGGACGATTCACTGGAACGGCGGGTGTCCACGGTCGGCCGGGTGCTGCCGCATGTCGAGGTGAAGATCATCGACCCGGAGACCGGGCTGACCGTTCCCCGGGGCACCCCTGGTGAGCTGTGCACCCGGGGCTACTCGGTGATGCTGGGCTACTGGGAGGAACCGGAGAAGACCGCCGAGGCCATCGACGCGGCCCGCTGGATGCACACCGGCGACCTCGGGATCATGGATTCCGACGGCTACCTCAACATCACCGGGCGGATCAAGGACATGGTCATCCGGGGTGGCGAGAACATCTACCCCCGGGAGATCGAGGAGTTCCTCTACACCCACCCGGATGTGCTGGACGCGCAGGTCGTCGGGGTGCCGGACGAGCGCTACGGCGAAGAGCTGTGCGCCTGGATCCGGATGCGCCCCGGGGCCGAGCCGCTCACCGCCGAGGCGGTCCGGGAGTTTGCCGCCGGAAAGCTGGCGCACTACAAGATCCCTCGGTACATCCAGATCGTGGACGAGTTCCCGATGACGGTCACCGGCAAGGTCCGCAAGGTCGAGATGCGGGAGCGGTCGATAGAGTCACTCGATCTCACCTCGGTCGCGCGGGCGAAACACGCGTAGCCGGTGTTTCGGGGGGAACTCCGCCGAGGGCCCGGATAAGGACTTACATAAGTTCGGTGCGGGACCCTCGCCTGACGCTAGGCTTGGGTTTGGCGCGTCCCGACGTCGCTCGGGGCGCGTTCGTTGTGTGTATCAGCAAGGGACGGGTGAGCAGGGTGCCGACCGGCAGGGTCAAGTGGTACGACGCTGAGAAGGGCTTCGGCTTTCTCTCCCAGGACGGGGGCCAGGACGTTTACGTCCGCAAGGCAGCGCTGCCGTCCGGGGTGGAGGGCCTTAAATCCGGGCAGCGGGTTGAGTTCGGAATGGCCGAGGGTCGGCGCGGGCCACAGGCGTTGTCCGTCCGACTGGTCGATACCCCACCGTCGGTTGTGGAGGGCCGCCGCCGCCCCGCCGAGGAACTGCACGGCTTGATCGAGGACATGATCAAGCTGCTGGATACGAAGGTGCAGCCCGACCTGCGCAGGGGCCGCTACCCGGAGCGGCGCACCGCCAAGCTGGCCGCCGAGGTGGTGCGCGCCGTCGCCAGGGACCTGGACGGCTGACCGGCGCGCTCGGGGCCGCCCACTGTTGAGTGTCAAGCATTCGTCGCTCGTCGCGGAAGGGTTAGCCTGGCCGGCGGTGACCGTCGAGCCTCGGGGGTGGTTGGCGTGGTGCGCGAACCCCGCCGGCCCATGGACGACGAGACGCCCACCGAGGCGATCCCGGTCCAGCAGATCCTCAGCCGGCTCCGCGCGGAGCGCGTTGCGTCCAGCGGTGCCGCGCCGAGGGCCGTTGCGTCCAGAGGGCCTGGGATGGCGTCGGCGAGAGCCGTGCCGCCGGGGGTTGAGCCGCCGGGAGTTGAGCCGCCGATCGAGCCCAGGTCGCCCGCGCATCACCGGCGGTCGGCGGCCGCGCCAGCGCCAGCCGCGGCCGGCCCGCTCTTCGCGAGCGAGGACGACCGGCCGGCGGCCGGTGGCCCGGCGACCCGAGCGGCCCAGGCCCCGCGGAACGCTCCCGGCCCCACGGCGAAGGGCGCCGCGCGCATCACGCCGGCCAGCACGCTCTGGTTGCTCGCCGGCATCGTGCTGCTGTTCGCGGCGGCGGTGGTGCTGCTCGCCGTCACCGTGCGGAGCCTGTGTCTGGACCCGTCGGTGATCCAAGCGCCCCCGTCGACCTCCGTCACCCAGGGCGCCCGGTAATCCGACGGCCTAGGCCCCGGCGTGAATCTCCTCGGCCCGCTCGGCCAGCACCCTTGGCCCGCACGGCCAGCGCATCCCGTAACAGGTGTGGCAATTGCCGACGTGATTCGGGGTGTGCGCGAACAGCAATGTGCGCCAGAGCCGAGGATTGGGGGCGATCGCCTCGGCGGCGTACTCGAAGTGTTGAGTCGACTCTTCCACTTCGTCTAGCCGTCGGCGCCGCAGCTCTGATGATCAGGGGAGGTGGGCCGCGGGGATAACGTCACTGCTCCATCGAGGGATATCAGCACACCGCACCTCCCAAGTCTCGATCCGCCGGCCGATGCCGCCTCCATCGGTAGACGCCGAGGTGCGGGGCCCGCGAGGGGTCAGTTCCTTACCCAATTCTGGCAGGCCGCGCCCTAAGGCCGGGCTAAACCAGTCCTAAAGTGCTGATAAGACCAGCAGTTCGGTGATTGTTCTTTGCGGCTCGTCGAACTCAAGTCGGGAAATTCCACCGGTCGGCCTTAGAGCGTGGCAGAGTCTACTCTATGGGCTACAAGTGTTATAGCAATTGCGGTTAGGTCGACCGCCGTGCCGCACGTATTGGTCATCGAGGATGACCTCCATACCCGGTTAGGGTTAGTGCAGGCCCTAACCTCGGCTGATCATGCCACGAGTTCGGCGGCGACCGCTCTGGCCGGTCTTCGGGCCGCCATCGAGCACCGCCCGGATCTGGTGCTGCTGGATCTCACGCTGCCCGACCTGGACGGCCTCGAGCTGTTGCCGATGCTCCGCGCGGCGGTGCTGGACATCGCGGTCATCGTGGTGACCGCCGACGACGAGGAGAGCAGGGTGATCAGGGTGCTGGATGCCGGTGCCGACGATTACCTGGTCAAGCCTTTCGGGTTCGGCACGCTACTGGCCCGGGTGCGGGCGGTGCTGCGCAGGGGTGAGCAGATCCAGACACACCGCCCGACCGTGGTTCTCGGCGGGCTGACCATCGACCTGCTCGCCCGTACCGCCGAGCTGGACGGTCGGATACTCCCACTCTCCCCGAAGGAGTTCGATCTGCTCGCCTACATGGCCACCCGACCTGGCCAAGTGATCAGCAAACGAGAACTGCTGGCCGAGGTGTGGCGCTCCCCGTACAGCCGGGCGGACAAGACGGTCGACGTGCACGTGTCCTGGCTGCGTCGCAAGCTCCGGGAAAGCGGCCGCTCGCCGCGCTACCTGCACACCATCCGCGGGGTCGGGCTGCGGCTGGACGCGCCAGGGTCGTGAGCAGGTGCGTGCCCAGCTGACCACGGTGGTCGCGGCGGTGCTGGGTGCCTGCCTGCTGGTGCTGCTGGTGCCGGTGCTCGTCCTGGCTCGGCTGGACGGCGAGCAGCGGGCGCTGATCACCGCGGTCCAGCGGGCCCAGGCGCTGGTCCCGGACGCGGCCACGCTGCCGCCCGGGGCGCTGCCCACCGTCCCGATGGCCGACGGCCTCTCGGTGACGATCTATCTCCCGGACGGACAGGTCCTCGGCGTCCCGACGCCACTTGCCCCGGAGGTACTCGACGCCGCCCGGCACGGCCGAGCCAGCATCGGACGTAGCGGCCAGGTGGACGTGGTGATGCCAGCCGCCGGGCTGGGCGCCTCGGTGCCGCCGGTGATTCGGGTGGCCGTGCCGGACGACGTCTGGGAGCGGACGGCGCTGCGCATCTGGCTGCTGGTCATCGCGCTCGCGTTGGCCCTGTTGCTGGCCGGCGTGCTGGTGGCGGAGTTCCTGGCCCGCCGGCAGGTCGGCTGGCTGGATGCGCTGGGCGGCGGGGCGGAACGGATCGCGGCCGGGGAGCTGAGCGCGCGGGTGCAGCCCGGCGGCCCGCCGGAGATTGCCCGGCTGGGCGCCGCCCTGGACCGGCTGGCCGCGCGGGTGGAGCAGCTGATGGATGCCCAGCGGGTGCGCTCGGCCGACCTGACACACCGGCTGCGCACCCCGCTCACCGCGCTGCGACTGGGGGTGGATGGGCTGCGCGACCGATCGGCGGCCGCCCGGCTGAGCGCCGACCTGGACGCGCTGAGCCAGGCGGTGGACGAGGTGATCCGCGCGGTCCGGCGGAGCGAGGAGCCGGACACTCCGGCCCAGGCGGACCTGGTCGCCGTGGCCAGGGAGCGGGTGAACTTCTGGTCCGCGCTGGCCGAGGACACCTCCCGGGTGATCAGCCTGGCCGCGCCGGAGCAGCCCGTGTGGGTGCGGGTGCGCCATCCCGACCTGCGCGCCGCGTTGGACGCACTGCTCGGCAATGTCTTCGCGCACACCCCGAACGGCATTCCGATGTGGCTGCTCGTGCGAGCATCTCCGGACGGCGGCGGGGTGCTGATCGTGGACGACGCGGGGGCCGGGTTCCCGCCGGCCGAGGCGCTCTGGCCGGGGCGTTCCGGGGGTGGGTCGACCGGGCTGGGCCTGGACATCGTGCGGCGGATCGCGGAGGACTCCGGCGGTGGGCTGGTGCTGGACCGCTCTCCTTCCGGGGGCGCGCGGGTGGAGCTGTCGCTGGGCGCGCCGCTGGCCGAGGACTGAGCGGGCCGGCTCGGGGTGCTGAGCCTGGAGTGCCGCCGACGAGGGTCAGCTGGTGGCGAGCACCCAGCTGCCTCGGATCGGGAAGGACACCTCGCCGCCCGGATCCGCGGTGGGGCTGCCGCCGCCGAACTGCTGTACCTGCGCGGTGAGCAGCTGGTCGGTCGGGTCAGGCAAGATCAGTTGATAGTCGCTGCGTTGGTTCGGCGCGAACACCGGGCTGCGGCCGTCCACCGAGCCGCCGTTCGCTGCCCGGTAGGAGAACACCACGTGCCACGGGGCGGCGGCCAGCTCGGTGGGCACCTTGATCATCAGCGGCTGACCGGCCGGCACCGCGAGCTTGATCACTGCGTCCGGGTGGTTGGCGCACTCGGTGACCGCGATATCGCAGTACTGCGCGGGGCCGGTGCGCATCGTGCCGGCCGCCGAGGTGAACTCCACCGTGGGTGGCCCGCTCGAGCCGCAGCCGGCCAGCAGCGCACCCCCGGCCAACAGCGCGCCGCCGAGCAGTGCGCGGTCCAGCAGACCAGCCCCGTGCCGATGGCTCACTGGCCGGCCTCAGTGCCGAGCACCGGCTGTCCACGGTGCCGGATCCAGGGCAGCAGGGAGCTACCCCGGCTGATCAGCACGGCCTGTCCGCCGAGCAGCAACACCGCCGCGGTGACTGAGCTGAAGCCGATCCAGTACACCGGGGGCAGCAGAACCCCGAGCGCGCCGCCGAACACCCAAGCCAGCTGCAGCACGGTTTCCGAGCGGCCGAAGGCGGACGCCCGGGACCGCTCAGGCAGGTCGCGCTGGATGACCGCGTCCAGGCAGACCTTGGCCAGCGCACTGGCGGTGGCCGCGACCAGCGCACAGATCGCCGCGACGGTGATCCCGGGCAGTACAGCCACCGCGAGCGCACCGGCCGCGCTGGCCCCGACGCACCCGAAGACCAGCGCATCGGAGCGGGCGAAGCTCTGTCGGGCACCCACCCCGTTGCCCACAAAACTGCCTATCCCGGCGGCCGCGCCGACGATGCCGAGCAGGATCAGCTGGCGGGCGGGCTCGTGCTCGGTCTGCGCCTTGACCACAAACGCGACGAACAACATGAGGAATCCGGTGAGGATCCGGATCGCGCAGTTCGCCCAGAGGGAGACCACCACCCGCCGGCCCATCGGCTGGCGCTTGGCGCCCGCCGGGCGGCCGCGCATGGACGCGGGCACCTCGCCCTCGGTGTGCTCCACCCAGGCCGGGATGCGCAGACACAGCCAGGCGCCCAACCCGCAGAGCACGGCGGTGTAGATCAGCGCGCCCTGGGAGCCGGTCAGCTTGGCGAAGCCAGCCGCGCCCGCGCCGAACACCGCGCCCGCGACCAGCCCGAATGTGGTGAGCCGGGAGTTCGTGGTGACCAACGTGATCGCCTCCGGCAGCACCCGTGGGGTGACCGCCGCGCGCAGCACGGTGAACGACTTGGACAGCACCATCACGCCCAGCGCCGCCGGATAGAGCCCCCAGTCGTTGAAGTGGAACGCCATCACCACGGCGAGCACGGCGCGCCCCACGAAGGACGCGGCCAGCGCGACCCGGCGGCCCCGCTGCAACCGGTCCAGCAGCGGACCGATGACCGGTGCGACCAGCGCGAACGGCGCCACCGTGATCAGCAGGTAGAGCGCCACCTTGGATTTGCTCTCCGCCGTGGCCGCGGAGAAGAACAGCGTGTTGGCCAGGGACACCGCGATGGCCGCGTCGGTGGCGTAGTTGAGCATGGTCGCGTAGGTCAGCGCGGTCAGCCCGGAGCGGTCCGCCCCGTCCGCCTCGGCGGCCCGCTGGAACGCCCGGATGCCCTGCCCGGTGAGCTGCCGGCCGCGCCAGGCGGCCACCCGGGTGATCGTCAGCTTGCGCGGCATCGGCGGCTGGTGCTGCTCGGTGGTGGCGGCGTCCTGGTCGAATGGGCCGGGCTGGTCGGCGTACTCGTCCGGGTGCCGCTGGTCCGCCGGGTAGCCCTGGTCGGGGTACCGCTGGTCGGGGTACCGCTGGTCGGCGTACCGCTGGTCGGGGTAGTAGCGCTCGTCCCGGTAGTGCTGGTCCGCCGGGTAGTGCTGGTCCGCCGGGTAGTGCTGGCCGGGGTAGCGCTCGTCCTCGGGATAGCGTTCGGCCTCGGGGTAACGGCGATCGGGGTAGCGCTCGTCGTCGGGGTAGCGCTGGTCGTCCCGGTAGCGCTGGTCCTGGGCGGAGTAGTGCTGGTCGGCCGGGTCGCGGTGGTCCACCTCGGCGGCGCCCTGATCGCGCAGCGGCGCGCGGGTGTGCCCGCCGTCCACGGTCACCCACATCTTGCGGCGCCGTGCGCCGGACGACCAACCCGCGCGGGTCGTCCGGGGCGGCTCCTGGTCCCGGGGCTTACCCACGCCGCCATTGTTCCGCATCCGGCGCCCGGCGAGGGACATGCTGATACATCCGGGTGGGTGCCGACACGGGTGAGACGGGTGATCTTGAGAAAAGGATCAGCTGACGAAGCGGACGCGGAACATGGTGGGCCAGAACTTGCCGGTGAGCAGGAACTGGTCGGTGCCGGGGATCGCGGCGATCCCGTTGAGTACGTCGGTACCCGCGCGCAGGTCGGCGCCGAGCAGGCCGGCGGCGTCCACCGCCGCGGTGACCGCCCCGCTGACCGGGTCGATCCGGACCAACCAGTCGGTCTGATAGACGTTCGCCCACAGCGCGCCCGGGGTGCACTCCAGCTCGTTCAGCCCGGTCACCGGGCGCCCGGCGATGCGCACCGCGACGCTGCCCAGCGGCGCGAGGTCGGTGCCGGACAGCACCCGCAGCCGGTCGCTGCCGTCGCTGGCGATCACCCGCCCGTCGGCGGTGTGGCACAAACCCCAGCCCTCCCCGGTCCACGGCACCCGGCGGGTCGGCGTCAGGGTGCTCCGATTCCATTCCAGCGCCACCCCGTCCTGCCAGGTCAGCTGCCAGATCCGGTCGCCGAGCACGGTGAGGCCCTCCCCGTACAGCCCGTCCGGCAGTGGGCTGGCGCGGCGCAGCCGACCGGTGTCCGGGTCGAGTTCCCGCAGCTGGGAGCGGCCGGCCAGCCCGGTGCTCTCGTAGAGCGTGCCGTTGTCGATCTCCAGGCCCTCGGTCCACGCGCTGGTGTCGTGCGGCACGGTGCCCAGGACCACCAGGTGGAGTCGGGGAACCCCGTCGGCCAGCCCGGCGGTGATCGCCGCCGCGCTCCCGGCGGCCGGTGCCGGGGCAGCCGAGGCACAGTCGGACAGGCCGGTAACCAGCAGTCCGGAGAGCAGCACGGTGACCAGGGCACGGGTCACCGGGACAGGCACGTCGCAGAGAGTGGCACAATCGACCCGTGATACCCGCAACCCCCACCACCGTGGACGCCGTGCCCGCCCAGCCGAGCGACCCCCGGCTGCTGGCCGCGGTCGAACACGCCCGCGCGGCGGCCGTCGAGCTCGCCGGAGAACCGGCGGTCGGCGGATACGAAGAGGTCCGCGCCGAAGACGAGCACGCGGTGACCTTCTTCTTCGCCGCCCACCAACCCGGTTACCGGGGGTGGCGCTGGGCGGTGACCGTCGCGGAGGGCGGGTCGGACCAGCCCGTCACGATCAGCGACACGGTGCTGCTGCCCGGCCCGGACGCGCTGGTCGCGCCCGCCTGGGTGCCCTGGCAGGAGCGGGTGCGCGCCGGTGACCTGGGCATTGGCGACCTACTGCCCAGCGATCCGGAGGATGCCCGGCTGGTCCCGGGCTACGTCGCCTCGGACGACCCGGCGGTCGAGGAGACCGCGAAGGAGGTCGGGCTCGGCCGGATCAAGGTGCTCAGCCGGGTCGGGCGCGAGGGTGCCACCGAGCGCTGGCGGGACGGCGACCACGGGCCGACGGCGGAGATGGCCAAGGCCGCCCCGGGCACCTGCGCCAGCTGCGGCTTCTACCTTCCGCTGGCCGGCTCGCTGCGGGCGGCCTTCGGGGTGTGCGCCAACGAGTACGCCCCGGCGGACGGCGTGGTGGTGCATGCCGAGTACGGCTGCGGGGCGCACTCCGACGTGGAGGCGGACTCCGGCCCGATCGCCCCGGTCGCCGAGTTGGTCTACGACGACGGCGTGGAGCTGGAGACCCGCTGAGCCGGGAGACGCCCGACCCCGCCGACCCGTTCGATACCCGGTCGCTGCGCTCCGCGGTGCTGGCCGCGTGGGCAAACTCTCCGACCCGCTTCCGGGAGGACGCGAACGCGGAGGAAGACCTGCTGCTCGGCGGCTACGCGGACCGCTGGCTGGTCGAGCTGGCCCAGAACGCCGCCGATGCCGCGCAGCGCGCCGGAACCCCTGGGCGGCTGGTGGTGCGGGTGGTCCCGGGCCAAGCCCAGAGCGAACTGCGCGTGGCCAACACCGGCGCGCCGCTGGATACGCCCGGAGTGTCCGCGCTGGCCTCCCTGCGGGCGTCCAGCAAGCGTGACACCGACTCGGTGGGCCGGTTCGGCGTGGGTTTCGCCGCGGTCCTCGGGGTGACCAGCGAGCCGAGGATCGTCTCCACGGGCGGCGGCGTGGTCTTCTCCACGGCCCGCACCGCCGAGGAGGTGGCCGCGCTGCCCGGCGCCCCGGCCGATGAGCTGCGCCGGCGCGGTGGCCGGCCGCCGGTGTTGCGGCTGTGCTGGCCGCTGAGCTCCGACGATCCGCCGCCGCGGGGGTACCAGACCGAGGTGCGGCTGCCGGTGCACGCCGGTACCGATCCGGGCGAGCTGCTCGCCACCGCCGAGTCCTCGGCCGCCGACCTGCTGCTCGCGCTGCCCTGGTTGGCCGAGATCACCGTGGTCGGCGCGGACGGCGACGCCGTGGTGCACCGGCGGACCGACCACCCGGACGGCACGGTGACCCTGGAGCCGGGTCCGGCCCGCTGGCTGTTGGTGCGCCGGGCCGGAGGCGGGCTGCAGCGCAACGGCGGGCCCGGCCCGGCCGGCGGTCGGGCGGTGGAGGACCGGTCGGACTGGACGGTGTGCTGGGCGGTGCCGCTGGATGCCGCCGGGCGACCCCGCCCACTGGACGAGGACGTGCTGCACGCGCCGACCCCGAGCGACGAGCGACTGTCGTTGCCAGCGCGGCTGCTGGCCAGCATGCCGATGCAACCCTCCCGCCGACGGATCCGCACCGGCCCGGACACCGACGCCGTGCTGCTCGAGGCCGCCGCCGGGTACCGCGAGCTGGTGCTCGCGCTGCCGCCGGCTGACCGGATCGCGCTCGCCCCCCGCCCCGGGTTCCCCCGCTCCGAGCTGGACAGTGCGCTCCGGGAGGCGATCACCTCGGCGCTCGCCGACACCGCGTGGCTGCCGACCGTGGCGGGCAAGGACGTGCGGCCCAGCGACGGGGTGGTGCTGGAGCTGCCGGTGCCGGCCGCGCCGGAGCTGACCGCGCCGCTGGCCGACGTGGTGCCGGGGCTGCTCGCGGACAGCGTGACCGGGGCGCCCCGTGCGGTGCTCGCCGAGCTGGGGGTGACCAGCCTGTCGCTGGCCGGCCTGGCCGACCGGCTAGCCGAGGTGCGCCGCCCAGCCAAGTGGTGGCACCAGCTGTACGCGGCGCTGGCCCCGGCGGTGGACGGGCTGCCCACCGCGCGCGAGGAGCTGGCCGCGCTGCCGGTGCCGCTGGTGGATGGGCGCACGGTCACCGGGCCGCGCACCGCGGTGGCGCTTCCCGGGGTGGCTTCCTCGCCGGGCAGCGGGCTGATCAGCGCGCTGACCGAGTTGCGGCTGCCCGCGCTGCGCATCGTGCACCCGGACGCCGCGCACCCGTTGCTGTACCGGCTGGGTACCGCCGAAGCCGGACCCGCCGAGCTGCTCGACCACCCGAGCGTGGCCGAGGCGGTGGATCGTTCGGTGGCCGACTCCGAGGACGGCATGGACACCGCCGCGTTGGCCCAACTGGTGCTCGGGTTGCTCGGTGAGATGGGCGAGATTGGGCCGGAGACGCTGGCCGCCCGTCCGTGGCTGGCCGGGCTGGCCCTGGCCGATATCGACGGCGAGCCGTGCCGGGCCGACGAGCTGATGGTGCCGAACGCCGTGCTCGCGCCGCTGCTGGTGGCGGACGCGCCTGTCGGGGTGCTGGCCGCCGAGTTGGCCGAGGCGTACCCGAGGCGGGTGCTCACCTCGGTGGGGGTGCTGGACTCGTTCGCGCTGGTGGTCGACGAGCAGCCCACCGAACCCGACCACGAGCTGGCCGACGAGGAGCTCTGGTGGGACGCCACCGAGCAGCCACCGGCCGAGCTGGTCGCGGTCCGGGACCTGGATCTGGTGGACGACGAGGCCTGGCCGGCCGCACTGGCCGTGCTCGCCGGCGACCCGGTGTACCGGCCGGCGCTGAGGGCCGCCGGCGGCTACACCACCTGGTGGCTGGCCCGGCACGCCCGGCTGGCCGGGCGGCCGCCCCGGCACTGGCGGCTGCCCTCGGCGACCGCGCTGGCCGGCCTGTTCGACGAGCTGCCGGCCGAGGTGCGGGCCGCCGCCGGCGCAATGGCGGACGAGCTGCTCGCCGCGATCGGGGTGCGCGCCGACGCCGCTGTGCGGGACAACGCCGACGCCGCCGACCTGCTGACCCGCCTCGGCGATCCCGCCCGCACCCCGGATGCGGCGCTGACCTGGGCGGCCTACGCGGAGCTGGCCGACGCGGTACTGGAAGGGCGGATCGACCCCGACGAGCTGGACCCCCCGGAGCGGGCCCGCGCGATGGACGGCTCGGTGCTGGACGCCGGCCGCGCCGTGCTGCTGGACCGCGCATGGCTCGCGCCGGTGCTGACCGAGGCGGAGACGGTGGCCGGGCGACTGGACGCCGAGGGGATCGACGCGCTGGCCGAGCTGCTCGACCTGCCGTTGGCCTCCGAGGTGATCGTCGGCCAGGTCGTATCCGGCGCCGGCCGGGAGTGTCGGTGGGCGGCGCTGCCCGAGGTGGTGGCCGCCTGCGCGGCGATCGGCGAACCGGTGCCGGAGGGCACCCTGTGGCTGCACGAGCGGCTGACCGTCGAGCTGACCCGGCCGGAGACTCGCCGGTTGGACGTCCCGGTGTGGCGGCAGGGCGGGTGCTGGCACGCCACCGACCCGGTGCGCGCACTGCTCGCCGCCTTGACGGGCTGAGGGTCAGTCCACGCCACTCTGGGCGCCCCGGCGGCCGCTGCGCGCCGCCCAGCGCTGCCACCGGAAGACCGAGTACCCGATCAGGCCGAGCACCCAGCCGCACAGCGTGGTGCTGAACCAGATGTCCAGCGGCCGGTCACCGGCCCAGTGCGCGACCAACAACCCCGCCCACACGACAAACCACACCGCCGTCGCAACACCCACAACCCGGGCGGTATCAACCAACGCAGGCGGCGGCGGAGGCGGCTCGTGCACCCACCCGAACCTACCCCCCTGTCCCCCACAGCTTTCCCGCGAGTCGGCGCTCTCAGCACACTGAGTCGGCGCTCAGCACACCGCCCGGGCTGTGACGCCTACCCCTGTGCGGCCCTGTGTGCTACCCGGTTAGCCCAATTGGGGCTTTGAGGTCACCCACCGTGGGCACAGGGCCGGAGCGGCGCCCGGTCGTAAGGTAAGCTAATGACATGCAGCTCGAGCAAGGCGTCGGCTCGGATCTCGCGGGGCAGTTGCGGCTCTCGGTGGTCCGGCTGAACCGCCGGTTGCGCTCGCAGCGCACCGACGAGACCGTGTCGCTCACCCAGATCTCCGCAATGGCCACGCTGTATCGCTGCGGGCCGATGACACCCAGCGAGCTGGCCGCCTCGGAACGGGTGCGGCCGCCGTCCATGACCAGGGTGATCGCCGCGCTGGAGGAGGACGGGATGGTCTCCCGGCGGGACCACCCGACCGACGGTCGCCAGTCGATCATCGAGCTGAGCCCGGCCGGGGCCGAACTACTGGCCGCCGAGGCATCGGCCAAGGAGCGCTGGTTGGACAAGCGGCTGGCCGAGCTCACCGAGAGCGAGCGGGTCACCCTGGCCAGGGCGACCGAGATCATCGACAGAATGGCGGGCGCCTGACACAGTGACTGAGCGCGGGTCGACGACAGGGTCAGAGACAACCCCACCCGGGTCTCCCCACAGCTCGGTCGTACCCGGGCCCCCGCCGAGGCCGCGGCCTCCGCCCGGGTCCACGCAGTCAGCGCAGTCAGCACCGGAACCACCGCTGGCCTCCCAGGACAACGCGGCCGGGGCGCGGCCACACGCGGAGTGGCCATTGCCGGCCCAGGGCGGGATGTTCGCCTCGCTGCGGGTACGCAACTACCGCTACTACGCCACCGGCCAGGTCGTTTCGCTGGTCGGCACCTGGATGCAGCGGATCGCCCAGGACTGGCTGGTGCTCGACCTCTCGCACAACAGCCCGGTGGCGCTTGGCGTGGCCAGCGCGCTGCAGTTCACCCCGACCCTGTTGCTGTCCCTGTGGGGCGGCGTGCTCGCCGACCGATACGACAAGCGCCGCATGCTGCTGATGACCCAGACCGGCATGGGGCTGTGCGCGCTGTCGCTCGGGCTGCTCGACCTGACCCATCTGGCTCAGCTGTGGCACGTGTACCTGCTGTGTCTGCTGCTGGGCGGGTTTTCCTCCATCGACGTGCCAGCCAGACAGGCGTTCGCCTCGGAGTTGGTCGGTCCGGCCCAGGTGGGAAACGCCGTGGGCCTCAACTCGATGACCTTCAACGCCGCCCGCATCGTGGGCCCCTCGGTGGCCGGGCTGCTGATCACGGCGGTCGGCACCGGCTGGGTGTTCGTGCTCAACGCGGCGAGCTTCCTCGCGGTGCTGATCGGCATGCTGGCCATGGACCCGAAGAAGCTGTTCCGGTCCAAGCGGGTGCCCCGGGCGCCAGGGCAGCTGCTGGAGGGGCTGCGCTACGTGCGCGAGCAGCCGGTGCTGATCGGCGTGCTGGCGCTGGTGTTCGTGGTGTCCACCCTCGGCATCAACTTCTATCTGACGCTGCCCCTGCTCGCCCGCAATGTCTTCCATGGCGGTCCGGAGAGCTACGGCCTGCTCACCACGGTGCTGGCGGTCGGCTCGCTGCTGGGCGCCAGCCTGGGCGCGCGGCGCTCCGGACGGCCCAGGCTACGGCTGGTGATCGGGGCGGCGTTGGTCTTCGGAGTACTGGAAACCGTGGCCGGGATGATGCCGTCCATCCTGCTCACGGCCGTGGTGCTGGTGCCCACCGGGCTGGCCGCACTGGTGTTCACCACGGCGGCCAACGCCAGCGTGCAGCTGTCCGTCTCCCCGACGATGCGCGGCCGGGTGATGGGCCTGTACATGCTGTTGTTCCTGGGCGGGACGCCGCTGGGCGCCCCGTTGCTGGGGTTGCTGGGCGAGAAACTGGGCGGCCGGGCGCCGACCATCGTGGGTGGCGCCGCGTCGGTGCTCGCCGTGATCGTGGTGATGCTCGTGCTGCGCTGGACCTTGCGCCGTCGGGCCCGCGGCACCGACGTGAGCGTCACCACTGCCGCGATCTGAGTCTCCGACTTTCACGTCAGTCCCGTCGAACTGCGGCTGGAACCGTACTCTTGTGGAACTCAGTACCTAGGCGCGGCTTCGTTGCCGGCGTCCCGTCACGCGATCGGGGATGACTTGTGGATCGAGGCTTGCGCCCTAAGGAAGGGTAGGCTAACTTAATCCATGTCGCTTCGTGGTGGGAGCGGCGCGTCAGTTCGGGAACGTATCGGGGCCCCATCCGGAAACCTCACCGGGTGGGGCCCCGATGCATATCACGGCTCGGGCCGCCGGGAGAAGCCATCTCCGACCACCGCGGCCAGGCGCACGTAGGCGTCCCGGGTAATGGGCTGCAGCAGCGATGGGTTGATCAGGCCGCCGGAGTACAGGTGCGGATCGGCCGGGATCTCCACGACATGCTTGCAGCGCTCGGTGAAGTGCCGGTGTAGCTGGACGTGATCCACCCGGTGGCTGCTCCGGTCCTGGCACAGCACCAGTACCGCGTCCTCGACCAGCCGCTCGTGGCCGTGCGCAAGCAGCCAGTCCAGGGTCTTGCTGGCCCGGCTCGCTCCGTCCACGGTCGGCGCCCCCACCACGATCAGCCGGTCGGCGAGCTCGAGGGTGCCGCGCATGGCGGAGTGCACCAGCCCGGTTCCCGAGTCGGTGATCACGATGTCGAAGAACCTGGCCAGCGCGCCGCACACCCGCTGGTACTCCTCGCGCCGGAAGGCCTCGCCCATCGCCGGGTCCTGCTCGCCGGCGAGTACCCGGAGCCGCCCGGCCAAGCTGGTGTACTCCCCGATCTGGCCCAGCGAGTTGATCTTGCCCAGGTCGGCGAGCAGGTCGCGGACGGTGACGCTGACCCGACCGCCGAGCCGGTCGGCGAGGGTGCCGGCATCGGGGTCCGCGTCCACCGCGACCACGCCGTCGCCCCGGTACTCGGCCAGCATGAGCCCCAGGCACGCCGCCACGGTGGTCTTGCCGACGCCGCCCTTGATCGAGGTGACCGCGATCTGCCGGGCACCGGCCATCGGGCGGCGGACGCGCGCGAGCAGCTCGAGCCAGTCGCGCTCGGCCGCCCCGATGCCCGGGTTGATCCGGCCGCCGGTGGCCGTGTACAACGCCGCGCGCCAGCCGACCGTCGGAATCGGCTGGTCCGGCCGGACGATCCGCTCATGCACGATCGAATCGGCGGTGAGCCGGCCCCGAGGCGTCGCTTCGGCCGAGGTTGGCACGGCGGGCACGGGAACCGGCGCGGAGGTGTCGGTTCGCGTAGTCACCGCCGCGGCGGGCCGCCGAGAGGCGTTCGTGGTCAGGGGCTCGGCTCCGGGTGTGCCGGTCCTGCTGGCGTCCGCCGCGTTCGAGCTGGGGCTGGCTCGGTTGGGACTGGCCAGATTCGCGGCAGCCAGTTTGGCGGCGGCTGACTTGGCGGTGCGCTTCGCGCCGATGTCGATCGGCTTGGCCGCGGTTGGCTTGGGCGCGATCGGCTTCGGCCCCATTGGCTTGGGCGCGATTGGCTTGGGCGCGGTTGGGTTGGGCGCGATCGGCTTGGGTGCGGTTGGCTTGGCTGCAGTCGGCTTGGCGCCGCTGGCGGTCGGCGTGGTGTCGCTCCGCGCGGGCTGGGGGACGGTGTCGCACACTGGCAGCTCGGCCGGCATGGAATGCTCGGCCGGCACGGAATACTCGGCCGGCGCGGAATGCTCTGCCGGCGCGGCGGGGCCTGTGAGGCGAGTGGGGGGTGGCGATGTGGTCGGCGAGTCGGCCACCCACGGGAACGGCGCGTGCTGGTCCGGCGGCGACCACGGCTCGGGCGGCCGGCGCGGCGCGGGCGGTGTGGTCAGCGAGGTGCCCAACGGCGGGCGGGGCGGAGCGGGGCGGCCTAGCGCCGGCTCCGGACGACCCCTCGCCGGGTCCGCCCGGCCCTCCCGCCAGGCCGCCCGGTCCGGCTGTGCGGGCCGGGCAGGATGACCGGGCCGGTGGGGCACGCCTGGGGCCGGCCGGCGTACGGGTGGCAGCCACGGCGGCAGTGAGGCGAACGGATCGTCCGAGCCGGTGCGGCTGCCCGGCCCTGGCGAGGCGACCAGCCCGCTGGGAGGGATCGGGGCCCGCCGCGCCGGTGGCCGCCCCCCGCGCGCCGGCGGTCGCTCATTCCTGGCCGTTGGTATTCCGTTTCCCGCTGGCCGCCCGGCGGGCGACTCGGCGGCCTCCCAGGGCAAAATGCTCACCGATCGGCGCCCGGTGGACCGGTCACCAGCGGCATCCCCAGCGACGCCGTCCTCGGTCACCCTGGGGTGGTTGTCGGACTCGGTCATCAGACCATCTCCTTCCGAGTTCACGGCTCACCGACCTGGGCGTCGGCGGTATCGCCCGCGACGAGCCATCGGCCGTCGAACTGGCGGACGAGCAACAGGTATCGGATCTGCCGGGACCCAGAGGCGCCGGCGGTGCCGGTGTCTGGCGGCGGGTGCTCGGCGGTGCGGTAGCCCACCAGGTAGGCCCGGCGGGTGCCGGTGGGTTCGCCGGCGCACTGGGTCACGTCGGTGACCGTGGCGGTCAGGCTGTGTCCAGGCGGGGGCGGCGTCAGCACCAGCACACCAACCGTGTTGGGCGGGCTGCCGGGCGCGCCGTACGGCGTGGCCGCGCGGTTGGTCAGGCCGGCGTCGGTGTCCCGCGCGCTGTAGGCGGCGCTCACGTAGGCGGTGGCGACCGCGCGCGGGTCGGTCAGGTCCACCGACGGGTCCGGGCCGGCCGGGGCGGGCCCGGGGGTGACCGGGGCGGCGCCCAGCGCGTCCCGGTCGGCGGGGCTGAGCGTGCCCTGGTCCGGGGTCCACGCCGAGGACGAGTCGCGGCCAGGGCCGGCCAGCATCAGCCATATCCCGCCCAGCAGAACGGTGATGGCGATGCCCAGGATCAGCGCGGGTGACGTTTTCATGATCAGCCCGCGAAGCTCACGTGTACGTGGTCGTAGTGGCCACCGGTCGCGTCCCGCACGTTGTAGACCCCGCCTCCGCCGTAGCGTTCGCCCCAGCCGTCCTGGTCGGCGGTGCCCGGACTCCAGTACCGGCCCTGCCAGATCAGGTAGCTGACCTGCAGCGCGGCCGCGTTGGTGCGATACCAGTTGGCCACCCGCCAGCCCCGAGCCAGTTCCGCCCCTTGCGCGAAGACGCCCGCCGCCCCGGGGAACAGGTCACACGCCCGACCCTTCGAGTGGTCACTGTTCGGGTTCCACGCGTGCGCGTCCCAGCAGCTGGCCTTGCTGATCGTGGGCCCCTGCCGGTAGTCGCCGAACGCGGTCACCTCGGCGTCCAGCCCGTACCGGGTGGCGGCGGACAGGCACCCCGACGTGGTCGGATCGGGCTGGGTGCAGCCGGTCTTCGGCCCGAGGAACGCGGCCGGCGCGGGTGGCAGCGCCGCCGTGGTGATGCCGCCGACGGTGACCGTGCCACCGACGCCACCCAGGCCACCGATCGCCGCCGGCTGGATCCGAACCTTGGGCCCGCCGGCCGCCGCCTCCACGCGAAAGGCATCCGGGGAGGGGGTCGGAGCCGGCGCCGGGGCTGGAGTCGGCGCGCGGGCCGGCGGCGGAGGAGCAGCTGGCGGAGGTGGTTGTACCGGTGCAGTGAACTGAGCCACGAGCTGGTGGACCCGGTTGACATAGCGGTTGATCAAGTTGGCGCAACCGCTGCCGCAACCGGCTTCGCCGCCCCGCGGAACGCCGATGGCGCTACCGGTCACCCGGCCGCACCCGGCGATGTGGCAGACCAACATGCCGTCCAGCGGCGATGTCGGCTTTCCGGTGGCCTTCAGATGCCCGGTGATCGCCCGCAGGTTCGTGCACACCCAGGGGATGGTGATCCGCAGCTGGGTTTCCGGCTGGTAGATGTCCGCGGTGCGCGGCGGCGGTGCGGACGGCCACGGCTGGCCGCCGGCGGCCACCCAGTTGCGCTGGTTGATCTGGTAGAGCCCGGCCGCGCCGCCGTTGCTGTCGTTGCTCCAGGCGTGGGCGTTCCAACCAGACTCCGCCATCACCTCGGCCACCACCCAGACCGGCGGCAGCTCGGGGCACTGCTGGCGCACCACGTCGTCGATCACCGGGAGCATCTGTTTGGCCAGCGCGGGGACCTTGGCCCGGTCTACCCCGGTCAGCCCGGGCCCGGCGTCGTCCCCGGCGGCAGTCATGATCAGCAACGTGAGCAGGGCGGCCACGCCCACCGCGACGGCGCCCAGGCCACGCGTCCACCCCGCCGCTGGGCGCATCGCTCAGCCCACCACCGCGAGCGGCTCGGCTGCCCGGCCGGCAGCCGATCCATCGGCCCGCTTCCGGCTACCCTCGGTGTCGCCGAACATTCCGTCGGTGTCGTACAGTGCCTGCTCGCCCGCGGTCAGCCGCAGCGACACCGGCAGCCCGATCCGCTCTCCGGACTTGATCAGGTACTTCCCTCGCCCGGGATGCAGCGCCCCGCCCACCCACGTCGGCGAGGCCGCCCATGAGGTGACCAGCGCCGCCTCGCCCTCGGACAGCGGGGTGATCCGGCGCAGCGCGTCCAATTCCTGCTCGGCCATCCCGCCCAGCACCAGGGTGGCGTTGCGGGCCACCAGGCCGCGCGCCTTGGCCCGGTCGGTCGAGGTGGCCAGCGCCTCAAGGTCGTCCAGCGAGTGGGTGACCTGGAAGGAGATCACCCCTCGGTGCCGGTTCAGCCGGGTGATCCGGTCGGAGCGCTCCACCAGCCCCGGGGCCGCCCGCAGCGCCCGCCACAGCTCGTCCTGCACCACCGCCACCGGCCGCCCAGACACCCCGGCGGCGCCATCCACCAACGCCGTGGACCAGGCCCACGAGCACAACATCCCGGCGGCCAGCGCGTCGTCGTCATCGTCGTCCAGCGCGGACAGGTCCAGGGAGAGCGCGGGGGTGCCCAAGTGGGAGGTGACCGTGGACGGCCGGTCGAAGATCCCCCGGATGGTGCCGTCGCAGAGCAGCGCGAGGGTGTTCACCAGCTCGCGCACCGAGCGGCGATATCCGGCGCCGTCCCGGCTGGCCACGATCCCGCGCAGCTCGTCGCTGCCCTCGGACAGCACCCGCAGCACGTCCGGCACCACCGGCTCCGGGCGGTCCGACGACGCCGCGCCGGCGCGCACCGCGGCGTCCAGGGCGACTCCCAGCAACCGTCGTTCGGTCACCTCCACCTCGCCCCGGCGGACGATGGAGACCAGCGCCTCCAGCAGCGACAGCCGGCGCACCCGGATCGTCTCGGCCAACTGCTCGCGGGCGCTGCCCACCGCCGAAGCCAGCTGGGCGCGCAGCGGTCCGGCGTCCAGCGGGTTCAGCGCGTGCAGCCCCCGCCCGACCCGCCAGACCGCGCCGCCGAGGGCCTCGATCAGCGGGCTGTACTCGCCCTTCACGTCTCCGGGCACCACCGCCACACCACCGAAGGCGACCAGCCCGGTGATCATCCGCTTGATGATCGCCGACTTGCCGATGCCCGGCTGGCCCTGCACCCACACCCCGGTGTTGGACACCAGCCCCTCGCGCAGCCACTCGGCCGGGTCCAGCCCGACCGGCTCGGCGGTCAGCAGATGCCGGCCGATCGGTACTCCCCGGACCGACGTGCCGGAGCTCACCGCGAACGGGAACAGCCCACACAGCTGGCTGCTCGTGCCGGCGTAGAGCGTGCCGCCCTCCACGTGCGGCGCCCGCCCGCCGCCGGCCACCGGCCAGCCCCAGGCGCGCGGCACCGGCCGGCCGAAGTCGGCGGCCCGCGTCCTCGGCGTACCGGCCGGGCCTCTGGCCGGGCGTCTGATCGGGCGGCCCGTCCCCCGGGTGAACAGCTCGTCGTAGTCGCCCATCACCGACCTCGACCCCGGCCGGCCAGCTCGGACGGGTTCAGGCCCAGCCCGAGGCTGGCGGCGAACCCGCAGGACTGGGCGCCCCACAGCCGGCGCAGCCGCAGCTTGGCCGCCCCGGCCCGCTGCTCCACGTCGGCGACCGCGGCGGGCAGCTCACCCGGGTCGGTGACGGTGGTCGTCACGTACACGGTGAGCCGGCCGACGCCGGCGCCCTCGGCCTCCTCGCGGGCGGCGGCCAGCGCGCGCTCGCGGTCGTCCCGGTCGCGCTGGGTCTCGTCCCTGCGGGTGCGCTGCGACCAGGCTCGGCGCATCTGGCCAGCGGTGATCTCGCTCTCCACCCGCGCGGCGGCCTGGTCGGCCGGGTAGGGCAGGTACAGCAGGCTGACCCGGCGCGGGTACGGGCCCGGGGCCAGCAGCGGCACCAGCACCCGGGCGCTGACCGCCTGGCGGGGTGCCTCGCCCAGCGCCCAGGACACCGAGAGCCCCGAGTCGTGCTGGTAGCTGTCCCAGGTCTCGTTGGCGGCGATCGGCCCGGCCTGCGCCCAGTGCCGCAGCTGGTGCTGCTCGCCCTGCCGGGCGATCTCGTCGCGGGACACCGGGTCGAACGCCGAACGCACCCGGGCGGTCAGGCTGGAGATCGACTCACGGCCGAGGACCGCCACGCCACAGGAGGCCAGGCCCGCCTCCAGCCCGGGCAGCCAGCGGGTGACCTCGGCGACCGAGGCCAGCAGGTCAGGGGGCCGGGGCGCGGCTCGGGACGGGTCCAGGGTGACGGTGACCCTGGCGTCGGTGCGCGCCGAGGTGGACGGGGTCAGCTCGATCAGCTCGTGCATCAGCTCGCGGGCCGCCGCCGGGGCGCCCGGGGACACCCGGTCGCGCAGGTAGTCGCTGTCCGAGTGCCCACCCGGCCCGGTGTCGACGGTGACCGCGATGTGCCGGATCACCGGGCGGTGCCCCAGGTCGGCCAGCCAGGCCCCCCAGCAGGCCACCCACTCGTCCGCGCTGGCCCGGTCGGCCAGGTCCAGCCCGGCCGGGGCGCAGCGCAGCACCGCGGACAGCGTGCCGGTGTGTCGGTCCAGCACCAGGGCCTGCCGGCCGCCCCGGCCGTCGTCACTGTCCAGCGCCACCAGCGGCGCCAGCGGGCCGGGCAGGTCGTGCCGGCGGGGATGTTCGGTGAGCATCCCGCCGGACAGCTCGGTCCACCCCTTCGCCCTGGCGGTGGTGAATCGGAACCGGCGGGTCATCGCCTCCGCGGCGGTGGAGCCAGAGACCCGGACGGTCACCGCGAGCACCACCAGGATGGCCACCATGGCCAACCCCAGCGCCGCCCGGGGCGCGACCGAGGCCGCCAGTACCGGGGCCAGCACGGCGGCGAACACGATGCTGGTCTGCGCCGGCCCCAGCGAGCCAACGCCCCAGCCCCGCTCGGGGCGCCAGTGTCCGTACAACCGGGGCTCCTGGCTAGTACTCATCTCTCGGCTCCGCCTTCGGTAGTCAGCGCCGGGCTCCTCAGCGCTGGGGTGGGCCGGGCTGGACCGGCGGACTCGGTGTAGCGGGGGATCGGCCGGGTCAGCGCCGGCTCCAGCAGCGAGGCCTCGACCAGCGGTGGCGCGCTCGGGGCAGCGGTGCTCCCGGCTCCGGTGCTCGCCGCGACGGTGGTGGCTCCGGCGGTGTGCACCGCGCTGGCGCCGGTGATCAGCCGACGATGGCTGCCCGGCCCTGCGTTCTCCATGAAGGTGGCCAGCTGGACCGACGGCGAGGTGGAACCCAGCGAGCTGAGCCGGATCGCGCCGGTGGCGCCGGCCATCGCCTCTCCGGATGCCCCGCCGCCGGCGATCCGCACCGACGACCAGGACAGCAGCCGCAGTGACATAGGTAGCGCGGCGACCCCGAGCGCGAGCACCACGGTGCCGGCCAGCACCGTGCCCACCCCCGGGCCGCCCGGCTCGCCCAGCTGGGCGAGGTACTGCTCGCCGACCGCGTGGATGAGCGCGGCCGCCGGCTTGTAGAGCACCATGGCCAGGGCCCACGGCACCAGCCGGGACAGCCAGCCCCGGGTGGTGGCGGTGAGCGACCCGGCGGCGGCCAACGGGAGCGTGGCCGCCACCGCGAGCAGGGCGACCTGCCGCAGCGCCATGGCCATCCACTGCGCGGCGGCCAACAGCAACACCGCCACGGACAGCAGCAACAGCAGGAACGGTTCGGCCAGCCCGCCGCGCCGGGCGGTGAGCGCCTCGCGCATGGTGGCGCCGAAGGCCACCGCGCCGGATTCGGTGCCGGATCCGAGCAGGTTGGCGGCCAGGGCGTCCCCGGCCCACAGCGCGCCCTGTAGCACGGTGATGCCCAGCGCGGCCGCCACGGCGAACCGGAGCAGCCCGCCGAACACCGCGAACACCGGCTCACCCCGGCGCATCAGGATGATCCGGATGGACTGCACCAGCACCGAGGCGGTGAGCACCAGCAGCAGCACCGGGCGCAGCGCATCCTGCGCGCCGAGCACCGCGGGAGCCAGCAGCGATGTGCTCGGTACCTGCCACCAGCTGGCCGCGTCACCGACCAGGGCAGCGGCCGCGCGGGCGGCGGACTCCACGATCGCGGTGAACGACGGGCCGGGCTCACCGTCGGCGAGCAGCGTGACCACCTCCACCGGGGTAATCACTGGGCGCCCGGCCCGGCGAACGCACCCACCAGTACCGCCGCGAGCGAGGCCAGGGTCAGTCCACCGAGCACCCAGAGTGAGCCGATCAGGCCCTCCTGGGCCAGCCCGCCCCGGTGCCGGCGTCCGATAATGATCACGGCGGCGCACACCAGGATGCCTGCCACGCCGACGACCAGCACGCCCCACTTGAGCCAGCCGACGATCTGGCTGGCGAGTTGGTCGATGCCCGGGGGCGCTTGCGGCGGTGGATTAAGCACCTGCGTTGGCACCGCCTCGGCCCCGGAGCCGATTAGCTGGGTGACCAGGTGGGTGATCATCGGGTTCCTCCGTGGGCGACGGCGGGGGTGTAGGAAAGGTCGGCGCTCGGCTCGGGCGGGCCGAGGCCCACCGCCGCCCGAGGGCCGGTATCCAGCAGTGCGGCGTGTGGGCCGGTGGTCATCACCGGGAGTTGTGGGCCGGTGCCGGTGACCCGAGCCGGTGGGCCGGTGGAGGGCTGGGCGGCGGGACGGGCGGGCACGGGTCGGGTCGGGATGGTTCGGCCGACCGGGCCGGTCGTCCGGTTGGCCGGCGGCGGGGTGTGCGGCCCTCCGGGGCGCCGGGCGGCCAGCAACCCGGAGCGCAGCACCGCCTCGGCCAGCCTGGCCAGCGCCTCGCCGTATCCGCGCAGTGCCTTGGGCAGCTGGTCGGCCGGACAGTCCGACAGCCGGGCCGCCTCGGCTAGCGGGTCGGTGAGCTCTCGCCAGTGCGGCACGTACGGCACCACGACCAGGCCGTTGACCTGCGGCTCGATCATCCGCAGCCGGGCCCGCAGGGGACCTCGGATGGGTGTGGGCTGGTCGGCGATGACGGCCAACACGGGGCGCGGTTGCCCGGTGGTGCCCAGCCAGGCGATCACCGTCGCGGCGGCGTGCAGTGAGCCGCCGGTGGAGCGGCAGACCAGCACCTCGGCGCCCTGCTCGGCGGCCCGCCCCCGGTCGTAGCCGCGCAGCGCGGTGGCCAGGGTGGTGGTGCCGACCCCGCCGGCCACCCCGGCGATCCTCGGCGCGCGCAGCCGGCTCACCGGATGCCCCCGGCCACAGCGAGCGGAGTATCCAGCTCGTCGTCCAGGTCGTCGGCGGTGGCCGGGTCGATGCCCCCGCCGGCCGCGCCCTGGTCGGCGGACGTCGGCTCGCCGTCCTGGCCGCCGAGCTGCTCGTCCCAGGTGTCCACCACCAGCCGGCCCTGGTCGTAGGTGATCGGCACGGTCAGCCGCACCCAGTAGGAGTCCAGGCTCTTCCAGCCGCGCGCGGTCGGGGCGGGGGCGACCGCCGGCACGCCGGCCACCTCGAGCTCACCGGCCGGCGCCGGCTCCGCGGGCTGCCCGACCGCCCGGTACGGGGTGACCCGGACCCGCACGTCGACCACCACACGCCCGTCGCCGTCCGGGTGGACCGCTCCGGGCAGGGAGAACTCGGCGCGCTGGCGTCCCTTGCCCGACCAGCCCAGCAGCGCGGGGCTGCCACTCACGTCGGACGGCAGGTACTGCGCGAGCACCTGCCCACGACGGTCCGGGGACGACTCGTCCCAGGACAGGTAGTCGGCGGCGAACGCGCCGGCCAGCGCGGCGGCCTCCATCGGGTTGGGCGGCACGACCGGGTTCAGCCAGGTGGTGGCGCCGTTGGCGAAGGAGGGGTCGCACAGCGGGTCGACTACCCGGGCGGGAGGGCTCGTGATCGCGGCGGTCCGCGGGGTGGCGGCCGGTTCGGGTGGCGGTTGGTCGGCGGCCCGACGGGCCCGGGCGGCGCGCCGGCGGGCGGCCCGCACCCGGCGGGGCTCCGGGTGGGCGGCGGGAATCGGGTCAGCACCGGGCTGCTCGACCGGGGCGTCCGGGTTCTCCGGGGAGGCCTGGACCGGCTGACCGTCGTCGGCATGGGTGAGCAGCGGCATCCAGCTCGTGGGCGCTTCGGAGGCGCCCCCGGTGGAAGGGCCGGCGGCGGCCGCACCTGCGGTGGCGCCGGTGGCGCCGGCGGTGTTGACGGTGATCGGCGCGGACTGGGCCGGCATCACGGCGGCCGGCGGGCCGGGATGACCACCGGTGGCCTTCGGCGGCACCGGCGTGCCCCAGCCCTCCAGCGGGCCCGGCTCACCGAGTACCGGATCGGTCGGGTCGATGCCCGCCGGAAAAGCGGGCCAGCCGCCGAACGGGTCGCCTGACGGCAGCGCCCCGGGCCGCGACCCGAGGCCCGAACCGCCGAGGCCCGAACCGCCGAGGTCAGAGCCGCCGAGTCCCGGACCGCCGAGGTTAGAGCCAAGGTCCTCCGAACTGGCCCCCGCCGGCCACCATGCGCTCGACGCGGGTGCCCGGAAGGAGGCCTCGCGTCTGCGTCGGAACATCCCGGCTCCTCATCCCTCGGGTGGCTGGCAAGGGCGTCCGCCATCGCTCGCTCGGCATCGATCCATGGCACATCCGCGGCCCGGTGCGCGCCGGGGCTCGGGTCAGTTCGCGGAAATGGTTCGCCGGTCCAGAGGTGCTGGGTCGCGGGGGCTGCGCCTGGGCACCCCCGGACCGGCGGGCTTACGCGCCGGCAGTGCCGTGCCGGCATGCGGAAAAGAGCACTCTCCGCAGTCAAATCGGTGGTGGCCGGCACTTACCGTCACCGAATTGACAAAGCCGACTATAGGAACGCCGGTCCAGCCAGGTGAGCCGAATCGTCCCGAGCGTTTGCGATCGCGAACGACCCAGCGCCCGCTATTGACAAACGCCCCCGGTGGGTGACGGAAGGAGGCTCAGGGCACCGGCCAGGTATGCACCGGGGCGTTGTTCGTGGTGCCCTCCAGGTAGCGCTCCAGCATTCCGCGAATGGCTGTCATCCGGTCCGCCCCGCGCCGCTCCAGCGCATCCACCGTGCGCAGCTGCCAGGAGGCCCCGGTACACCGCAGCCGGCAGCGCTGCTCGATGACGTCCAGGTAGCGGCGGGAGATGGCGTCCGCGACCCCCCACCGGGAGAGCCCCTCGGCGGCCATCGGCAGCAGCTGGCGGAGCACCAGCTGATCCGGCTCCACCCAACCCTCGTCCGGCCAGAACAGCGTGGCGTTCATGCCGTCCCTGGCGGCCAGCTTGAAGTTCTCCTCGGCGGCGGCGAACGGCAGCTGGGACCACAGCGGGGGATGGTCCGAATCGGTGAGCATCCGGAGCAGGCCGTAGAAGAACATCGCGTTGGCGATCATGTCCACCACGCTCGGGCCGGCCGGCAACACCCGGTTCTCCACCCGCAGGTGCGGCACCCCGTCCGCCACGTCGTAGATCGGCCGGTTCCACCGCCAGATGGTGCCGTTGTGCAGCCGCAGCTCCTCCAGCGACGGCGCCCGCCCGGCCTCCAGCTCGACGTGTGGGTCCTGGTCTCCCGCGACCGGGAGCAGCCCGGGGAAATACCGCACGTTCTCCTCGAACAGCTCGAAGATCGAGTTGATCCAGCGCTCCCCGAACCAGACCCTGGGGCGCACCCCCTGGTTGCGCAGCTCTACCGAGCGCACGTCGGTGGCCTGCAGGAACAGCGGGACCCGGGTTTCCGCCCAGAGCCGGCGACCGAGCAGGAGCGGGGAGTTCGCGCCGACCGCGAGCTGCACCCCGGCCAGACACTGCGCGGCGTTCCAGTGCGCCGCGAACGCTTTCGGCGGGACCTGTAGGTGCAGCTGGAGGGAGGTACAGGCCGCCTCGGGGGCGATCGAGTCGAAGTCCATCTGCAGCCGCTCGGCGGGGTGGCCGTCGGTTTCCACCCCGGTGATGTCCAGGCGTACCGGCTCGCCCCGCGCGTTCAGGATCTGCTCGTTCAGCGCGGCGTACCGGGTGGACGGGGAAAGCCGCTCGGCGACCAGATGCTCCTCGGTGATCGTCGGCAGAATGCCGATGGTCATCACCCGGGCGCCCACCGCCTCGGCCTGCTTCTCGATCTCCGCGAGCATGTCCAGCAGGTGGTGCTCCAGGTACCGACCCTGTTCGCCGGGGAGCGGGCGAGGCGGCAGGTTCAGCTCCACGTTCCATCGCCCCAGCTCGGACTGCAGCTCGGGCGAGTCCACCCCGTCCAGCACCGCGACGTTGCGCATGGCCGGGTCCAGTCGCTGATCAACTAGGTTGAGTTCGACCTCCAGGCCGGTGGTGGCTTCGTTGTCACCTGCGAACGCGCCCTCGCGAAGCATCGTGGCCAGGGCATTCAGGCACCGATGCACCTTGCCTCGGTACTGCTGTCGTTCGCGTCGGGTGAATGAACTTCGGGCCAGATCACGGCCCACACGGCCCTCCTCGTTCGGGTCCAGGCGGATTCCGGGCGGGCCTATCACCGTGACACACAGGACGCCCGGATGCTACGGCTGTCCGGATGACGAGCACTGTGAGCAACGTCCTGTACGCCATCTCGGCAAGTGGAAACGCCGTTCCCGGTCCCTTGGAACGTCGCCGGGGACGTCCCCGCCGCCCCGGCCGCGATCGCCGCTCCGATGCTGGGACGATGCCCCGGTGCCGCGAATGATCACCGGAGGCGGGGGGTGATCCCGGTTGACGACCCGGCGGACTCCCGCTTGGCCGACTTCCGGGATCTGACGACGGCGGACCGGCGTCCCGACCGCCCCGGGGGCAGAGGGCTGGTGATCGCCGAGGGCGTGCTCGTGGTGCGCCGGCTGCTCGAATCGCGGTACCCGTTGCGGGCGGTGCTCGGGGTGGGGTCCCGGCTCGCCGAGCTGGCCGACGACCTCGCTGGGTACCCCGCGCCGGTCTACCTGACCACCGCCGACGTGATGACCAAGGTGGTCGGCTTCCACCTCAATCGGGGCGTGCTCGCGGTGGCCGACCGGGCCGAGCCGGTGGACCCCGCCCAACTCGCCGCCGGTGCTCGGGTGTTGGCGGTGCTGGAGGGCGTGAACGATCACGAGAACCTGGGCTCGCTGTTCCGAAACGCGGCCGCGCTGGGGGTAGCGGGGGTGCTGCTTGGGCCGAGGTGCGCCGATCCGCTGTACCGGCGCAGCGTCCGGGTGTCCATGGGACACGTCCTGCGGCTGCCGTTCGCCGCGCTGCCCGCCGACCCGCCGTGGCCGGCCAACCTGGACCTGCTGCGGGGCGGCGGACGCAGGATCGTCGCGCTCAGCCCACGCCGGTCGGCCCGCGCGCTGGCCGAGGCGGGATTGGCCGGTGCGCGGGTCGCGCTGCTGCTCGGCGCGGAAGGGCCGGGGCTGACCGAGGCGGCGATCGCCGCCGCCGACGAGTGCGTCCGGATCCCGATGGCCCACGGGGTGGACTCGCTCAACGTGGCCACCGCGGCGGCGCTGGCGTTCTATGCGGCCAGCCCCCGGTGAGTCCGGCCAAGCCAGGTCCACCCCGGCCCGCGAGGGAGCCCACCCCGTGGGCCACCGGGCTGACCGTGACCGTGATCGTCGCCGCGCTGGTCGCGGCGCTGGACCTGATCCTGACCGGCGCGCTGGCCAAGTCCTTCGGCTGGCTCTGGGTACCGGCGAACGTGCTGATCGGGATCGGCATGGCGCCGTCGATCTGGCTGATGCACCGCATGCCGTTGTGGCGCTGGATCGGCTACGGGGTCGCCCTGGGACTGTTGGTCGCCTGGCTGGGCCTGCTGGTCGGGGTGGTGTTCCGGCCCGGCCACTAGCCCGGGCCGTCTAGCTGCGCTTCACCCCGAGCAGCACGTCCTCCCAGGAAGGCATCACCGGCTTGGCCTTGCGGCTGCCGCTGGTGCGCTTGGCCGCCGTCGGTTCCGCCTCATCCTGGCCGGGCTTGGCCGAGTCGCCGCGCGCCGACCGGGCGCCCGGCCCGGTGGTGGTCTTGGTGGCCCGCCGGCCCGCGCCCTGGTCCGCGGTGGAGCCGCGTCCGGACCCGGAGCTGGTGCTCCGCCCGGAGGCGGTGCCCCGCCCGCCGCTGGCCTGGTCGGTGCCGGTGGCCCGCTGGGTGGTGCCGGCTTTGGCCGCCGGGGCGGCTGGCGCGGCGGGGGCGCTCGTGCCGTTGTCGTCGCGCCCGGCGGGGGAGGCGGTGGCCGGGCCGGGCTCCTCCTCGGTATCCGGCTTGCTGAAGTCGATCACCGGCCCGACCCGGCGCGGCGGCCGGGAGAGACCGTCAATCAGGTCGGTGGCGTGCTCGTCCAGCGCGGTGACCGTGCCGCCGTGTGCTCCGGGGTGGTAGGTCCACCGGGCGGTGATGTCGGAGCGGCCGACCGACCAGCTCAGCGCCACCACCCACTTGTGATCCTCGCCGCGGAAGGAGTCCCACTCCGCCTGCTCGTACTCCTGACCGCGCAGCCCGAAGGTGTGCTCGACGACCTCGCCAAGCGTGCGCACGTCCGGCCCGTCCTCGCGCACCGGATGCGCCTGCCGGGCCATTTCGGCGGTGCGGGACCGCTCGAGTAATACCGGGTAGGCGAACCGCTCAATACGCTGCAGTGGAGCGCCGGCGGCGGCGGCCACCTGCTCCACGGAAGCGCCGGCCCGGATGCGCGCTTGAATCTCACGTGGTCGCAACTGGCTCTCCAACTCCATCGACATCTGTCCGAGTCGTTGGACGTCGCCGCGCGCCGCGGCTCGAAGCCGCTCATCGGCCGGAACGGTGAAACGCTCGCGCCGGTCCGGGTCTTCGAGGATGACCACGCCATCCTCTCCGTACCCCACGACCCGCAGCGCGCGCATCCAGCCCTCCGCTCGCCCTTACGCTCGTCCGAGTGACGGTAGTGGTCGGCTCGCTGCCCATTCGGGAGGCGCGCCGGCCGGGGTCGGACGCCTGCTCCGGCCTTAGCTGGGCAGAGTGTAGTCGTCGCCCTCCTGGACGCTCGCGATGAACGCCCGCCACTCCTCGTGGGTGAACTCGACCGTCGCCCGGGCGGGGCTCTTGGAGTTACGCACGTAGACGGCTGTATCGGTAAACATGGTCTCCACGCAGTTGCCGCCGTTGCCTGAGCGGCGCGGGGTGAACCACTCATTCCAGCGCGGCATGCCCGCTCATCTCCTTGTACTCGTTGCGCACTCGCCTGATCAGGGCGAGGCTCTCCTCCCGGCCGATCGCCTGGGCCTTGATCAGCTCCAGCGCGTGGGTCGCCTCCGCGACGTCCGCCTCGTTGTCGAAGAACACGTTCCTCGGGTGGGTGTCCACGTGCAGGATGTCCCGCGCCGGCGGGTCGAAACGCAGCAGCGTGTGTGTCATGCCCATCAGCTGGTGCGCGCCCGAGCCCAGCGGTAGCACCTGGATCACCAGGTGGCGCATGGTGGCGGACCACTCGAGCAGGTATCCCAACTGCTCGGCCATGACCGCCGGGCCGCCCACACTGGCCCGCAGCGCCGCCTCGCCGAGCACGCACCAGTAGGAGGCGGGTGCCGGGTCCGCCCGGGTCAGCAGCTTGCGCCGCTCCATCCGCAGCGCCATGCGTTGGTCGACCACGCCGACGTCGTGCTGACCGGACCACTCCAGCAGGGCCCGGGCGTAGCTGTCGGTCTGCAGGAAGCCGGGCAGTAGCTCGGGGGAGAAGAAGGTGAGCGCGCGGGCCTGGGACTCGAGGTCCATGTAGCGGCCCTCGTTGCTGGGGATGGTGGGCCGGGACGCGTTCCGCTTCCGCCTGCTCCGCGAGGTGCGTGCGGTCTCGATCAGCTCGCCGCGGTCCTCGCCGGTGATCCGGTAGAGATCCAGCAGCTTCTCCAGCTCGGCCGGCTTGGCGCCGGACCGGCCGGTTTCGATGTCGCCGATCTTGGAGACCGTGCAGTAGAGCTCCCGTGCGGCCGCGTCCCTGCTCACGCCGGATTGCTCGCGCATCCGGCGCAGCGTCGCCGCCACCTGGATGCGGGCCAGCCCGTGCCGGCGCTCAGTCACCCCCGCCCCTTCCGTGCCAGGTTCACCCGATTGTTACGTGCGTAGAAAACGTACGTTGACTACGGTCTCCGTAGCCGGGTTTAATGATCACCATACCCCGGGTCCTCCGCCAAACGGTTTAACCAGGAGGTGGGTATGAGCGGCGCCCTGATACTGCTCGTCGCGGTGCTGGTACTGCCGCCGCTGGTCGCGCTGGTGGTGCGCATCGACCGCAGGTTGCGCCGCCCGATCCGTCAGCCGGTCGACTGGTGGAGTCCGCCACCGCCCCGCCGGCACGCCCGCGCCCGCCGCTGACCCACGCCGCCGCCCTCGGTCGCTCCCCTCAACCGCCAAGGCCCGCCCCGGGTAGCTCCCCGGTGGCGGGCCTCTTCGGTGCTGGCTCTTCGGTGTTGGCTCAGTGGGCCGCTCAGTCGAGGCGCTCGACCACCCAGTCGATGCACTCGGTCAGCGCGCTGATGTCGGCCGGCTCCACGGCGGGGAACATCCCGACCCGCACCTGGTTGCGGCCCAGCTTGCGGTACGGCTCGGTGTCCACGATGCCGTTGGCGCGCAGCACCTTGGCCACCGCCGCCGCGTCAACCGAGTCGACGAAGTCGACGGTGCCGACGACCTGAGAGCGGTGTGCCGGGTCGGCCACGAACGGGGTTGCGTACTCGGAGCGCTCGGCCCAGTCGTAGAGCCTCGTCGACGAGTCGACGGTGCGCGCCACGCAACCGTCCAGCCCGCCCAGCCGCAGCATCCAGTCGATCTGGTTGGCGAGCAGGAACAGGGTGGCCACGCCCGGGGTGTTGTACGTCTGGTCCTTGCTGGAGTTGTCCACCGCGGTGGTCAGCGAGAGGAACTCCGGGATCCACCGGTCGCTCGCGCCCAGCTCGGCCACCCGCTCCAGCGCGGCCGGGCTCATCAGGGCCAGCCACAGGCCACCGTCGGAGGCGAAGCACTTCTGCGGGGCGAAGTAGTACACGTCGGCGTCGGCCACATTCACCGGCAGCCCGCCGGCCGCGGAGGTCGCGTCGATCGCCACGAGCTGGCCCTCGCTCCAGCCGGCCGGCCGGGTGACCGGCACCGCGACGCCGGTGGAGGTCTCGTTCTGCGCCCAGGCGAGCACGTCCGCCGACGGGTCAGTGGTCGGCTCCGGCGCGCTGCCCGGGTCGGCGGAGATCACCACCGGGTCGGCAAGGAACGGGGCGCCCTTGGTGACCGTGGCGAACTTCGAGGAGAACTCGCCGTAGGTCAGGTGCAGCGAGCGCTCCCGGACCAGGCCGAACGCGGCCGCATCCCAGAACGCCGTGGTGCCGCCGTTGCCCAGTACCACCTCGTACCCGTCCGGCAGCGAGAACAGCTCGTCCAACCCGGCGCGGATCCGCCCCACCAGCGACTTGACCGGCTTTTGCCGGTGCGAGGTGCCCATCACGGCGGCACCCTCGCGGGCCAGGGCGGCGAGCTGGTCGGCCCGCACCTTGGACGGACCACAACCGAAGCGGCCGTCCGACGGCTTGAGGTCGGCGGGAATCTCCAGGGTGGTCGGACTCGAAGTCGGTGCAGTTGTCACGTGGCCCAGTCTCTCAATCTCGCTCCCGGGTGGCTGCTCCGGGTGACCAGCATCGCTCGCGGCTCTCAGTCTGACCGGCCTCGCGTCACCTGGGTACTTGATTCGCCGCTCCCCGGCCGCCGGGCCACTCCGTCCAGGATCACCGTGGCGATGCTGTCCGCGTAGGACTTGATCCGGTCCTCGGCCAGCGACGCTTCGGAGAACAGCGCCCGGGTCATGGCGTGATTGCTGTACATCAGCCCGGCCGAGGTGATCAGGTAATACAGCGTCTCCGGGGGTACTTCCCGGACCTGCCCGGTGACGACCAGCTCGCGATACAGCGAGGCGATCCGCTCCATGCTCGGGCGCACGTAGTGGCGCAGCAGGTAATCCAGCCGTTCCATGGCCCCGCTGTCCTCCGCGCTGCCCTCCGCGTTGGCCACCCGGGCCAGGTCCGGATGGCGGGCGGAGAATGTCACGAACGCCCGGATGAACGCGCGCAGCCGCTCCAACGGGTCGGCCAGGTCCGCGTCGGCGAGCGCCAACTCCTCGAGCAGGCCACCGAACCCCCAGTCCACGGCGGCGTACCAGATCGCTTCCTTGGAGCCGAACCGCTGGTGCAGCAGGTTGTGGCTCACCCCGAGCTCCCGGTTCAGCGTGCGTACCGACACGCCTTGGTACCCGTGGCTGGCGAACGCGTGCAGAGCCGCTGCGAGTACGTCCGGGGTGGGCGCCGGCCCGGAGTCCTTGCGCGGCCGGCCCCGGGGGCGCGCGTTCGAGGTGTCGGTCACTGATCCACCCTAGGAGAGTCGAAGTATATTGACAGATATCAATTTTAATCTACCCTCGGCGTTATGACCACCACTCGGCCGACCACCACCACACCCGAGGTGCCCACCGACGCGCCCGAGGTGCCCAGCTCCTTCCGCTACTTCGCAAACCGGAGCAGCGCGCGCGGCCAGCAACTGCTGTCGATGCTCGGCCGGTTCGTGCGCGGCCCGCTGGCGCTGCCCGACGAAGTCGCCACCGAGCTGGGCCGGGACCGGGCCAGGGCGGACCCGATTTCCGACACGTTCATCGCTGCCGCGTTCGACGGCAACTATGTGCGGGACACCCGTCGGCTGGTCGACCAGGCGCTGGATCACGGGATCGACAGTGTGACCAACGCCCCGGCGGAGCTGGTCGCGCTCTTCGAGCACCTGGACACCGAGCCGGAGTGGCTGGACTGGGACCGGGTGGAGCGGGGCGCGCTGCTGGCCCGCCGCTACGGCCTCGACAGCTTCTACTACTACGGCCTCATTTCCCTCGAGGGCTACCGAACGGAGATGATCTACAAACCGCTGGTGCTGACCGGCAGCTACACCGGGGGCACGGCGTTCGGGCGATACCTGGAGACCTGCCGGTTCTGGCTGGACACCTCGGAGCCGGGCGCGCTGCGCCAGGGCGGCCCCGGGCGCAAGACGGCGGTCACCATCCGGGTCATGCACTCGATGATCCGACGCAAGGTCGGGCGGCATCCGGAGTGGGACGCCGAGCGACTGGGCGAGCCGCTCAGTCAGAACGCCCAGTTCGGCACGATCTCGCTGTCGTTCCTGATCACCCAGCACGCCAAGCTGATCGGTCACTGGCCCACGGACCAGGAAGTGCTCGACCACATGCACTTCTGGCGCTACATCGGCTACCTGATGGGCATCGAGCCGGCGTTCTACCCGGAGACCGTCGAGGACTGGTGGCGGCTGATCTACCTGATGCTGAACATGGACGATCCGAACGACGGACCGGACAGCCGGATGTTGTCGCAGTCCTTCGTCGCCGCGTTCGGTCCGTCCGACCGCGACTCCCGGGCCGACCGCGCGCGCAAGGCCGCCGAGCAGCGGCTGATCCTGGGCTGGACCCGGTTCTTCCTCACCGAGGAGACCTTCACCGCCAACCAGCTGACCCCGCCCTCGGCCTGGCGCCGCTGGCAACCGCTGAGCAAGCTCGCGCCCAACCTGCGCGACGAGCTGGCCCGACGGCTCGTGCCCGGCTACACGCGGCGACTGGACCAGCGCAAACGGGCCCAGCGCGACGCCTGGCTGAACCGGCACACCGCCGGCCGCAAAGCCCGCTTCAGCCCAGTGGAAACCCTGGCCCGCTAGCCCGTGAGTGGTATTGGTCGCCATAGCGACCAATACCACTCACAGGGTTCACTGGTGCGCGATCTCCGACCAGCCTTCGACCTCCTCGGGGCGGCGCGGGCCGGGGCCGATGTACTGGGCGGACGGGCGGACCAGTTTGGACTCCCGCTTCTGCTCCAGGATGTGTGCCGACCAGCCGGCGGTGCGCGCGCTGGTGAACATGGCTGGCATCATGTGCGGCGGGACCTCGGCGAAGTCCAGGATGACCGCCGCCCAGAATTCCACGTTCGTCTCGATGGGGTGATCGGGGCGGCGCTCGCGCAGCTGCTTCAGCGCGGCCTGTTCCAGCGCGCAGGCCACCTCGTAGCGCGGGGCCTTGAGCTCCTCGCAGATCCGGCGCAGCACCCTGGCGCGCGGGTCCTCGGCCCGGTAGACCCGGTGACCGAAGCCCATCAGCTTCTCGTGGCGGTCCAGGATGCCCTTCACCAGTGCGGCCGGGTCCTCGGTCTTCTCCACCTCGGCGATCATCGGCAGCACCCGCGCCGGCGCGCCACCGTGCAACGGGCCGGACATGGCGCCGATCGCGCCGGACAGCGAGGCGGCCACGTCGGCGCCGGTGGAGGCGATCACCCGCGCGGTGAAGGTGGAGGCATTCATGCCGTGCTCGGCCGCCGACACCCAGTAGGCGTCCACCGCGCGCACGTGCGCCGGATCGGGCTCGCCGCGCCATCGGGTCATGAACCGCTCGGTGATCGTGTTGCACTCGTCGATCCGCCGCTGCGGCACCGCGGCCACCCCGATACCCCGGGCCGACTGGGCGACGTAGGACAGCGCCATCACCGACGCGCGGGCCAGCTGGTCGCGGGCGTCGGCCTCGGAGATGTCCAGCAGCGGGCGGTAGCCCCAGTACGGGGCGAGCATGGCCAGCGCGGCCTGCACATCCACCCGGACGTCCCCGGTGTGCACCGGGATGGGGAACGGCTCAGCGGGCGGCAGGCCGGGGCCGAAGCGCCCGTCCACCAGCAGCGCCCAGACGTTCCCGAAGGTCACGTGGCCGACCAGGTCCTCGATGTCCACGCCCCGATAGCGCAGTGCACCGCCATCCTTGTCCGGCTCGGCGATCTCGGTGCGGAAGGCGACATGGCCTTCCAGCCCCGATTTGAAACCAGGTGGCGGAGGCGGTACCTCCGACTGCCCGGCGGTTGCGGTCGGCGTGGTCCCGCTCGTGGCCGGGGCGACGCTGGCAGCTGTGGACACGGGTCCTCCTCGTCAGTTCCCTACACCGGTGTGGGGAAACCGTCGCGCGCCAGCCTCGCAGGTCAGTGCCGGGATGATGGCACACGTCACACGGTTGGGAAAACACTGCTCCTGCCTGGCGAACCTCGCAACGCCGAGTGTTAAGGCTCACTAACGCCGGCGCTTGATATACCGATCACGAGTGAACGGTCAGCTGGGCACGCATCAGGTACACGTTGTACGGGCCCCACTGCGACATGGTGAAGTAGATCTGGTCGCCGTCCAGCGCGCCCGGGTGCAGGTAGCCGCCGTACAGCGCGGGGTAGTCCTGCCCGGAGACCAACGTCTGGCCATCGCTCCACGGGCCGGTCACCTCGCGGGCCGCGCGCAACACGATCCGACCAGCCTTGTCCTCCAGGTGCACCATCAGCCACAGGCCCAGCCCGGAGTGGAACGCCACGGACAGCTCACCGGCCGGACCGGGCGCCACCGACCGGGCCCGGCGCCACCAGTGGTGCCAGCCGGAGCCCGTCCAGAACCGGTAGCGATGCGGCTCGGCGATCCGGGTCGGCTCGACCCTGGCCAGGTACACCGGGCCGAAGCGACCGTTGCGGGTGCCGAACAGGTAGATCCAGTCGGGGTCTCCGGCGTCCTTGGTGAACGCGCCCATCTGGAAGCGGTGGCGGCCGAGCAGGCTGTTGCGCCAGTGCGCCTCGCGATCCTTGTGCCAGGTCATACCCCTGTCCCGGGAGTAGGCGATGCCGCCGTAATTGGTCCGCCACCCGCCGGGCACGCCCCAGAGCTTGACCGACATGTAGTGGATGTACTGCACGCCGTCCACCGCGATGCCAGCGGTCGGAATCACCGTGGACTCGAGCCTGCGCCTCGGATCGGCGGGCAGAATCTCCGCCGCATGCCCTGGGGCGTCCTCGATCACGTCGTCCAGAGACAGACCGGCGGAGAGGTCGCCACCGCGGGACCGGGCCAACACGTTGCGCCGGTGATCGGCCGAGCGGGCGCCGGCACCCGGCCCCTCCCACCCCTCGCCGTAGGTGTCGCCGAAGGCCACGAACACCCCGCCGTCCCCGTCGTCCCACAGAATGCCTAGGTCAGTGGCCAGGAAACCGAACCGGCTGCCGGTGCGGTTGGGCGACTCCTCCCCGGTGACCGGAGCGATGAGCTCGAGTCCCTCAGGCACCACGAGCGGGGGAATCGTCATGGCGGCATCCGTACCACATGCGATTCTGGATCACCTCACTCTGGCGGTCAGCCCTGGCCAGTCCGGCGATCAGCCCTGGCGATCAGGCCCGGCGCCCGCCTACGGTCAGGTCCGGGGCGGAAGGTGGGCGGAATGACGGTAGACCGGGCAGATCGGGTGCACAGCAAGCTCGTGGACGGGCTGGGCGCCGGATTCGACGTGGCGGACCTGGCGGAGAGCTGGGACCTGCAACTGGCGAGGTGGCTCGCCGAAGCCACCGAGGCCGGGTTAGCCGAGCCGAACGGGATGGTGCTGGCCACCGTGGACCTGGACGGCGCACCGTCCACCCGCAGCGTGCTCTGCAAGGGGGTCGAGCCCCGAGGCATCGTGTTCTACACCAACTACACCTCGGCAAAGAGCCGCGACCTGCGCTCCAACCAGCGCGCGGCGGTGACTTTCCCCTGGTACGCGCTGCACCGGCAGGTGAACATCCGAGGCACGGTGGAACGGGTCAGCCGGACCGAGACGGCCGCGTACTGGGCCACCCGGGCGCGCGGATCGCAGCTGGGCGCGTGGGCCTCGCCGCAATCGGTGGTGTTGTCCAGCCGGCAGGCACTGGACGACGCACTTGCGGCGATCACCCGCCGGTTCGCCGACTCGGCCGAGGTACCGGTGCCGCCGCACTGGGGCGGCTGGATGCTCCGCCCGGACCGGGTGGAGTTCTGGCAGGGCCGCCCGAACCGAATGCACGATCGGCTGGCCTTCGACCTAGGCAACGACCAGACCACCTGGCGGATCCACCGGCTGGCGCCCTGAGCGCGCCGGCGTTGGCTCCGTGACCTGGCCGGCGCACCCGCACGCGGAAACTGGATAGTTCGCCGTGCTAATTCTTTACTGTGCCCCGAGCGTCTGAGCCACACGATCCCAAGCCCCGGTTACCGGGGCTGCCACAGAAACCCGACCACGGCGAGCCGCCCACGGTCCCTGTCGACCCGGCCGACCGGCGCGGCAGCACCCGGGCACTACCCGGGCCGGACCCGGCGCCGCGCGGCTCCGGGCGGAGTGGGGTGACCCGAGGGCTCGCTGGCAAGCTGCGCGGCGCGCTGGCCGACACCCGGCCGCTGAACACCATTGAGTTCCGCCGGCTGTGGACCGCTGGGGTGGTCACCACCATCGGCGCCCAGATGACCGTGGTCGCGGTCCCGGTGCAGATCTACACCCTCACCCATTCTTCCGCCTACGTCGGGCTGACCGGGTTGTTCGGGCTCGTGCCGCTGGTGGTGTTCGGCCTGTGGGGCGGCGCGATCGCGGACGCCATGGACCGCCGCACGCTGCTGCTGGCCTCCGGCGCGGGGATCTCGCTGATGTCGCTGGCGCTGTGGGTGGTGGCGGCCAGCGGGGTCGGCTCGGTGTGGCTGGTGCTCTGCCTGTTCGCGGTGCAGCAGGGGCTGCTGGCGATCAACCAGCCCACCCGCAGTGCGGTGCTACCCCGGATCCTGCCCACCGACGAGCTCCCGGCGGCCAACGCGCTGAACATGACGGTGTTCCAGTTCGGCGCCATCGTCGGCCCGGTGCTGGCCGGCGCGCTGATCCCGCTGATCGGCCTGTCCACGCTGTATCTGGCGGACGCCATCGCGTTGCTGGCCACCCTGTGGGCAACCTGGCGGCTGCCCAAGCTGCCGCCCACGACCACAGAGAACGGCGTCCGCCCCACGGCGGGCCTGCGCGATGTACTCGCCGGGTTCCGCTACGTGGCCACCCAGAAGATCCTGCTGGTGTCGTTCCTGGTGGACGTCATCGCGATGGCGCTGGGCATGCCCCGCGCGGTGTTCCCGGAGATGGCCGAGCGCACCTTCCACGACCCGCCCGGCGGTGGCATCGCACTCGGGCTGCTCTACGCCTCGATCGCGATCGGCGCGGTGGCCGGCGGGCTGTTCTCCGGCTGGCTGCACCGGATCCGCCGGCAAGGCGTCGCGGTGACCGTGGCCATCTGCGTGTGGGGGCTCGGGGTCACCGTGTTCGGGCTCAGCGACCTGTTGTGGCTGGCGGTGCTCGCGCTCGCCGTGGCCGGCGCCGCCGACCTGGTCAGCGCGGTGTTCCGGTCCACCATGTTGCAGGTGGTGGCCACCGATGAGATGCGCGGCCGGATGCAGGGGGTGTTCATCGTGGTGGTCGCGGGCGGTCCTCGGCTGGCGGACATCTGGCACGGCCCGGCCGCCGACGTGGTCGGCACCGGCACGGCCGCCGCCGGCGGCGGGCTCGCGGTGATCCTGGCGACCGTGGTGACCGTTGCGCTGTTGCCGGCCTTCTGGCGCTACCGCGCTCCGGCTCGCTAACGACCGGTCCGCCCGCGGGCTGGGACGGCGCTCACCGTGGGTATCTGTCCCGTTACCGTCACCCAGGCGGGGATGACACCGCGCATCGGATGCTGAGAACATCTCAGGATGGTGGAGCCATCGTCCTCGTCCGTAGCGGAACTTCCTCGCCAGCCTGAGCTGAAGCGCGCCATCGGCCCGAAGCTGCTGCTGTTCTTCGTTGTCGGAGACATCCTCGGCACGGGTATCTACGCGCTCACCGGGGACGTCGCCGCCCGGATCGGCGGCGCCCTGTGGGTGCCGTTCCTGGCCGCGTTCATCGTCGCGTTCCTCACCGCGTTCAGCTATCTCGAGCTGGTCGGCAAGTACCCGGGCGCGGGCGGTGCCGCGCTGTTCACGCACAAGGCGTTCGGCGTCCAGTTCCTCACCTTCATGGTCACCTTCACGGTGATGAGCTCGGGGGTGACCTCGGCGGCCTCGGCGGCCAAGGCGTTTGGCGACACCTACCTGAGGCAGTTCGCCACCCTCCCGTTGTGGCTGGTGGCGGCCGCGTTCGTGACCGGCCTCGCCCTGATCAACTTCCGGGGCGTCGGCGAGTCGATGAAGGCGAACGTCCTGCTCACCTGCATCGAGCTGAGCGGCCTACTGATCATCATCGGGGCCGGCATGTGGGCCATCGGGCAGGGGCAGGGCGATGCCAGCCGGCTCGTTGAGGTGGACACCTCGAACAGCGGCGTGCTGCTGTCCATCACCGCGGCCACCTCGCTGGCCTTCTTCGCGATGGTCGGGTTCGAGGACTCGGTGAACATGGCCGAGGAGACCAGGGACCCGGTAAAGATCTTCCCGAAGGCGATGTTGATCGGGATGGGCGTGGCCGCCACGATCTACGTGCTGGTCGCTGTGGTGGCCTCCACGCTGGTCCCGGCGCACGAGCTGGCGGCGGCGAAGAGCGGGGCGCTGCTGAAGGTGCTGCAGGTGAGCTCACCGGGCTTCCCGCTGCAGCTGTTCGGCGCCATCGGCCTGCTGGCCGTGATCAACTCGGCGCTGATCAACATGCTGATGGCCAGCCGGCTGCTCTACGGGATGGCCAACGAGCGCATCCTGCCCAGCGTGTTCGGCACGGTGCACCCCAGCCGGCGGACGCCCTGGGTGTCCATCGTGTTCACCAGCGTGATCGCCTACGTGCTGGTGATCAGCGTGGACCTGAGCGTGCTCGGCGGCACCACCGCGTTGCTCCTGCTCGCGGTGTTCACCCTGGTCAACTTCGCGGTGTTGGTGCTGCGCAAGGACAAGGTGGAGCACAAGCACTTCCGGGCGCCGACCTGGGCCCCGGTGGTGGGCATCGTGCTGTGCGGCTTCCTGGCCACCCCGCTGTCCGGTCGGCCCTCCAGCCAGTTCCTGATCGCCGGCATTCTGCTCTGGGTCGGCGTGCTGCTCTGGTTCGTCAACTACCTGGTGGTCGGCCGGGTGAGCTTCGACCCGAGCCACCTGGACGACAGCCGCGACCACCCGCACGACGACCGGGACTGACGGCATCGGCGATCCGGTGAGCGGCGGGAGCTGGCGTTTGCGCAACGAAGCGCCCGCTCGGACCTCGTCGCCGGCCGCCCATCCCCGTAGCCTTCCGGCTGTGATCGTGGTAGGCGGCGAAGCCTTGGTGGATCTGGTGCCCAGCCCTGGCACCCGGGACCCGAGTGGCCCGCTGCTGCCGCGTTGGGGCGGCGGCCCGTACAACGTGGCGGTGGCGCTCGGCCGGCTGGGCGTGCCGGTCCGGTTCCTGTCCCGGCTGTCCACCGACCCGTTCGGCACCGCGATGCTGGACCGGTTGCGCCGCACCGGGGTGGACATCTCTCTGGTGCAGCGCGGGCCGGAGCCAACCACCCTCGCCGTGGTCGGCCTGGAGCCCTCCGGCTCGGCCCGGTACGGCTTCTACACGAACGGCACGGCGGACCGCCTGATCACCGACCCTGGTCCGCTGCCCGCCGACACCGCCGCGGTGGCCCTGGGCACCCTGTCCCTGGTGCTGGAGCCGGGGGCCAGCGCGTACGAGGCCGTCCTGCTGCGGGAGTCCGAGGCCGGTCGGCTGATCAGTCTGGACCCGAACATCCGCCCGGACCTGATCACCGACCCGGACGGCTACCGGCGACGATTCCGTTCCTGGTTGCCGTCGGTGGGGGTGGTGAAGGTGTCCGACGAGGATGCGGCATGGCTCGGTATGCATCACCCGGACGAGTGGCTGCGGGCGGGCGTCGGCGCCGTGGTGATCACCCGGGGCGGCGACGGTCTGACCGCGGTAACCGCGGCCGGGCAGGTCGACGTGCCGGGCGTGCCCACTGTGGTTGCGGACACAATCGGCGCCGGCGACACGGCCCACGCCGCCCTGCTGGCCAGGCTCTACGCACACGGTGCGCTGGACCGCAACCGACTTTCCGACCTGGACCTTCAGGTCTGGCGCGACGTGCTCAGCTTCGCCGCCCTGGCGGCCTCGCACACCTGTGCGCGGCCAGGGGCGGAGCCGCCAACCGCCGCCGAGCTGAACGCGTCTGCCCCGCTCAAGGCGCCGAGCTAGCCCTTGAGGTCTAGTTTGAGGCGTGAACCCAAGCGTCATCCGAGTGTGAGAGGGAACCTCCACATGTCTTCATCCGATGCCCCCGAGACCGCTGTCCTTTCGTACCCGGGTGGCGAACACGAAATGCCGATTGCCAAGGCCACCGAAGGGGCCTCCGCATTCGAGCTGGGCAAGCTTTTGAGCAGCACCGGCCTGGTGACCCTCGACAACGGATACGGCAACACCGCCGCCTGCTCGTCCGAGATCACCTATATCGACGGGGACGCCGGCATCCTGCGCTACCGGGGCTACCCGATCGAGCAGCTGGCCGAGCACTCCACCTTCGCCGAGACCAGTTACCTGCTCATCTACGGTGAGTTGCCCACGCAGGCCGAGCTGGACTCGTTCAAGAAAAAGATCAGCCGGCACACCCTGCTCCACGAGGACCTGAAGCGATTCTTCGACGGCTTCCCCCGGGACGCGCACCCGATGCCGGTTCTGTCCAGCGCGGTCAGCGCCCTGTCCACGTTCTACCAGGACAGCCTGGACCCGTTCGACGCCGACGCGGTGGAGCTGTCCACCGTCCGGCTGCTGGCCAAGCTGCCCACCATCGCCGCCTACGCCTACAAGAAATCGATCGGCCAGCCGTTCCTCTACCCGGACAACTCTCTCGGCGCGGTGGAGAACTTCCTCCGGCTGACCTTCGGATTCCCGGCCGAGCCGTACGAGGTCGATCAAGAGTTGGCCCGCGCGCTGGACGTGCTGTTCATCCTGCACGCCGACCACGAGCAGAACTGCTCGACCTCCACCGTCCGGATGGTCGGCTCGTCGCAGGCCAACCTGTTCGCGTCCGTCTCGGCCGGCATCAACGCGCTGTTCGGCCCGCTGCACGGTGGCGCGAACCAGGCGGTGCTGGAGATGCTCACCCGGATCAGGGAGGTGGAGAGCGGCGACATCGACACCTTCATCGAGCGGGTCAAGAAGCGGGAGCACGGGGCCCGGCTGATGGGCTTCGGGCACCGGGTCTACAAGAACTACGACCCGCGCGCGAAGATCGTCAAGCAGAGCGCGGACGAGGTGCTCAAGAAGCTCGGCGTGTCCGACCCACTGCTGGACATCGCCCTCGCCCTGGAGGAGCGGGCGCTCGCCGATGACTACTTCATCGAGCGCAAGCTGTACCCGAACGTGGACTTCTACACCGGTCTGATCTACCGGGCGATGGGCTTCCCGACGAAGTTCTTCACCGTGCTGTTCGCCCTCGGCCGGGTGCCCGGGTGGATCGCGCACTGGCGGGAGATGATGGCCGACCCGCAGACCAAGATCGGCCGGCCGCGCCAGCTGTACACCGGTTCGCCGGAGCGGCCGTACGTGCCGGTGAACGACCGGGGCTGATCGCCGGAGGACGCGCCGGTCCGAGCAGGGACATCGGGAGGCTGACCGGAGGTGCCCGCCGAGACCGCGCTGCTGTGGTTCCGGCGAGACCGCGCTGCTGTGGTTCCGGCGGGACCTGCGGCTGGGAGATCACCCCGCGCTGCTCGCCGCCGCCGACGCGGCCCCGGCGACGCTGGCGCTGTTCGTTATGGACGAGCACCTGCTCGCGTCGTCCGGGGCGCCTCTCCGGCGCCGATCGTGGACCACGTGGCGGAACGGGCCGAGGCGCTGGCCCGCTACGAGCTGGTCAGGGCGTGCGGCTGAGCGCCTCCGGCGCGGCGTCCGGCGGGGTGCCGGCCCGGGCCGCCTTCCGGGCCCGTAGCCAGCGCTGGGTGAGCCCGCCGACGATCACCCCGGCCAGCCCGCCGAGCGCGTTCGCGATCCAGTCCGACACCGAGCACTCCCGCCCGGGAATGGCGACCTGGGTCAGCTCGATGCCCAGCGGCAGCAGCACCACAAACAGGCCCGGCCACACCATCCGCCTGGTGGCCAGCACCAGCGCGAAGCCCAGCGGCATCAGCATGGCGATGTTCAGCCAGCTCTCCACGTTGACACCGACGTGGCCGGCCGACGCGCCGAACTGTGCCCAGTCGGACGGCAGGCACTGGGCCAGCGTGCGGTGGTTGCCCTTCCAGCCCTTGGGGGTGAGGGTCAGGGTGAGCGCGGCAACCAGGGAGAGCAGCGAGAGCAGGGTGGGCGTCGAGCGCCAGCCGGTGAGCGAGGCGACCGGACGCCAGGCCAGCACGCAGATCACCAATCCGAGCAGCCCGAGCACCGGCGACCAGCGGTTCACCGGGATGAGCCAGCGCAGATGGTGAGCGGCGTCCAGAATGCTGACCAAGGAAACTAGCCTTCCCGCTCTTGTCTCAGAGCCGTGTAGTGGCTCGGTCGCCGTACGGTCAGTGGTGCGCGCGTGGTGCTTGTACTCCAGCTATATCGCATCAGGCCCCGGTGCTGTCACCTCCTTACCTCGGCTGTGAGCACCGACGCACTGCCCATTCCGGCTGTTCCGTCGCGGAATGAGACGCCGCCGCGGCCCGCTCTGGTCGAGGATCGGCGGCATGGAGCAGGCTGCGCCGAACGAGAGCTACAACCCCTGGACGGTGGTGAACCTGGTGTTCCACCATCTTGCCGAGCAGGGCTTGCACCCCACCTTCAGTGACGCCGGTGACCCGGGCGAGCACGCCACCCGGCTGCTGCAGGCGCTGGGCATCGAGCCGAGGGCGGAGGGCAATCGGCAGGCGTTCGAGGACACCAAGGACGAGCTGGCCCGGATCCGGGCGGCCGTGCTCGGCGAGGCCTGAGTCAGCGGCGGCCTGAGTCAGCCTTTCGACGGCGGTGCCACGATGCCGTACTCGCGGATCTTGCGGTAGATGGTGGCCCGGGACATGCCCAGGTGGCGGGCGGCGTCGGCGCGGTTGCCGTCCGCCCCGCGCAGCCCGGCGATGATCGCGTCGCACTCGATGGACTCCAGCGGGGTGAGCACCCGGCGGCTGGTCGCCTGGACCTCCGTCGGCAGGTCGCCCGGCGTGATCACCCCGGTCCGCCGGTGCGCCACCACCTTGCGGATCACCTGGTAGAGCTGCTCGGTGTTGCCCGGCCAGCGGTTGCGCATCAGTACCCGCATCGCGTCCGGTGAGCAGTGCAGGCTCGCACCCCTGGTCAGCCTGGCGATCAGGAACGGCACCAGGTCGCGCAGGTCGTCGATGTGGTGACGCAGCGGAGGTACCGCCACCGACCGGGGGAACCGGTCGACCAGCCGCTCGAGGGCGGCGTCCACCGGGCCGCTGGCTGTTCTGGTGGCCACGATCCACTGGCGCTCGCCGCCGACCGGTGGCGGCGCCGAGCTGAGCAGCCCGAGCAGCCCGCTGAGCTCGTCCACTACCTGGTCAGGCAGCCGGTCGATGTGCCGCAGGATCACCGTGCCGCGCCCGTCCACCAGCTCCTCGCGCAGGCCGTCCAGCCAGCGGGCGGCGACCTCCGCCGGGTCGGGCCCGGCCTCGGCGCGGGACCTGATCAGGTCGTCGGCGTCGAACAGCCGCAGGTGGCCGCCCGGAGTGTGCGCAAGGTGGGTTGACCTGGCCACGGTGAGCTTGCCGGTGCCGGGCTCACCCTCCAGCAGCAGCCATTCCCGGGACCGGAAGTGCCGCTCCACCTCCTGGCAGCAGGTGGCCCACAGTGCGCCCCCGCCCACCATGCCGGGCAGTGGGCCGGCCGGCGCCGGGAGGCTCGGGGTGTCCGTCACGGCCGGGGTGAACATGTGCACGTGGACCACGCCGCCGATCACCGACGCGTCGCTCCAGCTGGGCTTGCAGTGCACCCGGGCACTCACCCCGGAGGGCAGCGGGCAGCTGAACTGGCTGGGCTTGCCGGCCGCAAGTGCCTCGCTGGCCAGCCCGAGCAGGGTGTCCTGGTCCCGGGGGTCGATCAGCTGGCGGGCCGCGTCGTTGAGCATCACCAGGTCGTTGCTGATGGCCAGCACCGGGCCCCGGTTGCGCTGGCAGGCGGCCAGGTAGTCCTGCAGCAGGGCAAGCTCGCGCCGGCCGGTGTGCTCCAGCAGGGCTTCCTGGATGCGCCGGGCGATGGTGGACGCGGCGGCGGCCATCATCTGGTTGGCGTCGGCCCGCCAGCAGGTCAGGTCGACCACGCCGAGCACCTTGCCGGTGGTCGGGTGGTGGATCGGTGCGCCGGCGCAGGCCAGGTCCTCGAGGTGCTCCACGTAGTGCTCGTGGCCGAACACCTGGGCGGGTCCGCGCCCCTCCAGCGCGGTGCCGATCCCGTTGGTGCCGACGAACTGCTCGGCGTAGCTGAAGCCGGGCGCCAGGGATACCCGGTCCAGGTGCTGCCGCAGGTGCGAGTCGCCGGTGCAGCGCTCCAGCACCACTCCCTCGCCGTCGGTCAGGATGACGCTCACCGGCTCGTTGGTGAACTGGGCGCTGGCCTCGGCGATGATCTGGTTGGCGCTGTGGGTGAGGGAGGAGGCCCGCTCCGGGTTGGGCGCGTAGGGCAGCTCGAAATGGTCGGCCGAGACGTGGAAGTCCCGGGACCGGTGCCAGGAAGCCAGAATCGGCCCTCGGACCACCCCCGGACGGACGTCGTCGCTGCTCAAGAAGCACTCTCGGGCGTGCGCCAGCTCGTCACTGGCGGCTCGCCGCGGTGAAGGAGCGTGTACTGAGCGTGGTGGTCGGGACACGTCAGGCAATCCGAGCTGCCTCCTCGTCGTCGGTGACGGGGTGCCGGGCGGTTTGGGCCGTGGGCTACCGAGCCGACGCTACGCCGCTGGCGCCATGAACGGTAGGCGATCCCAAAAGCGCTGGATTGTCTCATGATGAGACCCGCACACCGCCGGCGCGGATTCGGCCAGCACTGTCCCGGACGATAAAAGGCAAAGGCAAGGAGTTACCCACTCCTTGCCACTCTCAACTTATAGCGCACCGGGGGACTTGCGGCAAGGCCCGGGTAGTGCCGCAGAATCACCGGCCGAAGCCAGGACCCGCGGAAATGGGAGTCGCGAAGTGCGTGTGTTGTTGTCGATGTAGGGGGGCGCGGGGACATCGAACCGCTGGTGGGACTCGCGGTGCGGTTGCCGGAACTCGGCGCTGAGGTGCGAATGTTTAAGCGGGGGGTTTCATGATTGACGTGATCATTGCCGGCGGCGGACCGACCGGCGTGATGCTGGCCAGCGAGTTGCGGCTGCAGGGCGTGCACGCGCTCGTGCTGGAGAAGGACGCGGAGCCGACCAGGGTTGTCCGCTCGCTCGGCCTGCACGCGCGCAGCATCGAGGTGATGGACCAGCGCGGCCTGCTGGAGCCGTTCCTCGCGCTCGGCAAGCAGTACCGGGTCGGCGGTTTCTTCGCCGGCCTCGGCAAGTCGTGGCCTGACCGGCTGGACACCGCACATTCGTACGTCCTCAGCATCCCGCAGACCACCACCGAGCGCCTGCTGACCGAGCACGCCATCGAACTCGGCGTCGAGATCCGGCGGGGCTGCGAACTGGTCGGGTTGAGCCAGGACGAGGACGGGGTGACCGTCGAGCTGGCCGAGAGAAGCGCCAGCGGAACGAGCGTCGGCACCGAGAGGAGCGCCAGCGGAACGAGCATCGGCACCGAGAGGAGCGCCAGCGGAACGAGCATCGGCGCCGAGAGAAGCGCCAGCGGAACGAGCATCGGAGCCGACGGCACGCGGCTGCGCTCGCGCTACCTCGTCGGCTGCGACGGCGGCCGCAGCACGGTGCGCAAGCTGCTCGGCGTCGGTTTCCCCGGCGAGCCCTCCAGGGTCGATACGCTGCTGGGCGAGATGGAGCTGACCGCGCCGCCGGAGACGCTGAACGCCGTGATGGCCGAGGTCCGCAAGACCCAGTTGCGGTTCGGCGCCATGCCCCTCGGGGACGGGGTGTACCGCGTCGTCGTCCCCGCCGACGGGGTGGCCGAGGACCGCACGGTCCCGCCGACCCTCGAGGAGATCAGGCACCAGCTGCGGGCGACCTCCGGCACCGACTTCGGCGTGCACTCAGCGCGCTGGCTGTCCCGCTTCGGCGACGCCACGCGGCAGGCCGAGCGCTACCGGGTCGGCCGGGTGCTGCTGGCCGGCGACGCGGCGCACATCCATCCGCCGACCGGCGGACAGGGCCTCAACCTCGGCATCCAGGACGCGTTCAACCTGGGCTGGAAACTGGCCGCCGAGGTGGGCGGCTGGGCGCCGGACGGGCTGCTGGACAGCTATCAGAGCGAACGGCACCCGGTGGCCGCCGACGTGCTGAACAACACCCGCGCGCAGATGGAGCTGATGTCCACCGAGCCGGGTCCCCTGGCCGTGCGCCGGCTGGTGTCGGAACTGATGGACTTCGAGGACGTGAACCGCTACCTGATCGAGAAGATCATTGCGATCGGGGTCCGCTACGACTTCGGCGAGGGCCACGAACTGCTCGGCAAGCGGCTGCGGGATGTGGGCCTGAAGCAGGGGCGCCTCTATGAGCTGATGCACGACGGCCGCGGGCTGCTGCTCGACCAGACCGGTCGGCTCTCGGTGGAGGGTTGGGCGGACCGGGTCGACCACGTCGTCCACGTCAGCGAGGAACTGGATGTGCCCGCTGTGCTGCTGCGGCCGGACGGCCACGTGGCCTGGGTCGGCGAGGATCAGGGCGATCTGCTCAGCCAGCTGCCACGGTGGTTCGGCGCGCCCGCCAGCTGAACGATCCGATACAAGACAAGTCGAGATTTTCCATTGGTACGAATGCTGTGGGGGCCTGTGTCAAGTCAGGGGTACGAACAGGAATTGCGGTCCGAGCGGAGCTATGTGGCCGGGCTCTACGCGCGGCTCGACGCCGAGCGGGCGCGGGTGGACAGCGAGTACAGCGCGGCGTTGGGGGGAACCGGCGGGACACCCATGGAACGGGACGTTCAGGTGCGCGCGTCGGCCAAACAGGCGAAGCGGCTGCACGTCGCGGACAACGGGCTGTGTTTCGGGCGGCTGGACGCCGTATCGGGCGAGCATTCGTACATCGGCCGGATCGGCATCTTCGACGAGGAGAACGACTACCGGCCGCTGCTGCTGGATTGGCGGGCGCCGGCGTCGCGCGCGTTCTACGTCGCCACCGGCGCGAACCCGGAGAACATGCGCCGGCGCCGCCAGTTCCACACCCGGGGGCGCAAGATCGTCGACTTCACCGACGAGGTGTTCGGCCGCCCGAGCGGCGGTGCGGACGATGCCGCGCGGGGGGACACGGCGCTGCTCGCGGCGGTGAACGCCCCGCGCGGTGACGGGATGCGCGACATCGTCATGACGATCCAGGCCGAGCAGGACGAGATCATCCGGCACGAGCACCCCGGGGTGCTGGTGATCGAGGGCGGCCCGGGCACCGGGAAGACCGTGGTGGCGCTGCACCGCGTCGCGTACCTGCTCTACACCCAGCGGGAGCGGATCGAACGCCATGGTGTGCTCGTGGTCGGGCCCAACCCGGCGTTCCTGAACCACATCAGCCGCGTTCTGCCGTCACTGGGCGAGTCCGACGTGGTGTTCATGACCACCGGCGATCTCGTGCCCGGTCTAGGCACCACCGCCGAGGACACCCCGGAAGCCGCGCGGCTCAAGGGCTCACTGAAAATCCTGGACGTGCTCGCGGCGGCCGTCGCCCACCGGCAGCGGCTGCCGGAGGATCCGCTGCCGATCACCCTGGCGGGCGTCCCGTTGCAGATCGACGGCGAGATCTGCGAGTGGGCCAGGGAGGAGGCTCGCGCGAGCGGGCGTCCGCACAACGAGGCCCGCGCGGTGTTCATCGAGATCATCGCGTACGTGCTCACCGAACGGGCAATATCCCGGATCGGCCGTGGCTGGCTGACCCGGGAAGACCGCGCCGAATGGGAGCGCCTGCGGGGGGTGCTGCTCAAGGAGCTCGCCGGCGATGACAAGTTCACCGCCGCCCTCGACGCACTCTGGCCGATCCTCACCCCGGAGACGCTGCTGGGACCGCTGTACACGTCCCCGGAACGGTTGCGGGCGGCCGGCGCGGACCCGGCGTTGGCACGCGGCGACGGCACCGCCTGGACGGTGTCGGACGTGCCGCTGCTCGACGAGCTCGTCGACCTGCTCGGTCGCGACAAGGCGGCCGACCAGGCGGCCGAGCGGGCCGCTGCGCAGGGGCGGAAGGCCGAGGCCGAGTACGCCGATGCCGCGCTGGACATGCTCGCCAGGCGCGAGGACTCGATGGACGACGAGGACCACCTGTTCGCCACGGACCTGCTCTACTCGCAGGACCTCGCCGACCGTTTCGTCGAGCAGGACACCCGTGAGCTCGTCGAACGCGCCGCCGCCGACCGGGACTGGACCTACCGGCACGTCGTGGTCGACGAGGCACAGGAGCTGTCCGAGATGGACTGGCGGGTGCTGATGCGGCACTGCCCGGCGCGATCGTTCACCGTGGTCGGCGACCTCGCCCAACGCCGGTCGGCGGCCGGGGCCACGTCGTGGGGCACGATGCTGGAGCCGTACGTGCCCGGCCGCTGGGTGTACCGGTCGCTGACGGTGAACTACCGCACCCCCGCGGAGATCATGACGGTCGCCGCCGCGCTGCTCGCCGAGTTCGCACCCGGGGTGCAGCCACCGGAGTCGGTCCGCGCGTGCGGCGTCCAGCCGTGGTCGCGGCGGGTCACTGAGGACGAACTGCCCGCCGCCATCGAGGAGTTCGTACGGGAGGAAGCCGGCCGCGAAGGCACCAGCGTGGTGATCGGGCCAGCTGGAAGGGCGGGCGGAGGGACGAGCACAGTGCCGGGCGCGGTGACGATCGTGTCGCCCTCGGAGACGAAGGGTCTGGAGTTCGACGCCGTCCTGGTCGTGGAACCGGAACGGATTCTCGCCGACGGCCCACGGGGCGCGGCCGAACTCTACGTCGCGCTCACCCGCGCCACCCAACGCCTCGGCGTCCTGCACCTGGGCCCACTGCCGAGGGCCCTGACCGGACTCGCCGAAATCGGGACACCCGCCCGGGCCGGGCAGCAACGGTCGGGGTAGCGGTTCGGGTGCGGCTGGCCCTGAGACAGGGCCGGCCCGCGAGCGCGACAGGTGCCCACCGGCTGGTCACGCGGTGCCCGCGGCGCGCGGTTCGCCGGACTCAGTGATCCACGTCTCATGATGAGACCGCGGTCACCCCTCGACCCCTGTGTGATCCCTATTACGGGGACTTCCCGCCGGGGCGGGCGAAGCCCCCATGAGGAGCTTTGGACGAGGAGTAACCATGAGTCGCCAGAGCGTGGCAAAGGCGCACCAGAAGATCCAGGAGCTTTCCTGGGAACCGATGTACCACACGCCGTATCAGAAGTACGGCACCGACTACACCTTCCAGAAGGCGCAGAAGAAGGACCCGCTCAAGCAGGTGCTGCGGTCCTACTTCCCGATGCAGGAAGAGAAGGACCACCGGGTCTACGGCGCCCAGGACGGCGCGATCCGGGGCAACATGTTCCGCCAGGTGCAGGAGCGCTGGCTGGAGTGGCAGAAGCTGTTCCTGTCGATCATTCCGTTGCCGGAGATCTCCGCCGCGCGGTCCATGCCGATGCTGTTCCACACGGTGCCCAACCCGGAGCTGCACAACGGCCAGGCCATCCAGATGATCGACGAGGTTCGGCACAGCACGATCCAGCAGAACCTCAAGCGCATCTACATGAACAACTACATCGACCCGGCCGGCTTCAACTCGAGCCTGCGGAACTTCCACAACGACTACTGCGGCACGATCGGGCGGCAGTTCGCGGAAGGCTTCATCACCGGTGACGCGATCACCGCGGCCAGCATCTACCTGACCATCGTGGCCGAGACGGCGTTCACCAACACGCTGTTCGTGGCCATGCCGGCCGAGGCGGCCGCCAACGGCGACTACCTGCTGCCCACGGTGTTCCACTCGGTGCAGTCGGACGAGTCGCGGCACATCTCCAATGGCTACGCCACCCTGCTGATGGCGCTGTCCGACGAGAGCAACCACCAGCTGCTCGAGCGCGACCTGCGCTACGCGTGGTGGAACAACCACCGCGTGGTGGACGCCGCGATCGGCACCTTCATCGAGTACGGCACCAAGGACCGCCGCAAGGAGCGGGAGTCCTACGCGGAGATGTGGCGTCGCTGGATCTACGACGACTACTACCGCAGCTACCTGGTGCCGCTGGAGAAGTACGGCCTGGTCATTCCGCACGACCTGATCGAAGAGTCGTGGAAGCAGATCTGGGAGAAGGGATACGTCCACGAGGTCGCGCAGTTCTTCGCCACCGGTTGGCTGGCCAACTACTGGCGCATCGACGCGATGACCGACGACGACTTCGAGTGGTTCGAGTACAAGTACCCGGGCTGGTACGACAAGTACGGCAAGTGGTGGGAGAACTACAACCGCCTCGCCACGCCGAACGGGCACAACCCGATCGTCTTCGAGGACGTCGACTACGTGTACCCGAACCGGTGCTGGACCTGCATGGTGCCGTGTCTGGTCCGCGAGGACATGGTCATGGAAGAGGTCGACGGCGTGGTGCGCACGTACTGCCACGAGGTCTGCGCGTGGACCGACACGACCGCCTTCCGGCCCATCTACCAGGGCCGCGAGACGCCCAACATGGGCCAGCTGGTGGGCCACCGCGAGTGGGAGACGCTCTACCACGGCTGGAACTGGGCCGACGTGGTCGCCGACATGGGTTTCGTGCGCGACGACGGCAACACCCTGGTCGCGCAGCCACATCTGAACCTCGACCCGTCGAAGATGTGGACGTTGGACCACCTGCGTCGGTGCCCGCCGCTGGCGAGCCCGAACGTGGTGCTCAACGAGATGACGCCCGAGCAGCGGGAAGCCTGGGCCGCGGACTACCGCAGGCAGGGACCGGCCGGCCGCCCGGCACCGGCCCAGACCTGACCTGGCCTGACCACCGTTCCGCGAGTCGGGGATTTCGTCAGCGCGAGTCGCGGAAACCGTCAGAGCTGGCTTCGAGAGGGAGGGGCGCCCGGTGCCCACCGGGTGCTCCTCCTCTCGACCTGCCCGCATCAGAGATGTTCAGCAGTCGAGGGACGCCATGTCAGAGAAGCATGTGGTGCGGTTCGAGCCGGTCGGCATCGAGATCGAGGTCGACGAGGACCAGACGATCTTGCGCGGCGCCGCCGAGCAGGGCGTGATGTTGATGCACGGCTGCAAGGAAGGCCAGTGCGCCGCGTGCAAGTCGTTCATCCTCGACGGCGAGGACGTCGAGCACGACTCGTACTCCACGTTCGCGCTGCCCGACTACGAGAAGGACGAGGGCTTCACCCTGCTCTGCCGGGCGCATGCCTACGAGGACCTGACCATCGAGTTGCTCAACTACGACGAGGAGATGATCCGGTCCGGGCTGCCGATCGTCGAGGCGGTCGCAGAGGTGGTCGCGAATGACCCGGTCACCCATGACATGCGACACCTGGTGCTTCGGTTGGTGGAGCCCAAGGAGATCAAGTTCTTCCCCGGGCAGTACATGGACATCGCGGTGCCGGGTACCGACGAGCACCGGTCGTTCTCCATGGCCAACACCTCCAGCCGGGAGGACGGCCGACTGGAGTTCGTGATCAAGGTGTACTCGGACGGGCTGTTCTCCCGGTACCTGGCCGACGAGCTCAAGGTCGGCGACCAGCTGAACCTGAGCGGACCGTTCGGGGTGTTCACGCTGCGGGAGAGCCACGACTCGGACCTGGTCTTCGTCGGCGGCGGGGCCGGGATGGCGCCCATCCTGTCCCTGCTGCGGTCCATGTCCGACCGCGGCATCGCCCGGAAGGCCACCTTCTACTACGGCGCGCGCACCCGGGCTGACCTGTGCTTCGAGGATGAGCTGCGGGCGTTGGAGGAGTCCCTGCCGGGGTTCCGGTACGTGCCGGCACTGTCCGAGCCCACCGCCGAGTGCGGCTGGGAGGGCGAGATCGGGCTGATCACCGACGTGGTCAAGCGGCTGCAGTCCGAGCTCGCCGGACAGGACGCCTACGTCTGTGGGCCGCCGCCAATGGTCGAGGCGGCCATGCCAATGCTGGCCAAGCTCGGCGTCGCTGAGACGCGGATCTACTACGACAAGTTCACCACGACCGGCGAACCCGGGCAGTAACGATCTCCCGGCGCGGCCGGGGCGAGGAGACCCGCTATGACAACCGCACAGGAACGGTCCGTTCCGAAGGTCCAGTTCACCGATGCCGAGGCCGGCGCGAAGGAGTTCCCGGACTCCAACGCCCGCCGCTACAACTACTTCAAGCCGCAGAAGCGCAAGCAGACGCACTACGAGGACGTCACCGTCGAGGTGCAGCCCGACCCCCGGCACTACCTGTCCCAGGGCTGGATCTACGGCTTCGCGGACGGCGAGACCGGCTACCCGCTGACCTGGACCAAGCTCAAGGCGTGGGGTGTTGACGACCCGGAGCCGGTGCGGGGTATCGGCAGCGGTGGCGGCGGGAAGGACCTGGACTGGCCGGCGCACGGCTGGCACGAGTTCCGGGACCCCAACGAAGAGTGGGAGATGACGCTCTACCGCTACGGCGCGAACGTCGTCCGCCAGCTCAACCAGAACATCGACAACGCCCGGCAGGCCAAGGCGTTCGACCAGTGGAACAACAACTGGGTGCACTTCGTGGCGCACAACGTCGGCGCCTGGATGCACGTCGAGCACGTCCTCGGCCTGTACGTGTTCTCCCACGCCAACCGGTCGGGCCCGACGAACATGCACAACACCGCCATCGCGGTGAACGGCATGCACAAGATCCGGTTCGCCCAGGACCTGGCGCTGTACAACCTCACACTCTCCGAAGAGATCGAGCGCTTCGACGGCAGCGCGCACCTGGAGGCGTGGAACTCCGACCCGAACTGGCAGGGCGTGCGGAAGGTCACCGAGGCGCTCCCCGCGATCCAGGACGACTGGGGCGAGTCGGTCTTCGCGGCGAACGTGGTGTTCGAGCCGCTGGTCAGCGAGCTGTTCCGCAGCGGCCTGGTTCAGCAGTGCGCGGCCGGCAACGGCGACTTCGTCACGCCCACCGTGGTGGGCGCGGGTGAGCACGACTTCGCGCAGCGTGACCTGCGCATGACCATCGCCATGTTCGAGCCGAGGGTCAGCGACCGCGAGTTCGCCGAGCACAACAAAGAGATCATGAACGGTTGGCTGTCCAACTGGGTGCCGCAGTGCCTGGAGGCGGCCCGCACCCTGCAGCCGCTGTGGTCGCAACCGGACTTCAAGCCGCCCAGGTTCGAGGACGCGCTCGACCGGGCCAAGAACCGCTTCACCGGAATCCTGTCCGAACTGGGTCTGAACGTACCGAAGGAGCTGAACCAGTGACCGCCTTCAAGACCTCGGAGAGTCCCTTCAAGTCGGACAACACCGCGTCCAACAGGTGCGGCTTCACCCTGATGAACAACCAGGTGGGCGCCGTGGTCGCGGAGGTCCTGCGGAAGCTGGACAACGTGACGGTGACCCCGCTGCCCTCGATGATCCGGGTGGACGGCACGGGACGGTTCGACCTGATCTACGCGGACGTGGACGACGCGGCCGGCGAGGAAGAGGGCTGGTTCGACGCCGCCGAGTTCGAGGAGAACATGTCCACCCACTACGGGCGGATGGTGCACCTCGACGACCGCACCATCATGTTCGCCAACCCGGAGGACGCCGCCGAGTACATCGGCTTCGACCTGAAGGCCACCACATAACTGCCTGCGGCTCGTGAGTGGCGCGCGCGTGGCCAGGCCACGCCCCGCCACTCACGAGCCTTCCGCACTCGAAAGGAAATCTGGAAATGTACGAGAAGGACGGCGAGAAGTACTTCGTGGTGGATTCCCACTCGCATTTCTGGGATGCCAGTGAGGAAAACTGGGTGCCGGGGGCGGAGCAGTACGCGAAGGGCTGGATCGACTGTTTCTACGGCTACCACAAGCTGGGGCCGCCGGAGACGCACTGGGACTGGAACCACTACCTGAAGGTCACCGAGGAGGACTTCGTCCGGGACGTGTTCGACGAGGGCCACGTGGACGTGGCGATCTTCCAGTCGACGTACCTGAAGGAGTGGTACCGGGACGGGTTCAACACGCTCGAGCGCAACGGGGCGCTCGCGGAGCGGTACCCGGGCAAGCTGATCGTGAACGGCCGGTGGGACCCGCGCGAGGGCGACGCCGGGATCAAGCAGCTGGAAGAGGACCACAAGCGCTACAACTTCACCGGCGTCAAGCTGTACACCGCCGAGTGGCGCCAGGGTTCACGCGGGTGGACGCTGCGGGATCCGGAGGCGTTCCGGTTCCTGGAGAAGTCCCAGGAGCTGGGTATCAAGAACATCCACGTGCACAAGGGCCCGACGATCTGGCCGTTGGACAAGGACGCGTTCGATGTCCGCGATGTGGACACCGCCGCCACGTCGTTTACTGACTTGAATTTTATTGTCGAGCATGTGGGGTTGCCTCGGATCGAGGACTTCTGCTTCATGGCGGTGCAGGAACCCAACGTCTACGCCGGGCTGTCGGTCGTGGTCGGCGGCCTGATGTACGCGCGGCCGAAGTTCTTCGCCAAGGTGATGGGCGAGCTGCTGTTCTGGGT